>JAFAAX010000097.1 GCA_023426345.1 Actinomycetes bacterium
TCCGTGAGGGGGCCGCGGTGGTCTGGATGGGGCGAGGAGGCCACGCGGTTCTCACGTTCACCGACGAGGCCGCCGCCCTGGCCGACGCCGCCCGCGCGCTCGCCGCCGCACTGGCGGAGGGAGGGACCGCGCCGCTCACCGTCGAGACAGTCGACGGGGACCCCGTGCGCACCGCGCCTTTCGGGCGGGCGCTGCGCGACGCCGGGTTCGCGGAGACCCCGAGGGGCCTGCGGCTGTACCGGTGAGATTCATCCCCGGTGGGCCTCCACCAGGGGGATCAGATCCCCGATCCCGTCGTGGATCCCGAAGGGGCGGAACGGGAAGCCGATGATCTGCTCGCGCCGCGTCGATCCCGACAGCACCAGGTGCGTGCGCAGGCCGGCCTCCACGCCCGCCTGGATGTCGGTGTCCATGCGGTCCCCGACCATCGCGGCGTCCTCGGAGTGCACGCCGATGCGGTTGAGGCCGGCGCGGATCATCACGGGATTCGGCTTGCCGACGAAATACGGGGTGCGTCCGGTCGCCGCCGTGACCATGGCGGCCACGGCGCCCGTGGCCGGCAGCGTGCCCTGATCGGACGGGCCGGTGACATCGGGATTCGTCGCGATGAACTTCGCCCCCGACTCGATGAGCCGGATCGCGCGCGACAGGGCGTTGAAGTCGTAGTTGCGGGTCTCGCCGAGCACCACGAACTCCGGATCCGTGTCCGTCATCACGTAGCCCGCGCCGTGAAGGGCGGTGGTCAGCCCGGCCTCGCCGATGACGAAGGCCGTGGAGTTCGGGGACTGCTGCGTGAGGAATGCCGCGGTCGCATTCGCGGAGGTCCAGATCCGCTCCTCGGGGACGTCCAGCCCGGAGTTGGCCAGACGGGCCGAGAGATCCCGGTTGGTGAAGATCGAGTTGTTGGTCAGCACGAGGAACGGCAGGCCGTTGCGCTGGAGGGCGTCGAGGAACTCCTGAGCGCCGGGCAGGGCCCGATCCTCCTTGACCAGCACGCCGTCCATGTCGGACAGCCAGGCGGTGACGGGAGGCATCTGGTCCAGAGGGATTGACGCAGTCGCGATGTTCGTCATGCCACCAATCTAGAGGGCCGCGCGCCGCCGTGGAGCGCGCTGGGCGAGGTCCCGGTGCCGTGGCGGGGTCGGATGCTGTGGCAGGGCTCGGCCATCCGGTCCCCTTACTCTCCGCCGACCAGGGTCGGCGGGGCTGACCGGGCGACCGGGCGAACCGACCGGGCTCGACGGTCGGTAGGGTGGCGGCGTGGAGGAGACGGGCGGCACCGAGCACGCGGGGCTTGCGGGAGGCGACGGCGTCGAGGGCGGCGACGGCGTCGGCCGGGTCGAGGGCGCCGACGACTCGCAGGACCGGCCGGGCGCTCGCGGCGAGGAGGCGGTCGGCGTCGGGCCGTGGCCCGGCCCCTGGCCGCAGGACGGGCGGCTGGATCCCGACCTGTTGGAGCGGGGGGACGCCCGCAACGTCGAGGACCGCTACCGCTACTGGACGGTCGATGCGATCCGACGCGATGTGGCAGCGCGGGCGCTGGGCCTGGAGATCGCGGTCGAGAACCTGGGCCACGACTTCAACATCGGAGCGATTGTGCGCACCGCGAACGCGTTGGGGATCTCCGCCGTCCACATCGTGGGTCGCCGACGTTGGAACCGGCGCGGCGCCATGGTGACCGACCGTTATCTGCCGGTGGACCATCTGGAGGACGCGCAGGCGCTGGCGGAGCACTGCCGACAGCGCGGACTGGAACTCATCGGGGTCGACAACGTGCCCGGATCGATGCCGTTGGAGGGGGCGCCGCTCCCGGCGCGGGCCTGCCTGGTGTTCGGCGAGGAGTCGAGTGGCCTGAGCCCGCAGATGAGGGCGAGGTGCTCGCGGATCCTCCACATCACCCAGCGGGGATCGACGCGGTCGATGAACGTCGGGCATGCCGCCGCCATCGCGATGTGGGCATGGGCGACCCGCGCCGCGGACTGACGGCGGACGGGCCACAGCCAGGACAGCGGGCCGGCGGCTGTCGACGGGTGTCTCAGACCCCATATCGGCGGGACCTCCGCCCTTCAGAGAAACAGTCGTCGTGTGGGACAATCAACGCGGACACTTTCCATTCGTCTAGGAGGCTCCTGTGCCCATCGCAACCCCTGAGGTCTACAACGAGATGCTCAACCGCGCCCGGGACGGCAAGTTCGCCTACCCGGCGATCAACGTGACGTCCTCGCAGACCCTGACCGCGGCCCTGCGCGGCTTCGCCGACGCCGAGACCGATGGCATCCTGCAGGTGTCCGTCGGCGGCGCCGAGTACTGGTCCGGCTCCTCGGTGAAGGATCGCATCGCGGGATCGCTGGCCATGGCGGCCTACGCTCGCGAGGTCGCCAAGAACTACCCCGTCAACGTGGCCCTGCACACCGATCACTGCGCCAAGCAGAATCTCGAGTCGTGGACCGAGGGCCTCATGGAACTGGAGATCGAAGAGGTCAAGGCGGGCCGCCTGCCCTGGTTCCAGTCGCACATGTGGGACGGCTCGGCCATCCCTCTGGAGGAGAACCTGGAGATCGCGAAGCGCCTGCTGCCCAAGGCCGTCGCCTCCCACACGATCCTCGAGGTCGAGATCGGTGCGGTGGGCGGCGAGGAGGACGGCGTCGTCGGCGAGATCAACGAGAAGCTCTACACGTCCACCGCCGACGCCATCAAGACGGTCGAGGCCCTGGGCCTGGGCGAGAAGGGCCGCTACATCACGGCCCTCACCTTCGGCAACGTGCACGGCGCCTACAAGCCGGGACACGTCAAGCTGCGCCCGGAGATCCTGGGCACCATCCAGCAGGAGGTCCAGGAGCACTACGGCCTGGACCACCGTCCGTTCGACCTGGTCATGCACGGCGGGTCGGGCTCCACCGACGCCGAGATCGCGCTGGCCGTGGCCAACGGCGTCATCAAGATGAACGTCGACACGGACACCCAGTACGCCTTCACTCGTCCGGTCGCCGACTGGATGTACAAGAACTACGACGGCGTCCTCAAGATCGACGGCGAGGTCGGCAACAAGAAGCAGTACGACCCGCGCGCGTGGGGCAAGGCGGGCGAGGCCGGCATGGCGGCGCGCGTCGTCGAGGCCGCGGACCGTCTGGGCTCCGTCGGCACGAAGATGAAGTGAGTCGTCGGCTCGACTGACTGACGGTGACGGGCCCGTCGTGGGGGAGTCCCCCGCGGCGGGCCCGTGCCGCATCCGCCCGCGCGCCCATTCCCCCCGCATCGACGAGGGCGGCGCCCGCTCGCCGTCTCGCACAACCGCCTGACCGCGGCCGCGTGCCGGCGGAGACGCTGAACGTCTGTGCGTCATCCCGCGGGTCCCAGGACACGGGCCCCGGATGCGGGCATGATGGAGGCACACATCGACTCGGGGAGGATCTCCATGACGACGAACCAGTGGGAGCGCGTCGAGGGCATGATCGTCGCGCGCGACCTGGATCCGGAGCGGGTCGCCGCCGACCTGGCCTCGAAGGGCGTGCTCGCCCAGTTGGAATGGTTCGAGCGGTCCCCGCAGCTGCTCGGGATCTCCGTGGCGACCGGCGTCGACGGCGCCGTCGCCACCGTGGGCGACCAGGGGGAACCGGCCTCCGGGCCGGCGCTGGCCGATCTGGCTGAGACGCTGGCCGCGGCCTTCGCCGCCGATGTGCGCCTGGGCGAGGTCGACGCCGATCATCTGCCTGCGGGCACGTCCCCGCTCACCGACCGCGCGGCCGAGGAGGAGGCCATCGACGAGGACGACGACCTCGACGTCCCGTCCGCCTCGCGCATCGTCGAGATCGGACGGACGCCGGCGTCCTCGGTGCCGCTGCTGGCCGCCCTGGAGGGGATCGACCTGGCGGACATCGCGCTGGCGGATGGCGGGCGGGCCCTGCTCGCCGAGCTGCCCCCCGAGAGGCTCGGGTGGAACTTCGGGGAGCTGCCCCTGGTGACGCTGTCGATGTCGCGGGACGAGTTCCAGGCGTTCCTGGTGACCGATGAGCACGTCGAGCACGTCGTCACCCACAACTGGGCGATGCGGCGCCGGCTCGTGCCCGGCGCGCTGCCCGAGGCGGCCGACCTGCCGGAGGCGATCGCCGATCTGGTGGGGGACCGGCCCGAGACGGACGCGATCGCCGCGCAGGTGCCGGGCGCCGACGCCGACGCCCTGTACGCCGCGACGTCGCTGACCGGCGCGGAGGCCGTGCGCGCGGTCGTCGACGCGTTGGCGCTGCCTGCCCGCACGGCGGATTTCCTGCTCGGCCGGGCCTACGCGGAGGACGTCCCCGGCGCGGAGATGCACCTGGCGAAGGGCATCTCCAACGCCATCGGCCGCAGCGTGGACATCATGCTCAAGGAACCGGACTCCCCGTCGTTCCCGGCCTGGGACTTCTACCACACGACGGCCATCGAGCGCCCGTGGGTCCTGCGCGTCGGCGCCTCCGTCGAGGCGGCGGCGGGCGCGACCCTGCTGGCGCTGTCGATCCACGCGCAGTCCCCGCGCTCGGGATGGACGAGGCTCGGCGGCGTGGTCGGAGGGCTCCTGGTGGTCGACTCCGTGGCGGAGATGTCCCTGATCAAGTACCTCGGCCTGCGCGCGATCCGGCGTCGTTCGCGGGCCTCGGACGGCCAGGGCGATCCGACCGCCCACTGAGAGCCCTCGGCGGCGAGCCGGTCAGGAGCCCGAGAGACAAGAGGCGAATCCGGGCGCCTCAGCGCTCCAGCGCCGACGCCGGGAAGTCCTGCGGCCGGTTCGTGAAGATCCCCGTGACGCCCCATCGGGCGAGCTCGCGGGCCCGGTCGAGGTCGTCGACGGTCCACACGTTGACCTCGAACCCGGCATCGAGCATCGCGGCGACCTCGGCCTCCGTGAGGCCCTGATCGTCGGGATGGATGGCGCGGCATCCCAGCTCGGGCGCCCCGGAGCGCCAGTCGGGGCCCGGCTGGCCCGTCCGGGCGAACAACCACCCCAGGTCGATCGCGGGGCGCGCCGCGTGGAATCGGGCCAGCGCGTCGTGATCGAAGCTGGAGACCAGCAGCCGGGAGCGCGCGCCGTCCAGGGCGTCCACTGCGGCGGCGACGGCGTCGACCAGCTGCTCGCGCAGACGGGCGCCGCCCAGGCACGGCTTGATCTCGAGGTTGCCGCCCATGTGTGGGTAGCGGTTGAGGAACTCGACGACGTCGGCGAGCTCGGGGATCCGCTCGAACCGGTACGTCGGCGAGAACCACTTCCCGGCGTCGAGCCGGCGCAGGTCGGAGTACCCGAGGTCGTAGTAGCCGCCGCGTCCGTCGGTGGTGCGGTCGAGCGTCTGGTCGTGGATGATCAGCAGAGTGCCGTCGCCCATGATGTCGACGTCGAACTCGATTCTGCGGGCCCCCACCTCCATCGCCTTGACGAAGGAGCCCATCGTGTTCTCCGGCGCCAGGGAGGACGCGCCGCGGTGGGCGTAGATCCGGGGGAACTCGTGGTCGGACATGCGCGTGCTCATTTCGGATCGGAGGACGGGAGGAGCGAACCAGGCCGGGGCGGGGCATCCCCCCACAGGGACGACGGGCCGGTCCACGGCCCGTCGGGGTCGTCGAGGTCGATGGCCCCCATCTCGGCGGTGTCCTGCGGTCCGGGGTCCAGCAGGACGGCCTCATCCCGCTTGGCGGGCAGGACGGTGCGGACGTAGGAGTCGATGACCTGGCGCATCGGCAGATCATGGCCGGCCTTCTGGGCGAGGAACCAGCGGTGCTCAAGGAACTCGTGGAAGATCTGGGCGGGTTCCAGCTTGCGTGCCAGCTCGGGCGGGACGGCCTCGATGACGGGCTCGAAGACGTCGCGCATCCACTCGTGCGCGACGATCTCGAGAGGCTGATCGGCCCGGCCGGACATCGTCCGATACGTCTCCAGGTCGTTGAGCATGCGCTGGGCCTGCTTCTCACCGACGTCCATACCGGTCAGCCGCATGATCTGGCGGTGGTAGTGCCCGGAGTCCACGACCTTCGGCTGGATCGTGAGGTGCGTGCCGTCCAGGTCGGAGACCATCTTGAGCTCGCCGACGTTGAAGCCGAGCTCGTTAAGGCGCTCGATCCGCGCGGCGACGCGCCACCGCTGATCGGCCTCGATGGACTCCGGGGCGGTCAACTCGCGCCACAGGTCCTCATAGCGCGAGCGGATGCGGTCGCCGACCTCGATGGGGTCGGCCTCCTCGGGGAAGTACGCCCCGGCCTGGAGGTCCATGAGCTCGCCGATGATGTTCGTGCGGGCCAGATCGACGTCGTAGTCGCGCTGCCCATCCGTGAGCGAGGGGTGGAGCTCCCCGGTCTCCGCGTCCACCAGGTAGGCGGAGAAGGCGCCTGCGTCGCGGCGGAACAGGGTGTTCGACAGTGAGACGTCGCCCCAGTAGAAGCCCAGGAGGTGCAGGCGGACCAGGAGGACGGCCAGGGCGTCGATGAGGCGCGTCGCGGTGTCGGGGCGCATGTGGCTGCGGAACAGCGCCCGGTAGGGCAGCGAGAACTGGAGGTGCTCGGTGACCAGGACCGCGCCCAGTTCCTCACCGGCGTGGTCGCGCCGCCCGGTGATGACGGCCGTCGGCACGACGGAGGGCGCCTCCAGGCGCGAGAGATCGCGCAGCATCTCGTACTCGTGGTGGGCGACGGTCTCCCCGATCTCCTTGACGGCGATGACGCGTCCCGACAGGTTGACGAAGCGAACGACGTGGCGGGACAGCCCTCGCGGCAGCGCCGCGAGGATCTCGCGCGGCCACTCCACCAGGGGAAGCTCCCACGGGAGGTCCAGGAGCGCGGGGTCCACGGTGGCCGCGGTGATCTCCAACGACTGGGGCATGGGTCCATTCTTCCATCGGTCGCGGGAGGCGCGACAGTCGGGCCGCGGGCGCGCTCGGCTGTCGGGCGGAGGG
>JAFAAX010000044.1 GCA_023426345.1 Actinomycetes bacterium
GGTCGCGACCCCCGCGGCGCCGTCTCCGTGCGTGTGCTCATCGCGGCGTCGTCACTTCGAGATGTTGTCGGCGCCCACGATGCCCTCGAGCGAGGACTCGTAGGTCGAGACGGCATCGTCGACCGACGTGCCTGTCACGACGTCCAGGGTCAGCTGCTGGAGTGCCGTGGAGACCTCCGGGTACTCCGCCAGACCTGGTCGGTAGAGCGACACGGGCAGGACCTTCTCGGAGACGAACGTCAGCATCGGATCGTCCTTGAGCAGCGTGGCGTTGACGTCATCGCGCGGCGAGATCGACAGCGTGCCCGCGGCCCGCGCCGCGAACGCCTCCGGCGAGTTCATGAACGCGAGGAGCTCCCAGGCGAGTTCGGGATTCGCGGAGTTCGGGTTGAGGACGCGCCCCGTGCCCCCCGACATGGAGACGAAGTCCTGCCGGTTGACGCCCGCCCCGGCCTTCATCGACGGGATCAACGCATATCCGACCACGGTGTCGCGGTCAGCCATCGGCGCCGTCCCGACGCCCTCGGCCGGGTTGACGACGGACCGCCAGAAGTAGTCGCCCTCGAGGAGGATGCCGATCTGGCTGTCCGCGAATTCCTGGAACGAGGTGTCGCGGCCGGAGGCCTCCTGCTGGAGGATCGGATCGCCGAGCCCCTCGTCGACGTAGATCGTCTTGTACAGATCGAGCGTGTCACGCAGTGCGGTGGAGTCGCCGAGCCACTTGCCGTCGGTCCAGACCTGCCCGCCGGCGCCGGCGAGCATGGGCAGGAGGCCCTGCATCGTCGTGGCCTCGCCCATGGCGGTGCCGGCGTTGAGCTGGATGGGGGTGACGCCGTCGATCTTCTTGAGGGCCCGCGCCGCGTCGAGGATGTCGTCCCAGGACGTCGGATTCCAGTCGGCGGGGAGCCCCGCCTGCTCGAACAGGGTCTTGTTGTAGTAGAGGACGCGGCCGTCCGCGCCCTGGGGGACCGCGTAGACATCCCCTTCGAAGGACATGCCGTTCTGGACGGCCTCGGGGATCTGCGCCCACCCGTCCCACGCGGTGACGGCGTCACCGCCGACCTCGGCCAGCGGCTTGATGTACCCGGCCTGGGCGAACTCGCCGATCCAGATGCCGTCGAGCCCGACGATGTCCGCGCCCTTGCCGGACTGGAAGTCCAGCGCGATCTTCGTCTTGTAGTCCTCGTCATCGACGCCCTGGGGTTGGAAGGTCACGGTGACGTCCTTGCCGGCCGCCTTCTGCGCGTCCTGGAACTGGGGGATCACCCAGTCCTGGATCCAGTCCGCCTCCGCGGCGTTCTTCCCCCCGGTGATGGAATTGGTGGTGATGGTGAGCTCGACCGTCCCGCCGTCCCCCTCCGACCCGCCGGAGGCCCCGGACGCCGCGGCGCCCCCTCCTGTCGAGCATCCCGCGAGCGCCAGTGCCCCCGCTCCTGCCAGCGCGGCGGTCATCCACACACCGCGAAGCCTGAATGAACTCCTCATCGTCCAGCCTCTCTCCGTGTCGTCATCGAACGGCGTGCCGAATGTCCTGGGTGGCACGCGATGCGGAGAAGCACCCTCGACCACTGCGGGTCCTCTCCTGAGGCGGCACCTGTCGGGGTGCCGAACAGAAATAGTATGAAGTCCAAAATAAAGATCGTCAAGAGACCCTCAGGCATCTTCGCACGAAGCATCCGCAACGCAGACGGACCCTCGGAGGACGGACCCCGGGGCTCGCGGGCTCACCGGCGTGTCGTCGCTCCACGGCAGACGAGGCTCTCAGCCCTCCTCGGGGCCCCCGCCGGACGTCGGCAACCCGCGGCCCGGGGGACGCGGCACGAAACGCCTGTCCAGCACCGCCGATGCCGCGCCCACCGCGCCGACATCGCCGTCCATCACCGTCCCGGACACCGTCACAGGGTGCGGACCGCCAGCCGATCGTTGCGCCAGTTGCCGGCGCGCCGCCTCCAGGTACCAGGGGGAGACCAGCTCCCAGTACGGGCCGCCGAACACCAGCATGTCGGCGTCGACCAGGTCGACCGCCATCGCCGCGACCCGGGCGATCCTCCCGGCCGCCGCTGAGACGATGTCGACAGCGCCCCGGTCGCCGTCCCGCGCGAGACGGCACAGGGCACGGAACTGCAGGTCGACCTCGTGCGGGCTCCGCACCGCCTCCGTCGGGCCCGTGAGGATCCCAGCCCGGCGGGCCTGGTCGACCAGCTTCGCCGGGTCATTGCGCAGGGCGCTCTCGGGAGAGGGCTCGTCCCCGTCGAGGGCGAGGAGCATCGCCCCGACCTCGCCGGTGTTGCCGGAGGCCCCTCCCAGCGGCTCGCCCCGGTTCGACAGTCCGATCCCCGTCCCCGTCCCGACGTAGAGGAACACCATCGTCGAGTCGAGGGCCTGCCCGCCTCGGGTCCAGCTCTCCCCGATGACGGCCGCCAGCGTGTCCTTGATGAGGGGGATCGGGGAGTCCAGATGCTCCCGGAGCATGGCGGACAGGGGAGCGCCCGACCACCCGGGCAGCCAGACGGGACTGACCAGCGACTCCCGCACCGGGTCCACAGGTCCGGGGACGGCCAGGCCGGTCCCCTGGATCCGGCCCTCACCGGCGGAGGGAGCCCCGCCTACCTCGCGCGCCAGCTCCGCAGCCCGCCCCATCGTCGACCTCGGATCCTCGGGATCGACGTCCCGCGAGGACGCCTCCGCGACCACGCTCCCCTTGAGGTCCAACAGCACGGCCGTCATCAACGACGGGTCGACGTGGAGGCCGATGGCGTGGCGCGACGACGCGACCAGGTCCGCGATGACGCGAGGGCGGCCCCGCGGGAGGACCTCGGTGCGGATCTCGGTGAGCAGCCCCCGGGACAGCAGGGTGCGGACGATGAGGGACACGGTGGCGACCGAGAGACCGGTCGCCTGGGCGATCTCCCGCTGACTGGAGGGCCCCCTGCGCCGGAAGGCGTGGATCACCACGTTCTGGTTGTAGCGACTGACGTCGCTCAGGCTGCTCCCCGTCGGCACCGTCCGCCCTCTCGCCCACCCGCTTCCCTGCGGGACACTCTAGACATCGCGCGGGGATCCGAGGATCCGGCAGTCCGACGACGCCCCCGGTCTCACCCCCAGAAGACGGGGTCCTTCGTGGTCGACAGGAAGTCCAGCAGGGACTGGACGTCGCGAGCGGGAAACTTGTCGTAGTGGTGGAACTTGCCGGCGCGGTCGACCCAGTGGAGGCGCCAGAGGCCGGTCTTCTTCGAGTAGCGCAGGCGGGCGACGATCTCCGTCGTCGCCTTCTCCCCGTCCCGCCAGGGGGCATGCCGCTTGTAGAGGACGACGTGCTTGTCGTCCGTCTCCTCCTCCAGGCGCACCCGTTCGGGCGACTCGTCGGACACCCACGCCTCGCACCATCGCCGGATGCGGGCCAGATCCTTCTCAGGCACTGCCATGCCCCCATTGTGCCCGGAACATGGGGCGGCGCGCGCGATGCCCCGGCGCCGCGAGGTCCGCCTCCCCGCGACTTCGGTGCCCTTCTCCCGCGACTTCGGTGCTGTTCGGGCGCGACTTCGGTGCTGTTCGGCCGCGGGGTACCCATGTCTGTGTGACGAGGACGGCGCCAGCGTGCCCTCTCGCCGTACAGCTCGCGTCACCGTCGAAGACACCGCCACCGAAACCCACCCCCAGAACAGACCAACCAGCACAACCACCACCCACACCCACACCACCGAGCACCGGATACGCCCGAAGAGACTTCCGAACCGGGCCGTGGGCGCACACCGCCGCCCGACTCCCCCTCCGTCCTCTGGGCACATCAGCCCGGCGCTGGGACAATGGCGGGGTGGACACGGGTCATCTGCTGGCAGGACGGTACGAGCTGCGCGCGCTCATCGGGCGGGGAGGGATGGCCGAGGTCCATCTCGGCGTCGACACGCGCCTCGGACGCGAAGTGGCGATCAAGATGCTGCGCGTCGACCTGGCCCGCGATGACGTCTTCCAGGAGCGGTTCCGCCGGGAGGCCCAGGCCGCCGCCTCCCTCAACCATCCGAACATCGTCGCCGTCTACGACACGGGGACCGATCCCGTCGACGAGGGCGGCCCCGCGGCCGGGCCCGTCCGCGTCCCCTACATCGTGATGGAGTACGTCCGCGGACGCACACTCAAGGAGATGCTCGCCGCGGAAGGCGCCCCGGACCGCTCCGATGCCGTCCGGATCGTCGGAGAGGTCCTCTCCGCCCTCGAGGCCGCGCACGCCGCCGGCGTGATCCATCGCGACATCAAGCCGGGCAACATCATGCTGGCCGCCGACGGCGCCGTGAAGGTGATGGACTTCGGCATCGCCCGCGTCCTGGACGCCACCGATGCGGCCCTCACCCAGACGAACGCCGTCGTGGGGACCGCGCAGTACCTCTCCCCCGAGCAGGCACGCGGCCAGGCCGTCGATGCCCGATCGGATCTGTATGCCGCCGGCGTCGTCCTCTTCGAGCTGCTCACCGGGCAGCCGCCGTTCACCGGCCAGTCCCCGGTGGATGTCGCCTATCAGCATGTGACGGCCGCGCCGCCGGCGCCGTCCTCGATCGATCCGACGATCCCCCCGGCCCTGGACCAGGTGGTCCTCCGCGCCCTGGTCAAGGACCGCGAGGCGCGCTACCAGAGCGCGGCGGAGATGCGCGAGGACCTGATCCGCGCGCAGGCGGGCCATCCGCTCAGCCAGGAGACGGCCGCCCTCGCCGCTGCCGCCGAGCGGGACGGGACCGCTCGCACAGGGGCCACGGCCGTCCTGGGCGTCCCCCCGGCGGCCGGGAACACGGCCGGCGCGGCGACCCAGGCCCCGGCCCCGACCCCGACCCCGACCTCGACGTCGACGTCGGTGATGGAGCCCAGCCCGTCGGGGCCGCCCTCGTCCGACGACGCCCGCCCCTCGGGACGGCGCCGGGCCGCCGCGATCGCCGCGGTGCTGCTGGTGCTCGTCGTCATCGGCGGCCTGATCGCGTGGGGCCTCGGCCGCCCCGACGCCCAGGTCGTCACCGTCCCCGACGTCAGCGGACAGACGGTGGAGGCCGCCACCGCGATGCTGGTCCAGGACGGCCTGACGGTCGGCGCCACCACGGCCGTCGACGGGTCCGATCAGCCCGCGGGCCTGGTCGAGTCGACGAACCCCGCGGCCGGCAAGCAGGTGAAGGAGGGCACCGCCGTCGACCTCAACGTCTCCTCGGGCAAGGAGGCGTCGGAGTCGCCCTCGTCCTCGAGCACCCCGGCGCCGACTCCCACGGGCACGGCGCCCACTCCCACGCCGACAGCGAGCCCCACGCCGACAGCCTCGCCGACGCTCACTCCGACACCGACGCCCACGGGCACGTCGACCCCGACGCCGACCCCCACGCCGACCCCGTCGACGGGTGACGGCCAGAGCGGGGAGTGAGGCGGCCATCGGACGGCCACGGGACGGCCGTCACTCGGTGCGGGCCAGCAGGGCCTCATTGACGGCGGCGGTGATCGCGCGGTCGACGGGCGCCGGGCATCCGTCCAGCGAGCGGATCGGCGCCAGCAGACGGCTGGAGGACGCCAGCCACAGGGCGTCGGCGCCCTCCAGGTCGGCGGGACGCAGAAGCGCCTCCCCGGTGGCGAAGCCCAGCGCCGCCAGCGCCTCGAACGCCGAGCCCTGAGTGGTCCCCCGCAGCACGCCCTGCGCGGCGGACGGCGTCCAAATCCTCCGCCCGAGCCGGACGATCAGCGAGGACGACGGGCCCTCCAGCAGGTACCCGTCCGAGCTGACGAACAGGACGTCATCGGCGCCCCGGCGGTGGGCCTCGCGGAGGACGGACCGGTTGACGGCGTAGGACAGCGTCTTCGCGCCGGCCAGCAGCCAGGGTGCCCGCGCCGCGATGTCATGGGGGTATCCGCGCTCCAGCGTGATGACGTCGACGCCCTCGGTCCGCTCCCGCGTGTGGTCGGCGCTGGGGAAGGCCAGGACCCAGCAGGTGGACGAGGGCGGCTCCGCGCCCTCGACGCCGCGCGTGACGACGATCTTGACGAGCAGCTCGCGCGCCCCGGTGCCGGCGTGCTGGCGGGCGGCGGCCTCTCGGACGGCGCGTTCGACGAGCACAGGGTCCGGCGTCTCGAGGTCGAGCATCGCCGCGGAGTTGGCGAGTCGGCGCAGGTGCGGGCCGACCGCCTGCGGTCGGCCGTCGACCACGGTGAGGACCTCGAAGATCCCGTCACCGCGGGTCACGCCGAGGTCCAGGACGGACACCTGGGGGAGGTCCGGGTCGACGGAGACCAGCTGGGGATCCTGGTCGGGCGACACGCGCAGGCAGACGGTCATGACCGTCACGCTACCGGCCCGCGCCGTCGTCATGTGAGAGGACGGGCGGGAAAGCCCCGTCATCGTCGGCGGGAGAGGGCGATCAACGATCCGGCGACTCCCAGATGCTTCGCAGCTCATGGACGCGCAGACCCGCGATGGCCGCCACGCCGGACTCGGACGCCAGGGCCAACTCGCGCGGGCCCGCCGGCGGGAACACGAGGGAGGACATCACGCCCTCCCCCTCCCCCACGAAGACCTCGACGGACCCGCGGTCGATGACCACCCTCAACCGGAGCACGCCCCGATCGCCCACGGCCGCCCCGGTGGGCGCGATCGAGTCCGGCACGGGCACCGACCGGTACCCGCGGTCGCCCTCACCCGACAGCCGGCGGTCCAGCCACACACGTCCGGACTGGTCGTCCCAGCACACCACCGTCTGCGCGCCGGACGGTGTCCGGTGGATGACCAGGTCGACGCGCTCCGCCGTGGTGCGCGCGAGGTCCAGTTCCAACTCGACGTCGACGGCACCGGACGCGCCCTCGCCGCCGGCATCGACGCCCGCCGCGCCCACGTCCCCCATGAGCACGCGGTCCTCGTTGATCCCCAGATCGAACGCCCCGAAGTCCCGCGTCCCCGCCCGAAGCGCGGCCACCTCAGCCACGGGCAGAGTCAGCACGGAATCACCGCCCGGCGACAGCCGCAGCTCGCGCGGCACGGTCAGTTGCCCGCACCAGTTGTCGGCGGCCCGCGTCGGCTCCGGCGACGCGAACGACCCCATCCAGCCGTAGAGCACCCGCCGCCCGTCGGGGGCCAGGAAGGACTGGGGGGCATAGTAGTTCGCCCCCGCGTCGCTCGGCCGGTGGCCGCTCACCTCGGTGAAGTCGCCCCCGGGCGACCAATCGCCGACCACGTACACGGCGTTGTTCCCGTTGCGCTCGACGTAGCCGTGGGGCGTCGTCCCCATCGGGGAGAACACGAGCACCCATCGCACGTCTTCCGACGCCCCGGCTCCCGGCACCGCACCCGATTCCCCCGACCGCAGCAGCGGGAAGAAGTCCGGGCATTCGAGCATGAACACTCCCGGGTCGGGGTCTTCGTACAGCACCCGGTCGAACTCCCAGGTCTCCAGCGCCGGGTCGCCGCATCGGTACAGCCACACCTGTCCCCGCCGCTCCAGCGTGGAGGCCCCGACCACCAGGTACCAGAGCCCGTCCGCCTGCTTCCACACCTTCGGATCCCGGAAGTGCCAGAACCCCTCCGGGCAGTCGATGACCATGCCGCGCTTCTCGAATGTCCGGCCGCCGTCGCGCGACAGCGCCAGGCATTGGACCTGCAGATTCCCGATCTCCTCGTCCACTCCGTTGCGGTAGCGGTGCCCGGTGTAGAACACGGCCAGCACCCCGTCGTCGCGGACGATCGCCGATCCCGAGAACACCCCCGCTTTGTCCTCCTCGATCGACGGCGCCATCGCGATCGGCTCGCGCTGCCATGTCACCATGTCCGCGCTGGAGACGTGCGCCCAGTGCATCGGCCCCCACTCCGCGCTATAGGGATGATGCTGCAGGTAGACCTGGTAGCGACCGTCCACGTAGGACAGGCCGTTCGGGTCGTTGATCCACCCCGCCCGCGCCGCGATGTGCATGCTCGGGTACCACCGGTCGTTCCTTTGCGCGAGCATGGCGTCGTCGCCGCGCTCGGCTCGCTCCAGGGCCTCGGTCATATCAGTCATTGCCGGTCTCCTTCGGATCCGCAGTCGTTTCTTGCCGATTGACGAGGGCGACGCCCCTGGGTGATCCTGCCGTCCCGCGAGCGGGCGCCCTCGTCACTGGGTGGGGATGGGGACGGGAGGACCCGGCCAGGCGGGCTGCCTCGTCCACGGATGTCTCAGTGGGCGCCCTGGGTCGCCATCTCGCGGAGTTCGGAGTCGCGGTAGAAGGGCTCGCCCTCGACGTCCACACCGTCCTTCTTCAGGACGAAGAAGGCGATGATGCCCGCCACCAGCACCACGCCGGAGATGATGTGGAAGGTCGGCTGGTAGCCGATGTTGTCGTGGAGCGCGCCCAGCGGCGTCGAGACGATCATGGCGCCGACCTGGGCGGACACCTGAAAACCGACCATGTACAGGGTCGCGGACAGCTTCGGGTTGAAGTGCAGCGTGAAGTACCGGAAGATCGGCAGGATGAACATCGGCACCTCCAGGGCGTGGAGGAGCTTGACGCAGGACACGGTCACCGGTGTGTCGAAAACACCGCAGCCCGTGATGCGCACGCACATCACCAGAATGCCGAGCAGCAGGGTGTTGCGCACGCCGACCTTGCGCATGATGATCGGGACCACCATCATCATCGCAGCCTCCAGGAACACCTGGACGGAGTTGAGGACGCCGTAGGTCGCATTGCCCTGCTCCGCGGTCGGGAACAGGCTGACGTAGAACGCGGGGAACATCTGCTGGTCGAAGACGTTGTAGAACGTCCACGTCATCATGACGATGAGGATGATCAGCCACAGGTGGCCGACCCTGAAGACGGCGAGCATGTCGCGGACGGACGGGGTGGAGGCGACCTCCTCCTCGGTGACCTCGCCGGCCGCCTCCTTCTGGGCGAGCATCTTGTCCTCGGGCCTCCAGGAGACCCACAGGATCAGGTTGATGAAGCCGAAGGCGGATCCCAACCAGAAGTTGAGGTGCGGGTCGACGTTGAACAGGAAGCCTGCGAGGAGCGCGACGACGGCATAGCCGAAGGAGCCCCAGGAGCGGGCCTGTCCGTACTCGTACCCGAAGTTGCGACTGAAACGCTCGGTGAGCGCCTCGAACAGGCCGACCCCCGCCATGAACCCGGCCGATAGGACGATCGACCCCAGGATGACACCGAGCAGGAACGTTGACTCGCCGCGCAGCAGGGGTTCGTAGACCCAGACGACGAAGGGTCCGACCAAGGTCGTCAGAGCTGCCAGGGCGATCGCCAAGTGGCGCTTGAGCCCGAGCTTGTCCTGAAGCGTCCCGTAGACGAACATCAGGACCAGGGTGGCTCCGGAGTTGACGGCGTAGATCGTGCCGACCTGGCCGCCGGACAGGCCCAGTCCGGTGTCGGTGTTGGTCAGCCAGAGCTGGAAGAACGACCACCAGATCCCCCAGGACGCGAAGAACATGAGGATCGTGATCGATTTGTGCAGGTAGGACGGATTCTTCAGTGACTGCGTGAAGCTTGCCATCGGAGTCCAGTGCCTTCCTCGTCAATGAGGCAGCCATCCCGGCGGGACGACGCGACGTCCGCGGTCGACGTCGATGATCAAACGTTATAGCGCCGACGAGGAGGAGGCAAGGACCAATGTCCCCGGCGCCTGAGCCCAGGGATCCTCGCGGTGAGAGTTCTGTGCCGCGTCGCCTCAGATCCGCGGCGGCGCAACCGAGCCGCGCTCGATGAGCGGCATCTCGACCAGGGTTTCCGCCGGCGCCTCCTCGAGCGTCCGCGCGCCCGTGGACAGGTCGACCGCCAGCGACATGGCCGCCGCGCCGATCGCGCGGTAGTCCAGGCGCATGGTGGTCACCGGGGGATGCAGGTAGGCCGCCAGGTCCTCATCGTCGAAGGACATCACCGAGAGATCCCGGGGAATGCGCAGCCCCCGCTCCTGAGCGGCCTGATAGACCCCGAAGGCGATGCGGTCGTTCGCCGCGAGCATCGCCGTCGGCCGGCGGTCCGGATCCTCCCCGCCGAGGATCGCGCAGGCCCCGCGGTAGCCCAGCTCCGGCTCCCATGAGGCCCCGGGGAACTCCGCGACGAGGGCGAGTCCGGCCTCCTCCATCGCGGCGTCGACGCCGGCCAGCCGACGGGGGATCGTCACCGACACCGCGGGATCCAGATGCTCGCGGGACCGGCCGATCAGGGCGATGCGACGATGGCCGGCGTCGATGAGGCGGCGTGCCGCCGTGTATCCGCCCCGGTACTCGTCAGGCAGGACCGAGGGGAAGCCCTCGCTCATGCCGTTGGCGATCACCCGGGGGATCCCCCGTTTGACGGGCGGCAGATCGACGGCGCGCGAGCGCATCATGCCGAAGACCAGCGCGTCGACGGGCCGGGCCAGCATCGAGTCGAGCGCGCGGTCCAGCGCACCGGGGTGCGTGCCGCTCTCCGCCATGAGGACGGCGCGCTCGCGCTGCTCGCCGACGTCCAGGATCCCCCGGATCATCGCCGAGGCGTAACGCGTCACCGTCACCTCGTCGGAGAGGAAGCCGATGGTGTCCGCCCGCCCGGTCCGCAGGGCGCGCGCCGTCGCGTTGGGCGTGTAGCCGAGTTCCCTCGCCGCCCGTCGGACATGCTCCCGCGTGGACGCGCCGATCCTCGACTTCGGGCGGTCGTTGAGGACCAGGGACACGGTGGCCACCGACACGCCCGCGCGCTCGGCCACCTGCGCCAGCGTGACACGTCCGTCCACGTCCCCGCCCTCCCCCTCGGCCGCCCCCGCGCGAGGGCATCCTTCAGCATAGAGGGGCGCGCCTCCCGGATCAGCGCAATGCGGACACCGGCACAGGCGGCCGCGCTCCCCCTCAGGCCTGGAAGGGATCGACGATCCGCACGCCGCGCAGGGTCGTCCCCGCCGCCAGGTTCTCGGTCCAGAGCTCGTCGCATCCCGCCCGCACGGCGGCCTCGAGGATCATCGCGTCCCAGATCGAGAGCTGATGGGCGGCAGCCGTCCGGGCGGCGTCGAGGACGAGCGTCCGGTCGGTGCCGACGACGTCAAGATCCACCGCACCGAGGAGCTCAGCAGCCTTCGACGTCGAGAAACCCAGCTTGCGCGTGAGGACAGAATAGAGTTCCAGGAGCACCTGAGTACTGACGATCCCGTCGGGGGCCGCGTTCTCCAGGACCGAGATCGCGCGATCCCTTTTGTGAGGACTGTCAGCGTCGAACTGATAGGCCAGCACATTCGTGTCGAGGAATACCCTCATGGGCGAAGCCCTCCCCGGGCATTCTCGTAGAGTTCCTCGCGCGTCCATCCTCGTCCGCCGCTGTGCCCGGGATTCTGACGTGCCAACTCGATGAAGTCCTCGATCGCCTGACGGCGACGCGCCTCGAGCTCCTTGTCCCGCGCGTACTCCGACAGCTGCTGGGCCAGGTAGTGGTTGACCGAGGTGCCCTCTTGGATCGCCCGGATCCGAGCGCGCCGAAGCGTCTCCTCATCCACCGTGATCGTCAGGTTCGCCATGTCGCCACACTAGCACCGATCCCGTGGAGCACGGGATCGGTGGTCCACGGATTCCCGGCATCTCCCGCGCGCCCCGGAACTCGCGTCGGATCCTGGGGGTCGGCGGGACCGGAGTCGTCCGGCGTCACGCCTCCAGGGGCGTCAGAAAGATCAGGACCGACTCCGGCTCCTCGATGAGGGGCGCGAGCCGCTCGTTGAACGGGCCGCCATAGGGCGCGCCCAGGTGGGCCCGGAACGCGGCGTCGTCCTCATAGACCTCGAACACGCAGAAGCGGTCCGGGTCGGCCTCCTCCCGGAACGGGTCGAAGACCAGGCAGCCGGGCTCGGCGCGCACGCTCGCCGCGTAGTCCAGCAGCATCGCCGCAATCGTGTCCGCGTTCCCCGGCTTCGCCGTGAACCGCGAGCGCAACGCCTTCCTCATGATGACCTCCCTGTCCGCGCACCCGCGCGTCCGCCGATGTTCCCGCCAGTGTGGCACGCGCGGCCCTCGCCACGGGGCCCGTCCACGTCGACGAGGGCGGCCCCGCTCACGGAACGGCGGGTCCCGCGAGGGGCGTCGCCCTCGTCGATCGGCGGCTTCATGGCGCATCGTGCACACGCCACACGACTCGTATCCGATCGGCTACACTTTGGCCATGAGAGTCGAGCAGACGCCAGAGTTCGAACTCTGGTTCCTGCGTCTCAAGGACGCTCGCGCCAGGGGCCAGATTCTGGCGCGCCTGCGGAAGATCCAGCTTCACGAATCCTTGTTTGGAGACGTCAAGTCCGTTGGGGGAGGAGTCGTCGAACTCCGATTCCACATCGGTCCCGGCTACCGGATCTATGCCGTACTTCGGGGCCATCGATTGATGATCCTATTGACCGGCGGCGACAAGTCGTCCCAGGATCGCGACATCAGATTGGCCCGCACTTTGGCCGAGGAATGGAGAACGAACGATGACCACCACAACCTCTGAATGGGACGCCAGCGAGTACCTCGAGAGCCCCGAACAGATCGCCGCCTATCTCAACGCCGTCATGGAAGACGGAGATCCCACCCTGGTCCAGGCCGCCCTGGGAGACATCGCCAAGGCGCAGGGGATGACCCAGATCGCCCGGTCCAGCGGACTCAGTCGCGAGTCCCTCTACAAGGCCCTCCGGGCAGAAGCCTCCCCCTCCTTCGCCACGATCAGCAGGGTCGCCACGGCCGTCGGCGCCCACATTCGGTTCGCCGCCGACACACCACTCGACTGAGCCGATCGGCTCGCACGCTCTCACGCTTCCGCGCCGGCGGGACGGTCTTCACAGCTGCGCACGACGAGGGCGGCCCCGCTCACGGAACGGCAGGTCCCGCAAGGGGCGTCGCCCTCGTCAATGATGGGCGGGAAGGACGCGGTTCCGCCGGACCGGCCCGCCCCGGAACGCGGATCAGCGCGGGGTCCGCGCCACGGCTGACGGAAGGGCGGGGAACGCCCGATGAGGTTCGGTCTGGTACCAGTAGGCGACCGAGAAGACATCGTCCACGCGCTCGAACAACCCGAACCGGGACACCCCGATCTGCTGGACCGTGACCCTCAGATCCGCGTCGAACCAGACTGGATCGGGGATGTGCCACCGGTACATCGCGTGCATGGGGGCGACCGTCTGCTGGAAGTCGCCCATCCCGGTCGTGTCCCGCGTGAGGAACAGCGGGTAGCCGCAGTAGGGCGCGGAGAACGGGAGCGGGTGCGGTTCGGGATCGGCGCCCAGGTGATCCTGGAACGCCCACGCGCCCCCGGCGTAGTCCTCCAGGCCGGTGGAGGTCAGCGTCGGCAGATCCTCGTCGCCGTCGAGGTAGAACTTCACCTCTCCCTCTCCCCACCAGAACCGCGACAGCGCCGCCACCCCGATGTACGTCCCCAGGTAGCGCCCGCTTCCCCGCACGCCGTCCAGGATGACGTGGTCCTCCCCCGGGCGGGTCGTGGCGTCGGACCGTCTCCACTGGGCGTGGAGGGTGGGGGTCCCCTCCGCGATGTCGTCGCCGAGGGTGTAGTCGACCTGGAAGAACACGGCGCCGACCTCCACCGGGTGCTCGCTGGTCACCGTGATGCGGGCGTGCGACCGGAAGGGCATCGGCAGATAGCAGTTCATCCCGGCCGTGGGAGCCACGACGATCGGCTCCGACGTGACGAGAGCCCTCTCCCCGAATCCGTTGAGGAAGAAGTCCCCCAGGGGGACCTCCACCGAGGGGCCGTCCTCGCCGTCCCAGTACATGCGCAGCACGAGGTCGCGCAGGACGAACGGACCGCCCTCGGTCCGGTCCGGCACGGTCATCCACAGGTGGCGGATGACGCCGGGACCGTCGATGTCCGCCAGCGTGAGGGTCTCACCGGGCCGGATCGGTATCGCGGGCCGGCCCTTCCTCCCCGGCCCCAGCGGCGAGGCCGCCGAGGCCGCAGCTCCCTTCCGGCCGGTCGGGTTCTCCGCGTTGATCGACCGGGAGACCACGCCCGGGACCGCTCTCAGTTCGTTGAGCTCCATGTGATGTCCTCTCTCTGTCGACGGCGACGCCCACCCTCATCCTGGTCCACGTCGACGAGGGCGGCCCCGCTCGCGGCAGGGCAGGTCCCGCGGGGAGCGTCGCCCTCGTCGATGAATCGGGATGCGGATCAGTACTCGCGTGACAGCGGTGCCGGAACCTCGCCGACCACGATGTCCTTCACCTCGATGCCACCGCCGACCACGTCGATTCCGACAGACGTCCCGCACGGCTCGTAGACACGGGTGCTCAGAGCGATGTCGTTGAGGTAGAGCACCGCGACCGTCTCGTCCACGACGAGCCTGACGCGGATGTCCTGCTCGGCGGCACTATCGGGGAGGGGGCGTTCCAGGCCCTTGTTGTCGTAGCGATTCCACGGGAAATTCGGGGAGCGGTCGAAGACGACACGGCGCTCTGCGAAATCCACGGTGTACGCATACCAGTCGTCGAGCTCAGGATCCCCTCCGAAGAGGATGGAGAACGACCGCGTTCCAGGCGCCACCCGCACCGTGGCCTCGACGCCATAGGACGTCTCCTGCAAAGCGCCCAACGTGCGGACGGAACGACCGGCCTCGTTCGTCAACACCACTGGATCGAGTGCTCGACCGTTCTCCATCACCGCCGAGGCGAGTTCCCGCGGCATGATGACGCCCAGGGTCCCATCGGCCCGTTGGACGATCTCGTGGACGACCAGCGTGCCCGCCCACACGAAGGGGTTCACGTCCCGAGCCGCGGCCTTGTTCGCCACCCATCCGAACAGGAAGCGTCGGTCGCCATCCGACGTCGTGCGGGCGGCGTAGTAGGCCCGACCGTCGAACGCGTCATCAGAGGGCGCCGTCCAAGGGCCGACTGCGCAGGGACCGCTGGCATAGACCGTCTTCGAGCGATCTGAGTATTCCGTCCATAACAGGTACCACTGATCGCCCATCTGGAAGAGATCCGGCATCTCCTCCATCGTGTACCTGCCCGGCGCATGCAGATCGCCCTCGAAGGTCCATTTCTCCGCATCGACAGAGCTGTACCACACCACTCGCCCCGTGCGCTGGACCTTGGGTCCTTCCAGCCGCGCCCCGACGACCAGGATCCACCGGTCATTGTCCGGGTCTCGGACGACCACCGGATCTCTCCAGTCGTCCGGGTCATACCCCGGCTGTGGAGGGAGCTCAAAGGTCCCCTCCTTCTCCCAGTGGACGCCGTCGGCGCTCTGGGCCCGCATCAAGACCTGCGAGGGTCTCCCCTGCGAGGAGAAGTGGTCGTTGTACCCGGTGAACAACGCGGTCGGAGATCCCTCGGGGGACACGTGAACCGAGCCCGCGTAGATGAACTGGTCCTGATCGTCGTCGTCTCCCTGGGGAATCACCTCCCCACGGTCCTGGTACTTCACGAAGTCCGTCGTCGTGGCCAACGACCAGCCGAACGGCACGGTCAGCGGATGCTCGAGATCGATGTCCCTCTGGTGGAAGACGAAGTATGTCCCCTTCCACCAGAACGGCATGCAGTCGCCGAAGGCCGTCTGCGGATGCTGGTAGAAAATCCTCATTCCGAAATCCTCGCTGTCCATGGGCGCTCCTAGCGCCCACCCATTCCTGACATTGCAATACCTTGCACCAGGTACTTCTGGAGCAGCGCCACCATGACCGCCGCGGGAACAATCGAGATCGTCGCGGCCGCCATCAGGAGGTTCCACTGGTTCCCCGTCTGGCCGAGGAACATGTTGAGTCCGAGCGGAACCGTCGCCATCTTGACGTCCGATATAATCAGGAGCGGCCAGAGGAAACTGTTCCAATACCCGATGAACGTGAAGACTCCCAGCGTCAGCAGGGCGGGTTTGGTCAAAGGGACGATGATCTGGACGAATATCCTGAGCCGACTCGCCCCGTCGATCATCGCTGCCTCCTCCAGCGAGTCCGGCAACGACAGCATGAACTGCCTCAGAAGGAACGTCCCGAATGCACTGAACGCCCACGGGAGAATCAGCGCGACGTAGGAATTCGCCCAACCGAACTTCTGCATCATAATGAACATGGGGACCGCAAGCACTTCCTGGGGCACCATGAGTGTCATGAGATAGATGAAGAACACTCCCGACCGGCCTCGCCACTGGACTCTCGAGAACGCATATGCGGCGAGAGCCGAGGTGATCACATTCAGGATCGTTCCCGCTCCTGCGACCAGGAGACTGTTCAGCATGAACCTCCCAAATGGAAGGTAATTCCAGGCGTCGATGAAGTTCTGGAACTGCACCGATGACCCGATGAGCGCCGGCGGCGTGCTGAAGACCTCGCTCGACGGCTTGAGGGCCGTCGCGACCATCCAGATCAACGGGACGAGGAAAACCAGGGCGAAGATCCCGAGGACCGCGGTTGACACCCAGCTCTGGACCTTGTCCTTCCCTTCCCTCGTCCGCCGCCGGCTCACTGTGTCGGCAGCTCTCGTTGGATTCGTCATTGGTAATGCACCCACCTGTTCTGGCCGACATACTGGACGAACGTCACGACGGCGATCATCATGAAGAGGGCCCAAGCGATCGAGGACGCATATCCCATCTCATAAACTTGGAATCCACGCTGGTAGAGGTAATACACCAACGTCGTCGTCTTGTTCCCCGGACCTCCGCCTGTCAGGATGAACGGTTGGGCGAACGTCTGAAGTGACGAGATGATCGTCATGATGACGGCGAAGAAGATGCTCGGCGTCAACAATGGGAGGGTGATCTTGAAAGTGCTCTGGAGCCATCCCGCCCCATCGATCTTCGCGGCTTCGTAAAGATCTCCGGGAATTCCGGCAATTCCGGCGACGAAGATCATCATGTTATAGCCGAAGCCCTGCCACACGGACATGATGATCACCGCGGGCATCGCGAACCTGCTGTCTCCGAGCCAGTTCGGTGACGCCTGACCGGTGATTCCCGTGAAGATGCTGGATATCAACCCCTGGTCCGGTGCCAGCAGGAGCCGCCAGACCACCGCATTGGCCACCATCGGCGCCACCGTCGGGATGAAGAAGATGACCCTGAAGAGACCCTTGAAGTGAACATTGCTCGACACCCACAGCGCCACGATCAACGAGAGGATAACGTTGAGAGTCACGTAGACGACGGCAAAATAGATCGTGTTCCCGACGATCGGCCAGAATTGGTCATCCTCGACGAGCATCTTCTTCCAGTTATCGAGCCCGCTGAAGGTGGCCGACCCGATGAGCGGCCAATTGAAGAAACTCAGCACCAGCGAGCCCGCGAAAGGCACCAGGGTGAATGCGAGGAACCCGATCAAGTTCGGTGTGAGGAAGCCGAGCGCGCTCCGGCGGTCCCTTCGCGCTCTGCCGCTCGTCCTCCTCGGCTCAACCGCAGCCAGAGATTCAGACATTTCTGCTCTCTTCTCCGAGATCCCCTTCCTGTGGACCGCCCACCCGGACGGACGTGCGGCCCACAGAGGGGGAAGTCAGACAGTCATCACTTGTATCCGTCCTGGACCTGCTGGAGGACCTCCTCCGGAGTCGCCTGCCCGTTGAAGGCCTGCACCGCGTACTGTTGCATCAACGAGTTGACGCGATTCCAACCCGGCGCCGTCCGGAACGGGTCGACCGTCTCCAGAGCCTTGTCGATCGCCGCTTTGGCCGTCGGGACGTCGGCAACCTCGTACCAGTACTGCTGCGCGGCCTTGTACGCCGGAAACCCCCGGCCCTCCTTCGCGATGTACTCCTGGGAGTCCTTGCCGATGATGACGGAGATCGCCTGCGCCGCCTCAGTCGGATTGCTGCACGATTGCGTGATGCCAAAGCCCGTCCCTGACATCGTCGTCACCGACTTCCCGTCGATGGCGGGCGTGGTCGTCAGCCCGACTTCGAAGTCGACGGTGTTGCGAGCGTTGATGAGCTGCCACGGCCCGTCGATCACCATCGCGACGTTGCCATTGCGCCACTGGTCAGAGGGCCAATTGGAGGCGCCGGTCGCCGGAAGCGCCGGGGCCACCTTCTCCTTGGTTGCGAGATCGACAACGGTCGTGAAGCCCTCGACGACCTTCGGATTGGTGAGGTCGGGACTGCCGTCCGCATCCAGGTACGTCCCGCCGATCGAGAGGACGAAGGGGAGCCACATGTCCGGTGTCCCATCGATGGCGAAACCGTACTTCCCGTCCTTCGTCAGGGCCTTCGCCGCCGCAAGGAACTCGTCATATGTCCAGCCCGGCTGGGGCTCCTCGATTCCCGCTGCCTTGAACATGTCGACGTTGTAGAAGATGACGTAGGGACCGAGATCATAGGGGACCGCCAGGAGGTTCCCCCCGTCCGTCAAGCCATCGACGATCGAGCTGTCGTAGTCGTCGATGTTGACGAGACCATCGAGCTTGTCGTTGAGCGGCATGTACAGCGAACCGACATCGGCCACCCGTTGTTCCTGCAGGCCGGCGATGCAAGGGAGATCGTTCCCGGCGGCCTGTGTCGTCAGCTTGTTGTAGTAGTCCTTGTAAGCCGTGGTCTCAAGCTTGACGGTGATGTTCGGATACTTGGCGGTCACGTCGTCCGCCAGCTTCTGCCAGACGTCCACCTCCGCCTGCGAGTCGGCGGACATCGCCCACCGCAACTCCACCTGGCCGCCGCTCCCACCCGAAGCGCCGCCGGACGAGGAGCCCCCTCCTCCGCCACAAGCCGCCAGGGCGAGAGCCGCCGTTGCCAGAAGTGCTCCTGTGAAAGGTATTGCCTGTCGCTTCATCGTTCCTCCTAGAGACAACGTTGTCGTACGCGGCAAGGGTAGGCGCGTTGAGTCCATGCCGTCAACCACTTTCTCAGACTCTTCTACATCGCCGCTGGTCGGTCGGCGTGTCGGGATTCTGCGTCACCGTCCGCCATCGAGCGACACCGGCGAGCGCCCGCGACTCAGCCTGCGAGGCGGCTCCTGCGCCTGTTGATCACCTCAAGCGTCCAGTCAGACTTGCGCACACGGAGTTCCAGCGGGAGCACGATGGTCTCGGCGGGGCTCTCGTCCCCGTCCAAGCGCCTGCGGAGCAATGCTGCCGCCTCGCGTCCCACTCCCGCGATGTCCTGGGCGACAACCGTCAGCGGGGAACGGAGCACGTCCGCCAGAAGGATGTCGTCGAATGCCACATGCGCTGTGAGCTTTGAGTCGAAGCCTTCGCATCTCAGCAGAGCGATCGTCGTCAGGGAGTTGCCCGTCAGGACGGCCGTCGGAGGGTCCGGCAGTCGCAGCATCGCGAGGAACGCCTCCCCCGCGCCCGGGAGCTCGGGATCCTGAAGATGCACCAGACGCGGGTCGTAGGGGATGCCCGCGTCCTCGAGCGCATCGACGTAGCCCTGTCTTCGCTCCGTGCCGGTGAAGAGATCCTGCGGGTCTCCGAGATAGGCGATGCGTCGATGACCCCTCTTGATGAGCCGCCGGGCCCCCAGCCGCGCCCCACCGCGATGGTCCGACCGGGCAAGGTCATGCGGAAAGTCCCCAGCCGGACGGTCGACGAACACGGTCTTGGCGTCCGTCTCGAGAACCTGTCTGTATTCATCCGAGGACTCAGGAGACGGGAAGATGATCAGTCCATCAGACCGTCGGACCATCAGATGACGCAAGGCGTCCTGAGTCCTGCGCCGACTTGCCTCCGTCGAGACGGTCACCAAGAGCATCCCTTGTTCCGCGACCTGGTCCTCGATCGATCGCGTCAACGTCGACTGAAACGGCTCCGAGACATCCCCGATGACCAGGCCGACCAACCCGGATCTTCCGGACCTCAGCTCCGCCGCCGCACCATTGCGGCGATAACCAAGCTCCCGGATGGACCGCTTCACGCGCTCACGTGTCTCCGGACCGGCGCCAAGCTCACCATTGACCACCCGCGAGACGGTCTTCAGTGAGACTCCCGCATGCTTGGCGACATCAATCATCGTCGGTAGCTGTCTCTGCTCGACCACGGACCTGCCCTCCGATGGGGTTCACCGATTGAGCCCTCATCGTAGTTGCTCGCTCGGTCGCTATTCCTGTCAGATGGCTCCGACTCCGCAGGCACTCGAAAGCCGACGCTCGGCATCGCTGGTCAACACCAGATTCTGCCCGGGATGTCGGCGTATTGAGCAACCTGCTCGCGGCTCGCGCCTCGCCCCTTGGGGCAGTCAGAGGCGTCGCTTGACCCACCTGCATGGTCATACCAACTTGGGCTCTGGTGACGCATGTGTGGGTGGGGTTCCCACGAACGTGGTGCGTGCATACCTGCGCGTGGCCGCCGTCGCCCGCGAGAGCCGAGGTTGAGTCCCGGCCTGGTCCTTGTGTGGGGAGTCGTTTCGCACGTGGGGAGCGGGTTCGCACGTGGGGAGACGTTATTGCGACTCCTCACGTGCGAAACGACTCCCCACACCGCGCCACCCACACATCCGTCACAAGCGCCCGAAGATGGAGGGGGACCCGCGCGATCGCTCGACTTTCATGTTCGCAGGCCTGCCCCACAGTCAGGCTCGACGCTACCTGGAGGTCGGTGTGGCGACCGGGCGGACGGGAGAACGAAGGATCTTCTCTGCCATGGAACTGGCCGACGTCTGGTCCTGGCTGCTCGTTGAGGAATGAGAGAAGGCAGCACGAGGCGACCTTGCCGTGCGCGCCGCCGGACGAGTACGCGATGGCTCTCGCGTCAGCGAAGGCGAACTCGACGCGCTCTTCGCCGGCCGCCCCAAGCTCGGCCACAACCACGCCACGGGCACCGGGCGGTCCCCGCACCGCCAGGTGCGACTCCCCGAGGGCGCCGACGCCGCGCTGGGCGCCTACGCGGCCCCCAGCACCACACTGTGCGAGCTGGCGAACGAGGAGCATCGTGTCGACGAGTAATGCCGCATCGGACACACCGGAGTGAGCGCGGTGTCAGAACCAACCGAGTTCGGTGAGGTACTGCGTGCGCGCCTTCATGGCGTGGATAACGGTCTCATGTCCGTCGTCGAACACGAGAACCACCAGCTCGAGGAGCCTTCCGGATGGGTCGACGGAAACGGTCAGCCAGCGTCTCGGGTCGTCTTCTTCGTCGAGGGGACGCGAGATGAGGACGTGTTCCGCCGCGTATTGAACGATCTCGTCGCTGAGGTTGTCCCGGCGATAGTGCGTGCGTGCCGATGGGGACAGATCACGCACGCCGAACCCATTCACGCACCGCCGCTCGGATCGCGTCGGATCGTGTGGTCAGTCCTTCGGCTTCCGCACGTTCGTTGAGCGCGTTGATGGTGTCCTGATCGAGCCGGACCGGGACCACGACCCCAGGGCCGCTGCCGACCCACGGTCTTCCAATTCTGGGAGGAGGCAGTTTGTCCAGGTCATAGCCCGCTTCTGCCTCGTCGGCCCAGGCCTGGACCTGCTCATCACTCACAGGCTTTCCGCGCATGAGGTGCTCGCTCACGGGACTAATGTATACGGAACGTCCTGTGCTGGCAACGCCAGCCGACCCGGCGCCTCGCTTCACCTGCCTCGCCGTCATCGACGCCGGCGCCATCGTGCTGGCCTCCGTCATCCGCCGCTACGACGATGAGCGGATCCTCGGCAACGACGTCGCGGACGCCCTGGAGAAAGTCCAAGCGCCCGAGGGATGACACGAACGCGCGAACACCGCCCGTGCCTCACAATAGGGGGTGGCAAGCTGCGACGACGGGAGGGAACGTGTCAGAGGAGTTCTCGATCGCCGCCGGCAGGTTCGCGGCCGCGCTGCGCGAGCAACGCGCCATGCACCTGCCCGGTGGCCTCTACTACTTGAATCAGGTGGAGTTCGCCTACAACTCGAACCGCATCGAGGGGAGTCGGCTCACCGAGGACCAGACCCGCTACTTGTACCAGACCCGCACTGTCACTGGCGACGCCCTGCTCGACGATGTCGTCGAGACCGCGAACACCTTCCGTCTCTTCGATCAGATGCTCGATCACGTGGGCACCCCCATCACTACCCAGATCATGAAGGCCTACCACTCCACGCTGAAGTCCGGGACGGAGGATGCCGACAAGGAGTGGTTCGCCGTCGGGGACTGGAAGCGTGTCCCCAACGTCGTCGGCGCGCGCGACACGCCCACCACACCGCCGGCCGAGGTGGAAGCCGCCATCGCGTCCCTGCTCGCCGGCACGCCCGAACGCATGTCCTTCGAGGACATCTGCGACTTCCACTACCGCTTCGAACGGATCCATCCGTTCCAGGATGGGAACGGGCGCATCGGCCGAATCCTCATGTTCGAGCAGTGTCTGGACAACGACATCATGCCGTTCATCGTCCTGGACTCGGAGAAGAGCTTCTATTACCGCGGTCTGGACCGCTATGAGACAGAGCCGGGGTTCCTCCGCGACACGTTCCGGCACTTCCAGGACATGTACGACGCGCGGTTCGGGGATTACGTCCCGCGACCCGTCGACTCTGCCGCCCGACAGGATCCGAACACCGCGCCCCTCGACACGAAGTAGGCATCGAGGCACGGCGCACGGCGGACGCTCAGCCTTCGAGGATGTCGAGTACGGAGGCACCGACCGCGGCGGCGGCCATGGAGCTGTCCGTCCCGACACGCTCGAGTTCGTCGACGAGGGCAGGGTCCGGCGTCAGCGTTCCGTAGACGCGGATTGGCTCGCATCGCCGTCCCGCAGAGCTGCGGCGATGTCCGAGACCTTCTGGACCAACAGGCGGCTCCCAGGAATCCTCGAGAACCCCAGGTGCTCGTAGAAGCCGGCGACCTCGTCCGACAACGCGTCGACGACGACCACCCTTGCCGCCACGACCGCAGTGGCGGCAAGGACGCGATCCAGAGCATCGACCACCAGGACCTTTCCCAGCCCCCGGCCCTGGAGCGACGACGACAAAGCCAGCTTCGCGATCAGCACAGCAGGGATCTCGACGGGACCTCCACGGCCGATGCGGCCGGGGACGCGCTCGCGGGCCACCTTGTGGGGGACCAACGAGTAATAGGCCACGACCGAGCCCTCATAGTCGACCCACACCCAGGTCCGCGCCGTTCCTCTCCGGTCCGCTGGGACCGCGTGTGCGCTCAGCCAGTCGTCGAGTTCCGACTCGCCGCTCACGAAGGACCCCAGGTCATGGACGGCTGGATCCAGCCGCAGGGACCGGAATTCGGTCCTCTCACTCATGCCGGATCTGCCGACGATGCCGTGAGGCTGCCTCCGCCAAGGCCGCGTTCGCACGCGCCGGACTGTCGAGGGCCTCCATGAGGTCGTCGAAGAACTCCGCGGGCAGGACCGTTGACGCCTGGTGGTCCCTGATCACGCGTTCGGCTCGCGCCCGCACGGCGTCGCGCGTGAAGGCCGACACCGGTTCCCCCTCCAGCTCAGCTGCCTGCTCGATCAGCTCGCGGTCATCCGGACTCATCCGGACCTCGAGTCGTGCCGTGGCCGTCGCCATATCCCCTCCTCCTGTCCGGACAAATGTACGACATGGCCGAGGCGGCGACAAGAGCGGAGCGCCGGGATCTGCGGGGCAGGCGCACGACGAGGGCGACCCCGCCCACGGGATGGCAAGTCCCGCTGGGGGCGTCGCCCTCGTCGATCGAGGGTGGCCCGGCGGTGCAGACCTTCACCTGGCCACCACGATGTACGAACTCGTGCGTGTCCCCTGCCCCCGACCAGCTGCACCAGCCCCGCGTCCCGGAGCCCGGCGAGCGCATAGCGGACCTGGGCGTCCGTGAGGGACGTGGCGGCAGCGATCTTGCCACGCTTCCCGACGAGGTCCTCGCCGCCAATCCCCTGTCGACCAGATCCGCCAGAAGGGTCCTCGCCTGCGTGCTGTCCATCGGAGCGAACTCCTGGCGCACCAACCTGGTTCGTCCACGTGCCGCCGTGCCTCACCGCCACACTCGCGAAGCTCACGAAGGAGGTCCTGCACCTGGTGCGCCGTCCAGTTCACCGGGGACCTCGTCCATCGCTCATTGAGAATCAGTGGTCTCATTGAGAAGAGATCACTTCTCAATGATCGTCAATGAACGTCGTGCCGCACGTTCTCAATGAACAGCCCGGCCCGGCACGATACCCACGGACCCCGACGCGCGACGCCGCAGATGCCGGACCTCACGCCCTCCCGGCCGCGACGATCTCCACCCTGGTCGGACAGGTCGCAGGTCCCTGGCGGGTCGTGGACAGTGCTCCGGCGACATTCGCCAGGTGGAGCGCCGTCGGCAGGCTCTCGCCCTCAGCCAGGAGGGCGCACAGGACTCCACTGTGGGCGTCCCCGGCTCCATTGGTGTCCACGGGAACGACCGGGATCGAGGGGACCAGGCACGCCGCCCCGCCATCGGACCACCAGGCGCCGTCCGGGCCGACCCGGCTGATGACGGTCGAGTGAAGGTGTCGGGCGAGCGCCGCGCACACCTCCGGAATCCCTACCGCGGAGTCCAGGCCGAGACTCCCCGCCAGCAGACGCGTCTCGCGTTCGTTGGCCGACCAGATCGGGTGGAGGAGGTTGATCGTCTCCAGCGTCCCTGTGGGAATCGCCCCGATCATGGGCGATGTGTCCACCACAGTGAACCGCGGTCGCGCGGAGCCGGCACGGTACCCGTGGTCTGACAGATGCTCGGCCAGCTGCTCCAACGCCGCCCGGTTGTCAGTGTGGGTGAGAGAGTACCCGGTCAGGTAGAGGACGTCGCTCTCGACGAGTTCGAGATCGTCATAGGCGGACATCGGGACATGGGTCTCGGCGCCCCGGGTGGACAGGAACGTCCGCTCGGCGTCCTTGTCCGTGACCGCCACGCAGATCCCGGTGTCCATGCAGGGGATTGACGGACCCCTCAGGCTGATGCCGTCCCGCTCGAGCGCGTCGCGTGCCGCCTGACCGAGCAGCCCATCGCCGATCGCGCCCCAGTACTCCGCGCGGACGCCCGCCTGACGGATGGCGTGAAGGACGTTGAACCCGCCCCCGACGCGGAGGCCGAAGTCCTCGGCGAAGACCTCGGCGCCGGCCGCCGGCAGCGCCTCGATCCTCATCGTGACGTCAATGACCACTTGGCCCGTGTGGATGACACGGGGCGCGCCTGCGACGCCTTCACTCATCGGAGGCCTCCGGGTCGATCACGGCCGCCCGGGCCCGCACAGCTCCGGCAGAGCCCTTGGCCACCCAGCCGAAGAAGGCGTACAGCGCGCCGCCGAGCAGGAGCGAGACGACCCAGGCGAGGCCGTTCTCCCCGATGGCGGTGTGGGCGAACGGTCCGGAGAACCAGGTGACGTCCTCGGAGACCCGCGCCGTGTCGAAGCAGAACCCGATCGCCAGTGCCACGATCCAGCTGCCGAAGGCCACCCAGTTGATGCCGCCCGTGTACCAGTACCGCGAGGACGAGTTGAGCTCGAGCAGGGAGTCCCCGTCGTAGCGGGGACGCCGGAGCAGGTCGACCAGGAAGATGCCCGCCCAGGCCGTGATCGGGATGGCCATCAGCGAGATGAACGTGACGAACGGACCGTAGAAGCCCGACGACCCGAGCATGAAGTACAGGGCGCCGGCCGTGGTCACCACGACGTCCACGATGACCGCATACACGCGGGGAATACGGACGCCCAGCGTGATGGTCGTCAGACCGGCGGAGTAGACGCTCAGGTGGTTCGACAGGAGCAGGCCGGCGAAGGCCGCGATCAGGTAGGGAACGGACACCCATGCGGGCAGGGCCGTGCGCACGGCGGCCACGGGATCGGCCGCCTGGCTGATCGAGCTGTCGCCCGCGGCCAGGATGCTACCCAGGCCGATCACCAGGACCAGGGGGATGCCGGCGCCGCAGGCGGCCGTGGCGACCAGCTTGCCCGCGGAGACCGACCGGTGCTGGTAGCGCGCCATGTCGGCACCCGAGTTGGACCAACCGATGCCGGTTCCGGCCGCGATCGTCCCGATCCCGATGAGCACCGCGCTGACGGGGGCCGCCGGCTGACCGATGAAAGAGCTCCAGTCCACGGTCGTCACCAGGTAGATGCCGACCAGAAGCGTGAGCCCGCCGAAGATCCAGGTCGCCCACTTCTGGACGGTGAGGATGAGGTCGTGACCGGCGACTGAGACCACGACGGTCGCCGCCACGAACACCGCGACGCAGACGACAGCCAGCCAGGGGATGTCGCCGGCCACCGGCGGGGTGCCGAAGATGATGGCGCACAGGGACAGGAGCGCAAAAGCCCCGGTCAGAGTGTTGACGGTCTCCCACCCGAGTCGGGAGATCAGGGACATCAGCGTCGGGCCCATGTTGCCCAGGACGCCGAAGGCCGCCCTCGACAAGGTGAGCGTGGGGGCGCCCCCGCGCCGCCCTGCGATCGAGACCAGCCCGACGATCGCGAAGGACCCGAACGAGCCGACAGCGGCGGCGACCACCGCCTGCCAGACATTGAGGCCCAGGGCGATCAGCGTGGCTCCCAAAGGGACGCCCAGGATGGAGATGTTCGCAGCGAACCAGACCCAGAACAGTTGTCCGGAACGATCGTTCCTCTGGTCTTCGGGCACCGGGGCGATGCCGCGTTGCTCCACCTTTCCCAGGCGGGCGCCGTGCGCGTCCGCCAACTCCCCCGGTGACTGGATGTGACTGCTGGTGCTGTCCATGATCGCAATCTCCTTCGATGGTGCGGGTGTGTGTCTGGTGGTCAGTCGTTCGCGGCCAGTCGTCAGTCGTCAGTCGCCAGCAGTCGGTTCTCGGTGTCCGGCTCTCAGCGCCAACAAGCGCTCGGCCAGGTCCTCGATGTGCAGGTGCGAGGTGTGTTCGACGGTGGCGACCTGGTCCTCGGGGAACCCTGCCCGACCGCGGCAGGCGCCCAGGATCGCGCCGGCGATGGCGCCCATCGTGTCCGTGTCGCCTCCCATGCGTGCGGCGGCCAGCAACGCTTCGAACGGCAAGTCCGCGTTGTGCCAGACCAGGGTGAGGGCGGCCGGCACGCTCTCGACCGAGTCCAGCGACGTCCCAACCGTCGTGCGGATGTACGCGTCGAGCTCCTCGCCGGAGAGCCCCGAGGCTCCCGCGAGCGCCGCCCTCGTCCGGGCGATGACGGATGCGCGCGCGCTCCAGTGACCCGCACCGGGAGCCGTCTCCACGGCGTCGAGGGCGTGGCTGATCGCCTCGCGGGGCGACGCACCGCCCACTCCGGCGCTCACCGCCACAGCGACGAGCCCCGCGGACTGGATGCCCTGGACCGTGTTGTGGGAGAGCAGGCACGACTCCTCGACGACACGCATCAGACGCGCCGGATCCTCCGCCGGCACCGCGATCCCCACTGGCGCCACCCGCATCGCGGCGCCGTTCGTCGTCCCAGCGGCTCCCGTGGACCCGATCGGAGCGCCCTCGCGCAACTGCTCGATGGCGGCGCGCGTCGAGGGCCCCAGCAGGTCCAGGGATCCACGGGCCCTCATCGAGTCCTCCCACTCGATGAGGGCATCGGCCAATTCGTGGGGATCGATATGTCCGCCGCCCTCGACGAGCAGGCGTCCCATGAGGAGGGCTTGCTCGGTGTCGTCGGTGACGGACCCGGCCGTCATCCCGGGCGCGATCGGCTGGTCATCCGTGGCGTCGACCAGTCCGACCAGGCGCCCGTACCGCTCGGAGATCTGGACGGGGCTGAAGCTCTGGGTCGGCATCCCCAGCGCATCCCCCAGGGCCAGTCCCTGGAGGCACCCGATCGCACGGTCACGCATCGACGTCCCGCTGATCATCGCAGGTCCTCACTTTCCGTAGGTCAGGTGGAGCGAGAAACAGTCCGGGTCGAGGGAGGAGATGACGATCTCGACGACCCGTCCGGCCTCGTCGCGGTTGACGCGGGTGGTGTGCAGGAAAACGGCGCCCTCGTCCACGCCGAGCAGGGCCGCGTCCTCGGCGGACAGGGGTCGGGCCGTGACGTCTTGCTCGCCGCTGGCCGGGACCAGTCCCGCCGCCCTCATCGTCGTGGAGACCGACCCCCCGAGCAGCCCGCGCTCCATGATGAGGTCGATCAGCTCCCCGGCGGGCAGGTACGTCTCCTCCACGGAGACGGCGCGCTCCCCCGCAAGCCGACGGCGCCGGATCCGGTGGGCTCCCGCCGGGCCGGGTGCCTCGGCGATCCCACCGACAGAGGCCGGGGGCGTCGCCCGATCGATGCGCAGCACTTCGGTCGTGGTCGGGGATCCGGCCTTGGCCGTCGCCGCGGTCCATCCCTCCGGCTTCTCGACGCTCACGCCGCGAAACGCGATGAAGCTGCCCAGCCCCGCCCGACTGACGATCATCGACTGCCGTCTCAACCTGGACAACGCCTGGCGCAGGGTGGTCCTGGAGACCCCGTACTGGCGTGCGAGATCCTTCTCGGCCGGGAGTTGCTCCCCGTCCTGGAGCTCGCCGCTGCGGATCCGATCCTCCAGGTCCGCAGCGATCCTCTCCGCGGAGGTCGCTGCCGACGCCGGTGTCGTTGCCATGCCTCTACGCTAGACCAAAGAGTGTACAGGTGTATACAGGTTCACTCGTGTCTCTCATCGGACACCGCCCGCCCACGGCCCCGCCAGGGCCCCGGCGACCGCGGAGGACACGGGCCGCACCCGGTCTCACTCTCTCGTATCTCCCCGACTCCGGCTGACGAGGGCGGCGCCGGGCGCAACGACCCGAAGACCCGCGTTGCGAGCGGCCGTCGCCAGCTCACGGTCATACGTGAGGAACTCATCGACGCCGAGACGCAGCGCCGTCGCCAGATGGATCGCATCGTTGGACCGCAGCGGCGCGTGGGTTCCGGCGGCCAGCAGGTCGCCCCGCGTGATGTCGACAAGAGTGACGACCCCGAGGACATCGGCCACCGCGTCCAGGGCGACGTCCGCCGGATTGCGACCCGCCGCGCAGTGGAGCTCCGTGTGCAGGAGCCACGAAGCCGCCAGAACACGCTCCGGGCGCTCGAGTTCGTCGACCAGGGCCTCCGACTCCGCTTCGGGGACGAGCAGCTTCATGGCGGCAGAGGTGTCGAGGTACGCGGTCGTCACCATCGGCCGCGCGCATCCGTCAACATCTCCGCGGTCGGCCGGGTGGGGGCGGCGCGGTCCGCCAGACGGCGGCGGATCCTGCTCCACGCGGACGCCGGACTCTGAGCGGGACGCGCCTGTCCACGTGCGATCAGCTCGTCAAGCATCGATCCGCCCACGGGCCCCACGACGGCGGCAGGCCTGCCGTTGTTCGTCACCTGCAAGGTCTCGCCGCGCGCCACCCGCCGGAGGACCTCTGCGCTGTCATTGCGCAGCTCGCGATGCGTGATCGTCTCCATGTCGCACAGTGTAGCAATACCCTGCCCGCCCGAAAGGGCGGCCCGCCACGCCACCGCCACCCGCGAGGCCGTCGCCTCGGCGACCCGAACCGTGGAGCCCCCCCAGGTCCCCACTACACAGACTGGCCCATTCGGCGACTGCGTCATCAATGGACGAGGGCGACCCCGCTCACGGGATGGCAGATCCCGCGGGGGGCGTCGCACTCGTCGATGATTCCGGCAGAACCGAAGTGGCGGAAGAAGAGCACCGAAGTCGACGAGGGGGAGGGGAGGGGGAGAGGGTCTCAGCCCTTGACGGCTCCCGCCAGCGCGAACGAGGACCCCGACAGCTTCTGGGACAGCGTGTACAAGACGAGGACCGGCACGGAGTACAGGATCGCGAAAGCCGCCAGCTTCCCGTAGGCGATGGCGCCATAGGTGCCGAAGAAGTTGTAGATCGCGACGGCGGCCGGCTGCTTCGCGGAGTCGAACGTCAAGACGAACGGGACGAAGAAGTTCCCCCACGCCTGGGTGAACACGAAGATGAACACCACCAGCAGACCGGGCCGCATGAGGGGCAGGACGATGGACCACAGGGTCCTCATGGATCCCGCGCCGTCGGTCCAGGCCGCCTCCTCCAGTTCGATGGGCACGCCGTCCATGAAGTTCTTGAGCATCCAGATCGCCATCGGCAGCGAGGTCGCCGACATGAACGCGATGAGTCCGGGAGCGGAGTCCAACAGGTTGAGCGAGACGAACAGCGCATAGACGGGGACCATCATCGCCGTGATCGGCAGGCACGTCCCGAACAGCACCGTGTACATGAACGACCGCTTGAACCGCATCTGGTAGCGCGACAGCGGATAGGCCGCCAGCGCCCCGCAGACCACGGTGAGCACGGCGGCCCCCATGGACAGGACCAGCGAGTTCCACAGCGGCCGCCACGTCTGATCGACGGTCATCACGGCGCTGAAGTTGTCCAGGGTCCACGACTCGGGGAACGACAGCGACACGGTCGCCGACCCGCTGAACGCGGAGACCACGATCCACACGAGGGGGATGATGAAGGCGACCCCGACCAGGACCAGCGCGATCGTGGCCAGGATCCGGCTGGGCTTCGGCCCGGGTTGGGCCAGGGAGGGCCCGCGCCCGCCCGTGGTCGCCCCCGTCATCGACGAGGACGCCGGCGCTGCCGCGCCGGGCCCGCCGACCGTCCCGGGACGTGCGACCATGGCAGGAACGATGCTCGTCATCAGTCCACCTCCGGCTTGAGGACCTTGATGTACACGAAGGCGAACAGGGCGCCCAAGAGAATCGTCACCGTGGCGATGGCGGTCCCGTAGCCGACCTGGGAGTACTTGAAGGCCTGCTGGTAGGCCAGCACCGGCAGGGTCGAGGTGGCCGTGCCCGGACCGCCTCCCGTCATCACCCAGATCAACGTGAACACCGCCAGGGTCTGGAGCGTGGTGAGCATGAGGTTCGTCGAGATGGACCCCTTGATGACCGGCAGCGTGACATGGATGAGCCGCTGCCACGCGCTGGCGCCGTCGATCATGGCGGCCTCGTTGATGTCGGGGGGCACGTTGCCCAGGGCCGCCCCGTAGATCATCATCGAGAACGCGGTGCCCCTCCACACGTTCGCCAGGATGACGGACAGCATCGGGAAGGCGAGCAGCCACGAGGGTCCGGTCAGACCGAACCAGGCGAGCATGTGGTTGAGCGTGCCCTCCGTGGAGAAGAACGCGTAGAGCGCGAAGGCCGCCACGATCTCCGGCAGGACCCAGGCGATGACGACGATGCCGCCGACGACCGTGCCCACGCCCTTGGGCACCATCCGCATGAGCAGGGCCAACGCCATTCCCAGGATGTTCTGCCCGATGACGGCGGAGGCGACGACGAAGACGATCGTGAGGACCACGGACTTCCAGAACGCGCCGCTGCCCAGCAGCGACTGGTAGTTCTGGAGGCCCACGAACTGCGGGTTCGCCGCCTTGTACCCCGTCATCGCCCTGTTCGTCAGCGATCCGTACAGCGAGTACAGGATCGGTCCGAGCAGGAAGACGAGCATGAGCAGGACAGCGGGGATGAGGGGCCCCAGCTCCGCCGACCGGCGGGCGGCATGCTTCCGTGTGGCAGCACGCCGCCCGCCACTCGACGACGGGGCCGCCGGGGCGGCGACCGTCGTGGTGGACATCTACTTCTCCGCCTCTGTCCCGTCGGAGCCGACGATGGTCGTCAGCCCCTCGTCGTAGGTCGACGCCGCCTGCTCCGGCGTCGCGTCGCCCGTCACCACGGACTCCACCGCCGCCTGGATGTTCGACGAGATCTGCGAGTAGTCGGGAGTGGCCGGACGGAAGTGCGTGTACGGCACCAGGCTGGAGAAGAACTCGAAGGAGGCGTTGTAGCTGAGGTAGGCGTCATCCTTCGCCACGTCGTCGCGCACGGCGATCTGGGAGTTCGTCGTGTCGTAGGTCAGCGAGTTGTCCTTATTGAGGGCCAGCTCGATGAACTTCATGGCGAGCTCCGGGTCCTTCGCCTGCGCTCCGACCGACAGCAGCCATCCGCCCGACATCGACGTGTACTTGTCGCCGCCGCCGTCCTGGGTCGGCATCTTCGCGAAGCCGAGCGTCTTGTCCCAGTCCGCCCACGCGTTGTCGCCCGAGATCCACCCGCCCGGCAGCCACGATCCGTCGATCGCCATCGCGACCTTGCCGTTCGGAATCAGGTCGGTGGAGACGCGGGACTGGACGTTGGCATCCAGAGCCACGTCGAGCGGCAGGCCCAGGCCCTCGTCGGTGACCGTCTTGTAGAAGCTCAGGGCGTCGGTGAAGCCCTTCGAGCCCGTGATCCACTTCTGGGTGTCGCCGTCGTAGAGGGTCGAGTCCGTGCCGTACAGGAGCATCTCGAAGCCCTGCATCGTCGTGGCCTCGCCCGCGGCCTTCCCCGACATGATGCTCAGCGGGGAGACGTCCGGGACCTTCTCCTTGATGGTGCGCGCCGCGGAGAGGATGTCGTCCCACGACGACGGCTGCCAGTCGTCGGGCAGGCCCGCCTGCTCGAAGATCGACTTGTTGTAGTAGATGCCGCGGGTGTCGGTGCCCATGGAGACGCCGTAGGTCTTCCCGTCGACGCCCAGGCCCGCCTTCTTCGCGGCGTCCGAGAACTGCGACCAGTCGGACCAGCTGGACAGCTCGTCGTCGATCGGGAGGAGGTATCCCGCGGCGGCGTCCGACATCACCTGGAAGGTGTCCTCGTAGATGACGTCGGGCGCGGTGTCCTTCGACCCGTTCATCAGGGCGAGCTTGGTGAAGTACTGGTCCTGCTCGGCCTCGATGGGCTGCAGGTTGACGGTGACCCCCGGGTTGGCGGACTCGAAGTCCGTCTTCACGGTCTGGAGGACGTCGTCGAGCTGATGGAACGACGAGGTCTTCTGGTAGGCGATCGTCAACGTCTTCGCGTCGCCGGATCCGCCGCCCGACGCCCCGCTCGCGGAGCCGCCTCCCGATCCCGAGCACCCCGCCAGGGCCAGTGAGGCCCCCGTCAGGGCGACAAGTGCCGCGATGCCGCTTCTCCTCATGTCAGTTCTCCTTTGAATTGCTGGTGATGTCCACCATTGCCAGGACCGGAGGTCCATTCCTCGCGGCCGGGCTCGATCCGCCGGGCCGGGCCGACCGCTGAGGCCGGGAACCGGCGCGGTCGCCCGTGCCAGTCAGCCAGCCTCCCCTCTCACGCGCACCGTGCAGATCTGGAAGGGCGTGAGCGCCACGTCGATCCGTCCGTTCGGTCCGGTGGTCAGCGAGGGCATCGACGAGGGCGCCCCCGCCTTCCGGGTCCCGTCCTCCCGGGCCGGGGCGTCCTGGGGCGCGGGGCCGCTCGGCAGCGGCTCCTCCAGGGCGTCCGTCAGCACGGCGGACGCCGCATCCAGCCCGGCGCCGCCCGCCACCAGGGCGGGATCGACCTGGAGGACTGCCCGAGTCCGCTCGCCCAGGGCCTCGTAGAGCCGCACGACGAGGTCGCCGGAGCGGTCGTCGGCCAGCTTGACCGCCTCGATGACGGCCGAGCCGCCGACCACCTCGACCAGCGGCGCGATCCCGCGGCCCGCCGCGCCGACGTCCGCGGCCCCGGGACCGCCCGCGCCCCGGCCTGCGGTCGCCCGATCCGCGTCCACATCCGCCACGGCGCCCTCGATCTCCCGCGCCGGCGCGTTGATCCGGTAGCCTTCGCGGATCGCGTCCTCCACTGAGGCGCCGATGACCAGGGTGGTGCGCATCCCCTCGTGCAGCCCCTGGTCGGCGTCGGGATCGGGCGCCATCGGCGAGCGCAGCAGCGCCTCGCTGATCAGCGTGTACGGTGCCCCTCCGCCGTCCGGGCCGGCCGCCGTGCGCTCCCGTGAGATCCCATGCCCGTAGGTCTGGTCGTTCGCCACGGCCACGCCGAACGATCCCTCCTCGACGCGCACCCACCGCTGCGCCGCCGTCTCGAAGCGGGCCGCGTCCCACGACGTGTTCGCGTGGATCGGGCGCGTGACGTGCCCGAACTGGATCTCCGACTCCGCGTGGTCCGTGCGCAGGTCCAGCGGGAACGCGAGCCGCAGGGCGCGCCGGCGCTCGCGCCAGTCGGCATCCGTGCGGAACTCGAGCCGCGCGGCATCCGCCGGCAGCGTGATCTCCTGCGTGAACGTCGAATGCCCGTCCGCCCGCTCCACATGGACCAGCGCGCTCCCGTCCGCGGCGGGGGACACCGTCACCCGCTGGACCTGGGTGAGCAGGTGGTCGTGCAGCTTGTGGTCGGCGTCGATGTTCCAGGCGTCCCAGTTGTTGGGGATGTCGCGATGGACGTGCAGCGCGCCCAGCACCTGGCCGGCGGGAACGACCTCGCGGTCGCGCCCGAGGTCCACGGCTGAGTCGATGAGGCCGTCGCCGCGAACGTGGACGCGCAGCAGGCCGTTGTCCAGGGTCCAGCCGGCCGCCTCCGCGCCACGCGCCCGACCCGCGCCGCGGGCATCCCGGAGCACTCCGCCGTCGGGCGCACTCACCGGGTCAGGCCCGTCGTCCCCGGCCGTCTCATCCGACACGATCGTGACCGCACCGGACGGCGGGACCTGCCCCGCGGGTCCGCCCTCGTCCAGGATCCCGATGCCGCCGCCCGGCACACCGCGGACGGGGAAGGGACCCGGGTTGGCGATCAGCGTCCGCGAGCCCTCCCCCGCGAGGGCGCGCAACGACGCCGCGACGAGCGCCTCCAGGCGGGCGGTGACATCGGCGTGCATGGCCTCGGCCTCGCGGTGGACCCACGCGATGGACGATCCCGGGAGGATGTCGTGGAACTGGAGGAGCAGGACGGTGCGCCAGCAGTCCTGGAGCTCCTCGTAGGGGTAGGGGGCGCCGGTGCGCAGGAACGCGGCGGCGGCCCACTGCTCGGCCTCCAGGAGCAGGTGCTCGTTGCGGCGGTTGCCGTGCTTCGTGCGGTGCTGGCTGGTCAGGGTGCCGCGGTGGTTCTCCAGGTAGAGCTCGCCCAGCCACACGGGGACGCCCGCGGCGGCGACGGGCGCCTGGCCCTCCGCTCCGGACCCGGCGTCCGGGACGCCTCGGCGGGCCAGCGTCTCGGCGCTACGGAAGAAGGCGTCGGGGCTGGACAACCGCACGCGCGGCGAGCCCTCCAGATCCGCCTGCCGGTGGGCGCGTCCGAGCATCTCGCGCGTCGGGCCGCCGCCGCCGTCGCCGTAGCCGAAGGGGACCAGGGTGACGCCGGCGCCGTCCCGGCCGTCGCGCGACGGGCGGGAGACCCCCGCCGCCCGGTCCTTGAAGTTCGTCTCCGAGCGGTGGAGCTCCACCGCCGTGAGCTCGGCGTTGTAGGAGTCCACGGGCGGGAAGTGCGTGAACAGCGTGGACCCGTCGATCCCCTCCCAGTCGAAGGTCGAGTGCGGGAAGACGTTCGTCTCGTTCCACGAGAGCTTCTGCGTGAGCATCCACGGCATCCCCGCATGGCGCGCGATCCCGGGCAGCGCCGCGGAGTACCCGAAGCTGTCGGGCAGCCACACGGCGCGCGGCCGCACGGCGAAGTGCTCCTCGAAGTAGCGCAGCCCCTCCGTGAACTGGCGGATGAAGGCCTCCCCGCCGGTGATGTAGGCGTCGGACTCGACCCACTCGCCGCCGACGATGACCCACCGGCCCTCGGCGACGCGGCGCTGGATCTCCGCGAAGACGTCCGGATGGTCCTGGCGGAGCCACTCGTACTGCTGGGCCGAGGAGGCGGCGAACACGAAGTCCGGGTCCTCCTCCATCAACCGGAGGGCATTGCTGAAGGTCCGGGCGACCTTCCGCCGGGTCTCGCGCAACGGCCACAGCCACGCGGAGTCGATGTGGGCGTGGCCCACCGCGTAGGCCACCGTCGACGAGGGCGACGCCGGGGCCGCCAGCACCGGCGCCAGCGCGTCGCGGGTCGCCCGGGCGGATCCCGCGATGTCCTCGGGGTCCAGGGCGTCCAGTGCGGCGCGGAACGCCTGGATGATCGACGCCCGCCGGGTGGAGTCCTCGGGCAGGACGTCCACCCATCCGCGCAGGACCTCCAGATCGGCCAGGAGGGCCTCGACCTCGGTGTCGATCCGGCGCAGTTCCGCGGTGCGCAGCGTGTAGATCGGGGCTGTGCCGGCCGTCGCCTTGTCCCCCATCCTCGAGGGCGTCACCCAGTCGACGGCCAGGACCTCGGGGTTCGCGGCGGCCTCGACGTAGAACTCGAAGGCGTCTCCGGGCTCGAGGTCCGCGGGCAGCGGGATGTAGTGGGACATCGGCTCCAGGCCCGTCACGACCGTCCCGTCGGGGCGGTAGACCGTGCCTTCGGCCTGGAAGCCCACCTGGGCGGGGCTGAAGCCGAGGTCCAGGACGACCTCGGCGCGCAGGGGGTTCGGCGCCGGGGAGGGATGGGAGAGGGCCGGGGCGTCGCCCTCGTCGATGGGGGCCTCGACAGCGCGGGACGAGGGCGCCCACGTGGCTGGGACGGTCCCCGTGAGGTGGAACCAGGTGGTCCCCCACGGGTGGGACCAGGGGTCGCCGGGGGCGGTGGGGACGAAGTCCTGCGCGACGGCGTCGGTGAAGGGCACCGGCTCGTCGGGGACCTCCCACTTCGTCAGCGTGACCGGGGAGGCGGCGGCGACCAGGGCCGGGCGGATCCAGTCGCGGGTGAGGTGGTCGACGCGCCCGCACACATCGCTGTCATCGGTGAACACCGGTCTGGCTCCCTTGTCCGTCGCCTGCTCGTCAGGTGCGTCGTGGCCGTCGGAGTCGCGTGCTCATCCGGGTGCTCATGACGCGCGACTTATTATGTTCGCCGAAGAAACGACGCGCAAGTGGAGCGGGTCACAATCCGATCTCAAGACCGCGAGGCTCGCCCAACGGAGGGCCCGAGGCTCGCCCATCCGGGCCGTGGCGGACCGCGCCCCTATGCGCGGGCGGCGAGCATGGCAGCCCGCGGCACGTAGCGCTCGTCGAGGACCATCGCCGCGGCGCCGATCGCCCCGGCACTGGTCCCCATGATGCTGCTCGACACCGAGGCGCCGTGCGGGACGCCACCGACGCGCGGCGCCCCGACCGTCTGCGCGATCGGGTCGAGGTACCACGGGCGCACGCGCTCCCAGTAGGGCCCGCCGCAGACGACCTCATCGACGTCCAGGATGTCGCTGAGCAGGGCGAGGGCGACGCCGACCCGCTCGCCGGCGCCACGGAGGATCTCCTGGGCCGCCTGATCCCCCTCCTCCGCGCGGGCGCACAGGGCGCCGAACGCCGCGTCCAACGCGGCCAAGTTCGTCAGCGGCCCACCCGAGGTGTCCACCGGCCCGAACTCGGGACCCAGCACGCCACTGTCCAGAGCCAGCCGAACCATGTAGGCCGGATCGACCCGCGACACGTCCGCTCCGGCGACGACGGGAGAGCCGAACTTCACGGTGCCGACCTCGGCGGCGCCTCGTGCGCCGTCCGCCCAGGAGGCGCCATCCGCCCACGGAGCCCGGAACAGGTTGCCGATCTCACCGGCGTTCCCCGACGACCCTCGGAACACCTCCCCACCTGCGGAGAACCCGAGACCGATCCCCATTCCCAGGTAGACGAACATCACCGTCCGATCCGTGTCGTCGTCGATGCGCAGCCAGGTCTCCCCCGTGATCGCGGCGATCGTGTCCTTCTCGAAGAGGACGCCCATCCCCAACGCGTCCGACAACGCCTCCCGCACGGGGAAACCCGCCCACCCCGGCAGCCAGGGCGGGTCCACCAGGCGGCCACCCACCAGGTCGATCGGGCCGGGACTGGCCAGACCCGCGCCGACGACACGGGTCCGATCCGCACCGGCGTCCGCGATGACCTGGATGCACATCCCGGCGATGCGGTCGACGACATCCTCCGGTCGACCCGCGAGCGCGCCGACCTCCATCCGTGCGGAGCGCGCCCGTCCGGCGAGGTCCAGCAGCGTGATCGACACCTGGGTGGGGTCGAGGTGGACGCCGAGGGCGAATCGCGCCTCCGACTCCAGGGCGAGGAGCGTCCGCGGCCGGCCCTGCCTGACCGGCCGGGTCCCCGCCACGCGGATCAGGCCCCGGGCCGCGAGCTGTTTGACGATACCGGCGACCGTCGGCAGCGCCAGGCCCGTCACCTCCGCCAGCTCGGTCTGGCTGAGCGCGCTGCCGCGGCGCAGGGCGTTGATGACGACGCGCTCGTTGAACGTCCCGATCCTCGGTTGGTTCGCCCCCAGTCGCACGGTGCTCCGCCTTCTCGCGTGGTCACGACGGCCGTGTCGGGCCGCGTGGGCCGCGCCGGTCCCACATCGGGCGTCCACGGCTGTCGGGACAACACTACGCGGCGACGCCTCAGTGTTGGTGACAGCCCCTTCGCGGCATGCCGCGCCCCCGACATAGCGCTGAACGGACCCTCACACTCGCACTCTGTCGCCATGCGATCGCGAGGATCATTTCGGCCGGCTGTCAGTCATCGAGTGGTCGACATCCTGAAAACGCCGACGAGCTTCTGCGACAAATGCGGAGAGATGCTCGTGCTCGAGTCGATCCAGCAAGTCGCTGATGGACCACCGAGGTCCGTGGACGCCGGTGCGCTCGGAGACTCGCGAGAGTGCGTGCTCCATCGCCGTGGGGGACAGATCCAGAAGATCGAGGAGGAACTCGTCGGGATGCTGCCCGAAGAGGTTTCCGGGCAGTGCCGAGTCGGGAAAGTCCTTGAGGTTGGCTGTGACGATGACCGATGCCTGCCCCTGGAGTGCCGCCGCGACGACATGGCGATCGTCTGGATCCGGAAGCCGCTGGATCGACTCTTCGAGCCATTCCCAGCCCACCACTCGCGCGTCGGGCAGCGCGCGGTTCATATTGCGGAGCAATCGCGTGATGTAGGCCTGCGACTCCTCAGGGTCCCACTTGCGGACTTCGTGGCGAGTCTTGAGTGTGCGTCTGAGCTCCTCCTCGACTCGACTGCTCCACAAGGGTCGGAACGCGCCTGCTGAGGCAGTCTCCAGGAGGAGGTCACGTTGGACACTGGGGACGAGCACGCAGGTGTCCAAGAAGGCGGAGAAGGCCATCGGCTACACGTCCTTCTCGTGGCGGGCCCGCGTCAGGGCGGTTCGAACCTGGTCGGGATCATCCTCGTAGTCCGTGAACCTCTGGGCGTCGGCCACGATATCGGAAAGCGCCGTGTCGGCGACGTGGCGCTGGCGATCCTGGTAGGTGACGACATCGGCCAGGAGGATTCGTCGATGTCGGCGGGGCTTCGTGAAGGGGATCTCGCCTTCCTCGAGGAGGCGGACCAAGGTTGGTCGGGAGATCCCCAGCATGTCCGCCGCCTCCTGGGTCGACAGCACTGTGTCCCGAGGGACGACGCTGATCGCGTGCCCACTTCGCATCGCGGCGGCGACCCGCTGGAGGATGTCGACAGCCTCGGCCGGAAGCTCGATCGAGTCGCCATCTCCCAGAACCAGTCTGGGTCGCATGTCTCCGTCCCGGAGCTGCTGGTCGGCCAGGGCAGCGCACATCCTGGCGAACTCGTCGTCCACGTCCCGTGCAGGGAGGTAGGTCTTGCTCTGGGTGGCGTCCATGATGGCGGTCTCCTGTCGGGTCAGCTTCAGACCCCACTGCTTGCAGGTTTTCGTATTGTTCGAATTGAGTCTAGAGTGCGGGTGTCCAGCAGTCCAGATGGATGAGGAGTGATCGACCTCCGGCGAGGGTGCCGAGTTGTTCCTCCGGATGTCGATTCGGCCGGCCATCTCGTCGAGCGGGACGGGGGCGTCCGCCCCCCGGCGCCGAGCCCCCCCCCCCCCCCCCCGCCAAATTCGGGG
>JAFAAX010000011.1 GCA_023426345.1 Actinomycetes bacterium
GGCGGGGGGTGTCGTCCCAAGTCGGGTTGCCCTCGGCGTCCCAGGCGCCCTCGGGGATGCCGGTGGCGCCGGTCGGAGTGCTGTCGGGCGCGCCGTAGCGACTGCCGTCGGGCGCGCCTGCCGCGTCGAAGCGCGGCGACTCGGAGGCGCGGGTGTCGGCGGCCGCGCGGCGGTCGCGGCGCTCCTGGAGGTCCTCGCGCCGGGCCGTGATCCACGACGTCACCGAGTCGCGCACGGACACGGCGGCGGCGCTGAGGGCGGCTCCGGTTGCGGTGCCCGCTCCGGCGGCTCCTGATGCCCCACCAACTGGCGCGGGCGGGACCGCCGGTCCCGCGACGGCCGCCTCGTCGGAGGAGGCGTCCCGGTCAGAGGTCTGCGGCGCGGAGGGCGTCGGCCACGCGGTCTCGGTCACGTCGGGCGTCGGCCACGCGGCGCCGGTCTCGTCGGGGGCCGGCTGGGTCGCGGCGTCCTGATCGGGCGTCGACCACGCGGTCTCGGTCACGTCGGGAGCAGCCGACGGAGTCCCGGCCTGGCCGAGCGTCGACCAGCCGTCCGGTCCCTCGTCGGAGTGGAGGGCGGTGTCGGGCAGGGCGCCGGCCTCCGTGGTGCCGGCCGGTGGTTCGCCCTCGTCGGCTTCCGGCCGATCGCCGTCCGGGGAGGTCTCCTCCGGGAGGGGTCCGCGGGCGGGTTCGCCCCGGTCCTCGTCGATCGCGTCCTCCCCGCCGACGGCGCGCCCGGCCTCTTGGTCGAAGGGCTCGCCGGGCGCCGGTGGGAGGCCCGGGGACGCGTCCCCGGAGCTCGGATGGAGGATCTCGTCGAAGGAGGGGACGCGCATGAGGGGGTCTCCCGGTTCCAGGGGCGCAGCGGGACGGACGATCGGGAACTCGCCCGTGTGGGAGGGGTCGGAGGCGGACCACTGCCGCGCGATCATCGACCACCCGGTGCGCGAGGCGGCGGCGGACTCGCGCTGCTCCTCGGAGGTGGGGGGCGCGGGCGGGGGCTCCAGCGGCCCGTCCGCTCCACCGGCGGACGGGGAGACGGCGGCCGACGCCGCGGCGGCAGCGGAGGCGGGGGCCCCGGCGGACGATCCGGTCAGCAGAGCGGCGAGCCGGGCGGGCATCCGGAAGCGCCGGGCCACATAGCCCAGCGCCGCCCCGGAGCTCGCCGGGTCGATCGCGCGCAGCACCAGCAGATAGACGAGGGCGCCGACGGCGGCGACGAGCACCAGCTTGAGGGCGGACAGCGCGAAGCGCAGGCTGCCGGACTCCACCAGCGTCATCGGCCCGACGAGGCGGATGAGGACGTAGGCGACGGCCCATGACGCGACGGCGGCCGCGAGGTACTTGAGATAGGTGGCGATGATGCGCCCGGGGTTGACGAAGGCGTTGAGGCGCGCGACCCAGAAGACGGCGATGAAGCCCTGGGTGAGACGGCAGATCGTCTCCGCCAGGGACGCGCCGAAGGTCCACCACTGGGCGGAGCTGAGGAAGTAGATCGACCACCCGACGACGATCTGCAACGCCGTGGGCACGATGCCCATGAGGAACACGGGTTTCGCGTTCTCGTAGGCGAAGAAGACCCGCTGGCTCATCAAGACCATGCCGGTCGAGGCGACGCCCGGCATGAGGGCGGTGAGCACCAGGGCGTAGGCGTGGATGACGTCGGGGTTCGTGGTGGTCGGCAGCACCAGCTGGACCATCGGGGTCGCGCCCGCCATGAGGATCGCCGCGGAGAGCAGCGAGAGCATCGTGATGAGGTTGAGGCCCGTCGTGTACTGGTCGGCGACCGCGCGGTGATCCCGGTCGGCGGCCGCGTTGGCCAGGCGCGTGAAGATGGCGGTGGCCAGGGACACGGAGATGAGGGACTGCGGCACCATGTAGATCATGAACATGGTCGTGTAGGACGTCAGGCCCGCCATCGCGGCGACGCCGTTGGCGTCGGCGAAGTGGTCGACGCGCGTGGCCAGCTGCGAGGTCGAGATGACGCCGAGCTGGCTGATGCCCAGCGTCGCGAACGTCCAGCCGGCCACCTTCGACGCCGAGCCGAACGAGGTGCCCCGGAAATGGAAGTCGGGGCGCAGCCGCACGCCCGCGCGGCGCATGGGCACGATGAGGACCAGGGCCTGGCAGATGACGCCCAGCGTCGCGGTGATGCCGAGCAGCCAGAACTGGGCGTCGCCGAACTCCGAGACGGGCAGCGTGCTGTCCGCGCCGGCGCCGCCGTACATCGCCAGGAACACCACCAGCCCAGCGATGGCGACGATGTTGTTGACCACGGGGGCCCACATGTAAGGGCCGAACACCCCGCGGGCGTTGAGCAGCTCGCCGAGCAGGTTGTAGAGGCCGTAGAAGAAGATCTGGGGCAGGCAGATCAGCGAGAACGCCACGGTGAGGTGGCGCAGCTCCCCGGAGATGGAGCCGGCCAGGATCGTCACCAGGAGCGGCGCGATCACCAGGGCCACCATGGTCACGGCGAAGAGGATGGTCCCGGCCAGGGTGATCAGCCGGTTGACGTAGACGTCGCCGGACTTCCGCTTGAGGCCCCGGACGATCTGGGGGACCAGCACCGCGTCGAACACGCCGGCGGCCAACAGGTTGTAGATCGTGTTCGGCAGGGTGTTGGCGACCTGGAAGGCCGTGGACACGGAGCCGGCCGCGCCGCCGATGGCGGCCACCAGCAGCGCGGCGCGGACGAATCCGAGGACCCGGGACACCAGCGTCCCCGACGCCATCAGCGCCGAGGAGCGCAGCAGCGACGTCTGCTTCGGGGCGCCGACGGCGCCCGCCGCGGCGCCTTCCGCCGGGTTCGCGTCCTGGCTCATCGTCCCTCCTCTGTGTCCGTGTGCTGCTCCGCGTCCGCCGGGCGCCCCGTTGCGGAGCGGGAACCGGCGGGCTCATTGTCCGATGGCTCCCCGGCGGCGCCGGGGAGCGCCTCCGGCGGGGCGGGCGGGATCCCCGCCGCCGCGGAGGCCCGGCGCGACCGCCTCCGCCGGCGAACCGTCCGGGCGACGCCCAGGACCAGGGCGAGGACGAGCAGGCCGGCGATCGCCGCCGTCCCGGTATCCTCCCATCCTGCGCGCATCCTCACGGTCACGGACTGCGTGTCGTCCAGCACGTGTCCGTCGGGCGTGGTGACACGGTACCCGACCATGATGTCGCCGGAGCCGATGGCGGAGACGGGCACCTCGACCGTCGTCGACGTCCCCGCCGGGATCGTGACCTCGGGGATGTCGGTGACGCGCAGGCGCGGGTCCGAGGGCGTGAGCGAGACGCGGACCGTCACATCCCAGTCGAGGTCGTTGGTGAGGGGCACCGGGAAATCGGCGGTCTTGTTGATGAGGTTGATCGTCGACGTCGGCTCCACGTGGACGGACGACATCAGGCGCGCGGCTCGCAGGCGCAGGCGCGCCGCCTGGGCGGCGCGCTCCTCGTCGGTGGTGCCGGCGGACATCATGGCGAGCGCCGCCTCCTCCAGCGAGGACGTCAGCGCGGCGGGATCCGCCAGCGCGGAGGACAGGGCGTCGGCCTGGTCGAGGGCCTCCGTGACGGCCTGGAAGGCGTCCTGGGTGGAGGCGTCGGCGTCGGCGGCCGCAGTGACGGGCTGCCGGTCCTGATCGGTGGGCGCCGAGCCCGCGAGGGCGGAGAACGCGACGCCGGACACCCAGCGCTGGTCGAGCAGGGCCGTGAGACGCTCCCGCAGTCCGTCGTCCACCGGCGTCCCGCGGGGGACCAGGGCCAGCAGCGTTCGCGAGTCGTTCGGCTTCTCCCGGGTGATGATCGCCGAGAGCGCGATGAGGGCCTGCTGGGCGTCCAGCCGGTCCGAGGCGAGCGACGGGTCCCAGGACAGCACGTCGGAGATCGCCTGCTGCGACGTCAGGACGGTGACCGTGCCGTCGGCCTGCCCGGCCGTCGACGTCGCGCCGGACTGCGGGTCCACCTCCACCCGGGACACCGACGTGAAGGGCAGCTGCTCGACGGGGGACAGCGCGCCCGGCGGCGCGATGACGGTCTGGTCGGCGAACTGCTGGAGGACCTGCAGGCCGAAGGTGGACGACGTCGGCCAGACGACGTCGTCCGCGATGGTCGCCGTGCCGCCGACCGCCGCGGACGCGGCGGCCACGTCCGAGCGGGAGTCCGCGGCCAGTTCGAGCAGGCGGGTGGCCCCGCAGATCGTGAGGGTCCCCAGGTCCGTGTCCCCCCGGGGCAGGGCCACGATCTCGGGCGCGGTCCGCAGGAGGTCGGCGGTGAAGGCCCGCAGCGCCTGGGCCTCCCGGCTCGCCGTCCCCCCGCGGGGGGAGGGGGACGAGGACGGCTCCGCCGGTTCCGAGGCGGAGGCCGACGGCGAGGCGGAGGGCCGGGTCCCCGACTGCGCCGTGGCGCCCGCGGACGACTCGGCGCCGGACTGGCTCGTCGTCGACGATCCGGCGTCCGACGAGCCGGCGGCGCCCTCGTCGGCGGTCAGCAGCGCGGGGTCGACGGCCAGCGTGACGCCCGCCATGCCCGCCAGGGACAGGAGGGTCTCCCGCTCGGTGGCGGCGGATCCCCCCGCGGAGGCCGTGTCCGAGGTCCAGGGGACCAGGGCGTCGATGATCGTCGGGTTCGCGTCGTAGCCGGAGTCCCACACCAGCAGCGTGCGGTCCTCCCCGCCGGCGCTCGCGGAGGACGCCGCCACGGTGAGGCCCCGGGGCCCCCAGTCGAAGGCGTCGCCGAGCGGCAGGTCGGCCGTGTCCACGGTGAGGGAGAACGACTCCGTGGCGCCGGCGGGCAGGTCGCGGCCCAGCGCCGCCATCGCGACGGGGCGCCCGGCCCACTGCCCTCCCGACAGGAAGGCGGTCAGCTCGTCGCTGGTGACGGGCGTGCTGGTGCGCACATAGACGTCCAGCTCGGGGTCGGCGAGGTCCGCGCCCGACGTGTTCGTCAGCGTGCCGGAGACGGTGAGGTGGTCCTCGGTGGTGAGGACGCGGGGCGCCAGGTCGTCGATGCTGACCGCGATGCCGTGGTCGTCGCCCTCAACGGGGCTGCCGAGGACGGCGGGGCGCACGGCCGACCGCGAGGCCGTGGAGGAGGCGTCCTGATCGGCCGCGTCGTCGGCCCACGCCACCGGAGGGACCGCCAGGCAGGCGGCGACCAGGGCGGTCAGGGCCACCGCCGCCCCGCTCAGCGTCCGGCGTCGCATCAGCCCTCCCGGTAGAGCAGGTCCAGGGCGATGCCGACGATGCGCCGCTCGTTGGGGTAGGCGAGGGTGTGCGGCAGGTCGCGCAGCGCCCACCATTGGGCGTCCTCGGCCTCATGGTCCGGATCGCCCTCGACGGTGACCTCTCCGGACTCGTATCCCATGAGGTAGTGGTGGACGACCTTGTGGACGCGGCGCTCGGGACCGGAGAACCAGAAGTCGATGGTGGCGAGGTGGCGGATGATGCGCCCGGTGATGCCGGTCTCCTCGGCGACCTCGCGCAGCGCCGCCTGCTCGGCGGTCTCGTCGCCCTCGAGATGCCCCTTGGGCAGGCACCATTCGACGCGTCCGGCGCGGTTGCGCCGCGCGATGATGGCGGCGTAGGGGATGCCGCCGCGGACGTCGACGACGACGCCTCCGGCCGAGGTCTCCCCGACGACGGGCAGATGCGACATCTGGGTGTGGATCGCCCGGAGGGACGTGTGGCGCTTCGGGGGGCGGGGCACCCCGGGGCGTCGGTCGGTCGGGCGGGCAGGCATGCCCCCACTCTAGATGAGTGGGGCGGCCCCGCCCGGTCTCGCGGCCGTCGCCGACGGCGGCGCCTCTCTCCGTCCGTGCCGGCGGTGTCAGCACTCGACGACGTTGACGGCCAGGCCCCCGGCCGAGGTCTCCTTGTACTTCGAGAGCATGTCGTTGCCGGTCTGGCGCATCGTCTCGATGGCGGCGTCCAGGCTCACCATGTGGCGGCCGTCCCCCCACAGCGCCATGCGCGCCGCGTTGATCGCCTTGACCGAGGCGATGGCGTTGCGCTCGATGCAGGGGATCTGGACCAGGCCGCCCACCGGGTCGCAGGTGAGGCCCAGGGAGTGCTCCATCGCGATCTCCGCCGCGTTCTCCACCTGCTGCGGCGTGCCGCCCAGCGCCTGGGCCAGCCCGGCGGCCGCCATCGCGGAGGCGGAGCCCACCTCGCCCTGGCATCCGACCTCGGCGCCGGCGATCGAGGCGTTCGTCTTGATGAGCGCGCCCACGGCGGAGGCGGTGAGCAGGAAATCGCGGGTGGCCCGGCGGTGCCCGGCGGCGCGCGCCGGGAGCTCGTCGACGGAGCGGAACTCGCGCGGCCCCTGAGGGCCCGGCTCCCCGACCGCGGAACCCGGCTCCCCGACCGCGCGGTCCGGGCCGGACTGGCCACCGGAGCCGCCCTCGTCCCCGGGGCAGAACGCGATGAGGTAGGCGAGGACGGCGGGCACGACGCCGGCGGCGCCGTTCGTGGGGGCCGTGACGACGCGGTGGCCGGCGGCGTTCTCCTCGTTGACGGCCAGCGCGAACAGGTTGACCCAGTCCATGGCGCGCAGCGGGTCCTCCGACGGCGGGCGCGCCGCCAGGGTGAGGGCCAGCGCGCGGGCGCGGCGGGGCACGTCCAGGCCTCCGGGGAGGAGGCCCTGAGCCGCGCAGCCCGCCCGGAGGCACGCGATCATCGTGTCCGTCAGCCGGTCGAGGCCGGCGTCGATGCGCTCGCGGGGACGTGCGGACTCCTCGTTCGCGCGGACCAGCTGCGCGACGGACAGGCGGGACGCGGTGCACCGGTCGACGAGCTCGCGCGCCGTGGCGAACGGATGCGGGGCGGGCACGTCCATGGCCCGCGCCGCCTCGGGGGAGGCCAGGGAGACGACGTCGGGGCGCTCCGGGTCGTCGCCGCGCTGCGCCATGACGAAGCCGCCGCCCACCGAGTAATAGGTGCGCCGCAGCAGGACCGCGTCCGGCGGCGCGGGTGTCGGGGCGGGGGGAGCCGGTGCGGGGTCCGGGGACGGCGCGGGGTCTGCGCACGAGGGCGGCCCTCCGGCCGTCGGGCGGGCGGTCAGCGTCAACGCGTTGACGTGATAGGGAAGGCGCGTGAAGGGGCGGAAGCGGATGTCGGAGGCGATGTCGAAGGGGACGCCCGGTCCGCCGCCTCTGTCGGGGCCGGAGACGCCGGGGACGGTGAGGCGGCCGGTGCGGTCGATCTCCGGGAGGAGGGCCTCGACCTGGGCGATGTCGACGGTCTCGGGGGCGTGGCCCGCCAGTCCGAGCAGGATCGCCCGGTCGGTGGAGTGCCCGCGGCCGGTGGCGCCCAGCGAGCCGAACAGGTCCACCTCGATCCGGCCGACCTGCTCGCCGGTGCGGGCGGTGAGCTCGGCGAGCTCCGCCGCGAAGGCCCGGGCCGCACGCATCGGGCCGACCGTGTGCGAGGACGACGGCCCGATCCCGATGCGGAAGAGGTCGAACACCGACAGCGGGTGGGGCGCGTCGGCGGCAGCCACCGCGCCGGAGACGAGGGCCGCGGGCGCCAGCGCGGAGGTGGGCGCGGCGGGCGGCAGTGCGGGGGCGAGCGCGGCAGGTGTCGCTGCGGAGGGGGGCGCGGCAGGGCGGGAGGCGTCGGGCGAGCCGGGCGATGCGGCGTCGAGGTTCACGGGCCCATTGTCGCGCGCCCGTCCCCTCCCCGCGAAGTTCGCCCAAGTGGGGCCGCGAGGTTCGCCCAACCGGGAGCGTGAGGTTCGCCCAAACGGGGACGGTGAGGTTCGCCCACGTGGAGGAGCGAGATCCGTCAAGTGCGATGCGCCGACTCGACGGCTTCGCTCGTCTCGCCGCCGAGGCCGCGACGCACCCACCAAAGGCCCTCGAGATCGGTACGCGTGGCACCCACGGCGCTCGCGACCCTCGAGATCGGTACCCATGGCAGACCCCTCCACCACAGATACCGAACTCGGCAACACCTCCTCCACCCCAACCCCGTCACCAAGCCTCCCACCAGCACAAACGTCAGCACTCACGTCATCACAGAATCCGACCACACATCGAGTTCGGTACCCGTGGCAGACCCCACTGCCACAGGTACCGAACTCGACACCAGATTCTCAGGCGTCTGGCTGGGCGAGCCTCGGTCCTCTGGTTGGGCGAGCCTCGCGGTCCCCGTCGGGCGACCCTCGCAGGACCGGGCGGACCTAGACTCGGGACATGACGTCTCCCGCACCCCGCCCCCGCATGCTCGTCGAGTCCTTCAATCTGGATCACCGAACGGTCCAGGCGCCCTACGTGCGCATCGCCGACCGCAAGGAGCTGCCGGGCGGCGACGTCCTGATCAAATACGACGTCCGGTTCTGCCAGCCCAACCAGGCCCACCTGGAGATGCCGACCGTGCATTCCATCGAGCACCTCACGGCCGAACTGATGCGCACGCACACCGACAAGCTCATCGACTTCTCGCCGATGGGCTGCCAGACGGGCTTCTACGCCCTCATGCTGGGCATTGAGGAGCCGGACTTCCTGCCGTTACTCCAGCAGACGTTCGAGGACATCCTCCAAGCCACCGAGGTCCCCGCTGCCAACGAGGTCCAGTGCGGCTGGGGTGCCCACCACTCGCTGGAGGGCGCGCAGGCGGCCGTCCGCGATTTCCTGGCCCACCGCGACGAGTGGGAGACGGTTGTCCGCCCGGGAGTGGAGGCGTGAGCGCGGTCCCGTCGCCTCCCGTCCGCCCGCAGGTCCGCGCGGTCATCCAGTGCGCGATGCCCGAGGAGGCCGCCCCGTTCCTCGGCGCGCTGGGGCCCGACGTCGCCACCACCGTCGTCGGAGCCGAGGGCCGCCACCAGCAGTCCCTCACCCTCGGACGGCTGGGCGAGGCAACGGTGCTGGTGGTCACCTCCGGCATCGGCCTGGCGAACTCCGCCGCTGCCACCGCCCGGGCGCTCGCGCTGGCCGACGCCGAGATCATCATCGCGGCGGGCACCACCGGCGGCCTGGGCGCCGACGTCGAGGTCGGCGACGTGATCGCCGGCACGTCCGTCACCTACAGCAACGCCGATGCGACCGCCTTCGGCTACGCGCGCGGCCAGGTCCCGCAGATGCCGGTCGACTACCGGTCCTCGGAGCCCGCCGCCCGGCGCGCCGCCGGTCTGGCCGCCCGCGTCGCCGGGGTGGCCGTCCGCGTCGGCCAGGTCGTCTCCAGCGACTCCTTCGTGACGGCCGACAACGTCGGCACGACCCGCGAGGAGTTCCCCGACGCCCTGGCCACCGACATGGAGACGGCCGCCCTGGCCGAAGTCGCGTGGAGCGCCGGCGTCGACTGGATCTCCCTGCGGGCCGCCTCCGATCTGTGCGGCCCCGCCGCCGACCAGGATTTCCACATGGACTCCGACGACGCCGCCCGGATCAGCTTCGACGCCGTCGTCGCGTTCCTCGCCGGCTGACGACGCGGGGCCGCCCTCGTCGACGAGGGCGACCCGCATGGCCGGGTTCCCCGTGAACCGAGCCGGCTCCCGCGTGGCGGGGCCCCCGCGCAGCCAGGTTCCCGGACCGGCCCCTCCCTCGTCCGCCACTCACCTGCCCGGCGCCCGCGGCCGGCCCCTGGTGGCGTCCTTCACCGGCCGGTCGCGCCCCTCACCTGCCCGGCGGCTCCTGCTCGGTCGGCGGCGCGTCGTCGACGGCGGCGTGCCGGGGCGTGACGCGCAGCTCCGCGATGCGGAAGCGGTCCAAGCGGGTCACCTGGATCGCGGCGCCGTCGACCTCGATGGCGTCCCCCACCCGGGCGAGGCGGCCGAGGCGCTCGACGACGAATCCGGCGACCGTGTCCGACGTGCCGCGGGGCAGCTCCAGGCCGGTCGTCTCCTCGAAGTCCTGGAGGTTGAGACGCCCGTCGACCAGGCCGCCCTCGGTGCCGAGCTCCGCGGGGGCCTGCTCGGTGTCGTACTCGTCGAAGATCTCGCCGACGACCTCCTCGACCAGGTCCTCCAGGGTGACGATGCCGTCCATCCCGCCGTACTCGTCGACGACGATCGCGATCTGGTCGTTCGTGGACCGCATGAGGGTGAGCGTGGGCAGGACCCGCGCCGTCGAGGGGAAGAAGGCGAGAGGGCGCACGACGTCGGCGAGCGGGCGGTCCGGCTCGGACAGGGCGGTCTCCAGCAGATCGCGGACGTGGACGAACCCGCGGACGTCGTCGATCGAGCGGTCGAAGACGGGGTAGCGGGAGTAGGGCAGGGAGCGGACCCGCTGGACCGTGTCTCCGACGGAGGCGCTCGCGTCCAGGGCGACGACCTCCGGGCGGGGCCTCATCACCTCGCTGACCTGCCGGCCGCGCAGCGACAGGACGTCGTCGAGCATCTTGCGCTCATCGGCGGGCAGTCCCTCGTGTGTGGAGACGAGCGTGCGGAGCTCCTCGTCGCTGACCCCTTCGCCCGTCTTCTCCGGATCGCCGCCGAGCAGGCGCACGACCAGGTTCGTGGAGCGCGACAGCAGCCAGATCACGGGCCTCATGAGGGTGGCGAAGCCGTCGACCAGGGGCGCCACCAGGTAGGCGAACTGCTCGTTGCGCTGCAGGGCCAGGCGTTTGGGGGCGAGCTCGCCGAGCACCAGTGAGAGGTAGGCGATGATCAGGGTGAGCACGACGGTGGCCGTCACGGACGCCGCCCCCGCCGACATCCCCCAGGAGACGAACAGGGGGGACACCGACGGCGCGATCGAGGACGCCCCATAGGCGGCCGACGCGAACCCGGCGACGGTGACGCCGATCTGGACGGCGGAGAGGAACGTGTTGGGGCTGCGGGCCAGGTCGGCCACCCGTCGGCCGCGGGAGCCCCGCTGCGCGATCGTGTCGAGCTGGCTGTCGCGGAGCGTGACCAGCGCCATCTCCGTGGCGGCGAAGAACCCGCCGATGAGGACGAACAGGAGGACGAGCCCGATGTTGAGCCACAGCCCGCCGCTCATCGGAGCGACTCCGGCGCGCGCATCGCCGCGCGGGCCTGCGCCGACGTCCCCCCGTCGGGCCGGGGGCGCGGACTGTGGCTGTCGGGGGAGGAGTCTCCGGTGCCGTCCATGGCCACAGTCTAGGGGCGGGGACCTTCCGGCTCCCGTTGACGAGGGCGGCCTCGCGCGGCCGGGTTGCGGGGACCAGCTGGGGTCTGTGGCGGTGGGGGCTCTGGGCTGTCCCGGGGCCGGGCCGTCAGGGGTGGGTGACGAACTCGGTGAGCAGTGGCGCGCCGTCGGGGTCGAGGTAGGAGGCGGCGAGCTGGTCGAGGGGGGCGTCGACGACGTAGGAGAACTCCACGGAAGACCACAGCGTTGGCGCGTACTCTTCATGGACTTCGAGGGGCAATAGAGCCCCGTTTGTGCGACGCAACGTGTGCCAGCCAGGTCGGCTCTCACAGAGGATGAATCCAGGAGCGATGTCTTCAGCGTGAAATGGGAACTCGATGCTCATCAAAGAGGACTGATCGCGAAAGGAATTGCCAAGGTCCATGACCAGCCTGCGCTCAACGGTCGTGAGGTCTGTGCTGGACCAGTCAAAGTAAGGACCGTCGTTCCGTTCGCCTATCCCATACCAGTAGAGGCCCTCTCGTTCGATGACGACAGACGACAGATCAGCCCGGAAGATCCTATATCCTCGGCCGATCGTCTCGACTTGTCGTCCGCACGACTCGGCAAGCCGCAGGATTGCAGGATTGAGACTGAACGAACTACTGGTCATTTGCCCAACACTCCCAGTTTGATCAGAATTGAGACTGGTACGCGCCGTCCATTCTCATTGTGGATGACCAGCTGTCCGGCTCCTCCACGGTATCCCATGCCCCGTGCTGCTCTCCCTGACGTGATCGTCCACCCGTCAGGCAGGGGCGCGTCGGAGTTGATCCGATACCGGTGGTATGCGGAGTCCAGAGAGTCTGGATCCAAGGAGCGCGCCTCGAATGGTGCCGGTGTTCCATCCTCAATAATACCGAGGAAGCCCCCTCTGGAATCGCCGATCCGGTCGACCAGGGGTCCGTGGTCGGCAAGGTAGTCGCGGAGCGTCGTGTAGGTCGTGGCGGCGGAGTGGTCCAGTTCAGTGGGGTGCTCCTTCTCCACAGGGTGGATGTTGACGGACGAGGGCGACCCCGTGGCGCAGTGTGGCGAGCCCCGTTCCCTCCCGGCGGGCGCGCCTTCGTCCGCGGGCGCGTCGCGCGGGCAGGGTTCCATCCCTGCGACGGCGCCGCCCTCGTCCCCGGCGGGCGATGCGCGCCGAGTCGGGCACAATGGGGGCATGTCCGTCCCCCCGAACCGCCCGACACCGCCGTTCCGTGTGCTCATGGTGTGCACCGGCAACATCTGCCGCTCGACGATGGCCCAAGAGGTCCTGGACGAGGACGCCGCCGCGGCGGGCCTGGATGTGCAGGTGGACTCGGCGGGGATCTCGGACGAGGAGCGGGGCAACCCCATCGACCCGCGGGCCGCCCGCGTCCTGCGCGACGCCGGCCGGCAGGTCCCGGACCACCGGGCGCGCCGCGTGCGCGCGGACGAATTGGGGGAGTGGGACCTCGTGCTCGCGATGACGCGGTCGCACCGCGACCGGCTGGAGCGAGTGGCCGCGCGCGCCGGAGTGGAGATCCGGGCCGATGCCGCGCCGGGCGCGCCCGATACCGTCGACATCCGGATGTTCCGCGACTTCGATCCCTCGCTCACGCCGCAGGAGGACCCGGACGTCCCCGACCCCTGGTATGGCGGCCCGAGCGACTTCGTCGACACGCTCCGCGTCATCGAACGCGTGACGCCGGCGATCGTCGGCCACATCGAGGGGCTCGTGCGATGAGCCGGCCGCGATCCGGTCCCCGCTCCCGGCGGAGGCGCAGCCGCCTGTCGACCGCCGGCATCCTGATGCTGGTCCTCGCTCTGGTCGGGGGCGCCGCCTGGGTGGGCATGCGGGCGCTGCGCGGCACGGCGGAGGCGATCGGCTCCAGCGTGGGCGATCTCGGCAGCCCGTTCGGCACGGACCGCGGCACCCCTCGCGAGCCGCTCTCGGAGAGCCTGGGGCCCACGCGGCCCGAGCTCGACTACTCCGGCTTCGACCCCGCCGACGTCATCTCCGACGACGACTTCTTCGACGCCTCGTCCATGGACCAGGACCAGGTCGCCGCCTTCATCGCCCAGTGGAACGCCGGATGCGAGCCGGGACCGGACGGGACCGTGTGCCTGGCCGACTACACGGAGTCCACGCCGACCTATCCGGCCGACCAGTACTGTCCCGGCGGGTTCGCGGGGACCCGCGACGACACGGCGGCCTCGATCATCGCGAAAGTCGCGCAGGGCTGCGGGATCAGCCCGAAGGTCCTGCTGGTGATGATGCAGAAGGAGCAGGGGCTGATCACCGCCTCGGGCTCCTCCCTGGGGCCGTCGCGCTACCGCACGGCGATGGGCTTCGCGTGCCCCGACGGCGGGGAATGCGATCCCGACTACTTCGGGTTCACCCGCCAGGTCTGGTTCGCGGCCCGCCAGTTCCGCGTGTACGAGGTCGAGTCGGCGACGTTCCCGATCCAGCCCGGAGCCACCGTCGACATCGCCTACAACCCGGATCCCGGATGCGGCTCCGCGCCCGTGGCGATCGCCAATCAGGCCACCGCCGACCTCTACAACTACACGCCCTACCAGCCCAATCCGGCCGCGCTCACGGACGGCGGGGACGAGTGCTCGGCCTGGGGCACCCTGAACTTCTACGCCTACTGGCGGGCATGGTTCGGGAACGGCTCCTGAGCCGCCGCGAGGGGCGCGGGGCCGGTGTGGGGAGCCGTTGTCGATGTCGGGAGCCGTTGTCGTCGTGAGGAGCTGTCGTATTGGCTCCCCACACCGACAACGGCTCCTCCATCCGACAGTGGCTCCACGCACCGACAACAGCTCCCCGCACCGGGGCCCGCTCCCGCTCCTGCAAGTAGCGGACCCGTTCCACCGGGCCGCTCACCGAATGAACGGGCTCAGGCCGAGGACCGCGCACCGACCGTAGGCGAGGATGACGGGCGAGATCGGTGACCGGGGGATCCGGACCGCCACGCCACCCCCGCCCACGAGCGTCGGCGGTCTATCTCTTGCGAGCCATCAGCTCGTTGACTTGATCATTGGCGGCGCTCAGCGATGAAGGGTCCGCCTGGAAGGCGATGACGGCGGACATCGCGGGCTTCATGACGGCATCGACCTGCGCCCATCGGTCGACGACCGGGGAGGTGACGGCCGTCCCGTCCTCCAGATGAACCGAGAAGGCGTGGGCGTCGAAGCCGAGGTTCTCGAAGGCTGCGACGGCGAGGTCGGTGGATGTGGTGATCGCCGGGAAGACGACCCCGGCGCGCCCGACGATGTCCTGGCACTGCGCCGTCCCCATATAGGACACCCATTTCCAGGCCTCCTCGGGGTGCTTCGTGCCGACGAACACAGAGTCCGCCAAGCCGTTCATCACGGAGGCGCGCTGGCCGTCCGGCCCGATCGGAGTGGGGGCGACGTCGACGGGCACCTTCGAGGTGGAAGCGATGTTGGCGACCTGCCAGGAGCCCTCGATGAGGGTGGCGTAGGCCCCGGAACTCAGGGACTCCAGAGTGCCGATTCCTGAGGAGGCGACGGCGAGGGAGGGCATGTACCCCTTCTCGATGAGGCTGCGCCACCAACCGATCGTCTCCTGGAAGTCCGGGTCGTCGTAATTGAACGTCCGGCCCCACGGGTTCTTGTCGGTCCAGCGCCACTTGCCGTTGGACAGGGCGAACGGGGACCACTGGACTTGGCCGTACCCGGAGCCGGCCTCGTTGTAGCCGATGCCGTACACGGCCACGTGGTCCTTGTCGAAGCCGTCCTCGTCGCCGCGCACCCCGTTGACGTCGACGGTCATGTGGGCGAGGAATTGCTCCCAGGTGCCGCCGTCAGTTGGGTTCCACTGGAGATTCCAGAGGTCGTCCGCCGTGTAGCCGGCCTCCGCCAGCATGTCCTTGTTGTAGAAGACGGCCTCGGTGTCCCAGTCCTTGGGGATGCCGTACCGTCCGTTCCCGCTCTCGGACACCCACTGGCCGGCCAGACCGTCACCGAATACGGACAGGTCGAAGTGGTCCCGCTGGACGAAGGGCTCCACGTCGAGGACTTGCCCCAGCGACGCGTACTTGCCGAACTGGGAGGTGTGGTTGACGAAGACGTCGGGGGCGTTCTCCGCCACCATGCTGGCGGTGATCTGCGTCCAGTAGTCATCCCAGCCGTACTGCTCCATGTTGATGGTGATGCCCGGGTTCGCCGCCTCGAAATCAGCGGCGCACTGCCGATAGGCGGGCATCTGGGAGGAGTCCCACATCCAGTACGTGAGCTGGACGTCGCCGTCCGCGCCTGCGGAGGCGGCGCCTCCGCACGCGGACAGCGTGGCCGCTGCCAGCCCCGCCACCGCCGTTGCGGCCAGTGCGGGAGCGAATCGGGCGCGTGTCCGCCCCGTGGAAGACCTGCGTGTTCTCATCATGACCTCACTTGATCCCGGAGAACCCGATGGAGTTGACGATCCTCTTGCCCAACGCGATGAACAACAGGATGATCGGCAGAGCCGCGACCAGGGCGGCAGCCATCAGGGCCGACCAGTCGGGACTGCCTTGCGGTTTCTGGGATCGGAAGATGCCCAGCGCGACGGTGAGGACCCGGACGTTCTCTCCCTGGCCCACTAGCAGCGGCCACATGTAGTCGTTCCACGACGTGATGAACGTGAGGACCGCCTGCGTGATGATCGGGGCGGACGCCATTGGGACGATCACCCGGAAGAACACGCGGAAGGGCCCGGCTCCGTCGATCTTCGCGGCCTCGTCGATCTCCCGGGGGATGCCCAGGAAGAACTGGCGGAGGAAGAAGATCGCGAACGGCGTCATGAAGAACGTGGGCGCGACGATGCCCGCGAAGGTATTGAGCAGGCCGAGCTCCTTGATCAACACGAAGTTCGGGATCGCGGTGAAGATCGAGGGCACCATCAGCGCGGACAGGAAGACCGCGAAGATGATGTTGCGTCCGCGCCATTCCAGCCGGGAGAACGCGTAGGCCGCCATCGCGGAGAACAGCGTCTGCCCGACGGTGACGGTCGTCGCGACGATCACCGAGTTGCGCAGGTACAGCCAGAAGTTGATCGAGGAGCCGGAGCCGCCCTGGGCGAGGGACTCCTCGGGGGTCGTCAGGCCGAACACCCGGCGGTAGGCGTCCAGCGTCGGGTGTTCGGGCCACAGTGCGCCGGGGTCGGAGAACAGGTCGGCGTTGGCCGTGAACGAGGACCGGATCATCCAGAAGAACGGGAACAGCGTGATGAGGAGGATGAGGATCATGACGGCCCAGGCCGCATAGTGGCCGATCCCCCGGTGGACGCCCTTGTTCCGGGGCTCTTGGATTTCGCGGTGGCGGATTCCCGCCGCGGAGGCGGAGGGTGTGGATGGGCTGGCAGTGGTGGCGGTCATCGGTGGCTCCTCACAGCTCGTCCGACTCGTTCGCGCGCATCAGCTTGAGCTGGAGCAGCGAGAACACCAAGAGGAAGAGGAAGAGGACCATCGCCAACGCTGAGGCGTACCCGAAGTCGAGCTGCCCGAAGGCGAGGTCCCAGATGTAGTAGTAGATGACGCGGGTGGCGTTGATGGGGCCGCCTTTGGTGGTGACGGCCACGGTGTCGAAGATCTGGAAGGACCCGGTGATGGTGACCACGAGGACCATGGCGAGGACCGGCCGCAGCAAGGGGAGGGTCACCTGGAAGAACTTCCGTCCCTCTCCCGCCCCGTCGATGTCGGCGGCCTCGTAGACGCTGGGGTTGATGGTCTGGATGCCCGCGAACACGAGTAGGGCGGTGTAGCCCATGTGCCGCCAGACGTTGATGAAGGCGACAGTGGGGATCGCCCACACGGGGTCGCCGAAGAACGCGACCTTGTCGGCGCCCATCGCCTCGAAGAGGACGTTCACGATGCCGACCTGGTAGTCCATCATGAAGTACCAGACCAAGGCCACGACGACGTTGGCCACGAAGTAGGGGAGCAGAGCCATCCCGCGGATCACGGTGGACTTCGTCAGACGTTGCATGAGGACGGCCAGGACGACGGCGATGATCGTCTGGAATCCGATGTTGAGGGCGACATAGTAGAGGGTGACGCCCATGGCGTTCCAGAACTGCGGGTCGTGGAGGAGACGCGAATAGTTGTCCAGGCCGGTCCACTCCGCAGGGGTGAGCACGGCGTAGTCGGTGAAGGAGTAGTAGAGGCCGCGGATCGCGGGCACCAGGTAGAACGCCAGGAGTCCGATGGACGCCGGCAGCAGGAACACGGCGGCGGAGCGGACATCCTTTCCGAACCGCGGCCGGGGTCTGAGCGCCAGCGTGGGCGCCCGCCCCGTGGCGGTGGTTGAGGCTGTGGACATGGCTGTTCCTCTCTGAACGGGGATGGTGCTGGTGAAGACGCTGGGTGGACCTCGCGGGATGCCCGCCCGCCGCCACGGGGTCACAGGCGTCGGACCTGGAGGAGCACCGCCTGCTCGGGGTTGAGGTCGGGGATGCGCAGGCCGACCTCGGCCAGGACCCGTCCGGGCAGCGCGAGGCCGTCCGCCCACCATCCGGTGACGGCGTGCATCGTCCGCGGATCGATGTCGATCAGTCCCTCGGGCGTCAGGCCCGAGACCCGATAGGCGGCGTCCGGGTCCAGCCCGCGCAGGCGCAGCGGGGGCGTCGGACGCTGGGCGGAGCTCGCCACCCGCGTGAGGGCGTAGACGCCCTCGTCGGCGGTGATGACGCCGTGGATCGACCATCCGGCGTCGGGGTGGTCGGCGTGGACGACCCGCCCGGAGTGCAGCAGGGGACGCAGCGCCCGGTGCAGCGCGACCCACCCGGCCAGTTCCCGGCGCTCCTCGGCGGTGGCGGAGGTGAGGTCCCACTCGATGCCCATGTGGCCGAACAGCGCGGTCGAGGCGCGCAGCGACAGGGCCAGCGTGCGCCCCGTGGAGTGCGAGGTCGTGGAGGCGACGTGGGACCCGACGAGTTCGGGGGGCAGCAGGAGAGACGTGCCAGTCTCGATGATCTGGCGTTCGAGGGGGTCGATGCAGTCCGATCCCCACACGCGCGCGGCGCGCTCCATGACGCCAAGGTCGATGCGGCCGCCGCCTCCCGCGCACGACTCGATCTCCAGTCCCGGGCACGCGGCCAGCACGGCGTCCATCAGCGCGTACGCCGCCAGCGTCTGCGCGTGGTAGGCGGGCCGGCCGGTGCGCGGGGAGACGGCCTCGTACACGTCGCGGTTGAAGTCCCATTTGAGGGCGTCGACGCGGGCGTCGCGCACGACGGCGAGGATCTGGGCGAGGATATTCTCGAAGCACGCGGGGTTGGTGAGGTCGAGGACCTGCTGGTGGCGGGCCTCCTGGGGCCGGTGGGTGGTCGGCGTGAGGATCCAGTCGGGATGGGCGCGCGCCAGATCGGAGTCGGGATTGACCATCTCGGGCTCGACCCACAGGCCGAACTGCATGCCGCGGGCGTGGACGGCGTCGGACAGCGGGCCGAGGCCGTCGGGCCAGACCTCCGGCGACACCTGCCAGTCGCCCAGGCCCGAGTGGTCGTCGCGGCGCGATCCGAACCAGCCGTCGTCCAGGACGAAGCGCTCGACGCCGGCGTCGGCCGCGGCCTGCACCAGGGGCAGGAGGCGCTCCATGGAGTGGTCGAAGTAGACGGCCTCCCACGCGTTGAGGGTGACGGGCCGCGGGGTGCGCGGGTGCTGGGGCCGGGCGCGCATCCAGGCGTGGATCCGCTGCGCCGCGGCGTCCAGCCCCCGCCCCCAGGTCGCGACCAGCCAGGGCGTCTCATAGGCCTCGCCGTGGCTCAGGACGACCTCGCCCGGCATGAGCAGCTCCCCTCCCATCAGCGCCTGGAAGCCCTGCGTGTCCTTCTCCGCCAGCGTGCGGACGTTCCCGGACCAGGCGACGTGGAGGTAGTGGACCAGGCCGTCGCCCCACCCGGTGCCGGGCTGGCAGGTGCCGTGGATCGTCGAGGCCGTGTGCCCGCGCGCGATGCGCAGCGCTCGCTCGTGGGCCCCGATGGTGAACGCATGGGTCGCTGTGTCGCGTTCGCGCAGGTGGTGGCCGGATTGATCGAGGACCAGCGTCTCAGACGCCGGAGTCGGCAGGGCGAGGAGCAGAGAGTCCAGCGCGTATCCGTCCCGGCCGGCGTTGCGCAGCGTCGCGCGGGCGCGCAGCAGGCCGGACGGGGTGAGCTCGAGGCGCAGGGTGACGTCCAGGTCGGCCTCGTCGTCGTGCGCGTCGATCTCGATCGACGAGGGCGACCCGTCGGTGCCGTCCCGCTGTCCCGCGCGGATCGCGGTGGTGGCGAACAGGGGGAATTGGGCGCGGCCGTCCCGGGAGCCGACGAGTCCCGGGGTGCCGATCCACCCCTCTGATTGTTGTGGGATCAAAGAAAGTCGAGCGGGTGTGTCGGCCGTTCCGGAGGCCATGGGGACGGTCTCGGCACGGACGACGTCGGCCGCCTGCCGGTCTGAGAGTGCTCCCAGGTCGCTTCCCCAGTGGAGGATCTCTGGCAGTCCGTGCACGGGCATATGGATGAACGCCGAGGTTCCGCCGTTTCTGAGCAGGACGGAGGAGGGGGTGGACATCATGGGACGGCTCCTGGTGGCGGCGTGGCGATGGAGGAGGCTTCGATGCCGATCGGCGGGGATCGCGCGTCGTTGCGACAAATTTCTTTCGGTGAGCAAGATAGTAGTGGCGACCGGCGGTCGGCGCAAGGACCCGTCCATCCGGTCTCATAGGATGGTCGCGATCGGAGAGAGGGGGGCCCGTGCCCGGACTGTACGAGGATTCGGCGCTGGCGACGGCCGCCCATGTCCTGACCCGCGGCCCTCTCTCCCGCGCCGATGTCGCCCGCGACCTCGGGCTCTCCGGCGGCACGCTCACGCGACTGGTCCGTCCGATGATCGACGCGGGGCTGATGCGCGACGACAGGATCGGCGCCTCGAGCTCCGGCATGGGGCGCCCGACGCAGCTGTTGGAGATCCCGGCCGCCGATCATCTCTTCATCGGGGTGAATGTCACGGCCACCGCGGTCCACGCGGTCCTCACGGACGCGCGTGCCCGCATCCTCCACACCGCCGTCGCCCCGATCATGGAGACCGCGCCGACCTCCGTGGCGGCCCTCATCGAGCGGTCCGTCGCGGGGCTGGTCGCCGCGGCGGCGGTGGATCCGGCGCGGCTGAGGGGAGCGGGGGTCTCCGCGGGCGGTCCCGTCCAGGAGGGGGTGATCCTCCACAACCGGTTCCTGGGCTGGGAGGACGTCGAATTCTCCGCGTTGCTCGGCCGCCGAGGAGGAGCGCTGGACGGCCTGCCGCGGACGATGGCGAATGACGTCGTCGCGCTCACCACGCTGGAGCAGTGGTTCGGCCTGGGACTCGATCTGACCGACTTCCTGCTGGTCACGGTCGGCGCCGGCGTCGGCCACGGGATGGTGCACGGGCGTCGGGTGGTCGATTCGCCGTTGTCGGGATACGGGGTGACCAGCCACCTGCCCGTGTGGGGCGCCCACGGCGTGTGCCACTACGGGCACGTCGGGTGCGCCGACGGGGCGCTCACCACCCCCGCCGTGCTTGCGCGGGCCCGGGGCGGGCGCGCCGTCGAGCGCGACGACGGCCGGCCCGCGGATCTGGCCGACCTGGCCGATCTGGCGCTGGCCGGCGATGCGGCCGCCCGCCGGGCGGTCGGCGACTTCGGGCGCGATCTGGCCGTCTACCTCCAGGAGGTCGGCGCGGCGGCCATGGTGTCGGACGTCGTCCTGGACGGCGAGGGCGTGACGCTGCTGGACTGCCCGGCGGCCAGCACCTTCGGGGAGAACCTCGAGTCGTTCCGCAGCCCCCGGATGCCTCCCCTGCGCGTCCACCGCCGCTCGGGGACCTTCGACCGCTGGGCGCAGGGAGCCGCGTGCACGGCGATCGTCACGTGGCTGGAGTCGCAGGTCCCCCGCCGCTCAAGCTAGCGACTTCGGTTCTCTTCTCCGTCGACTTCGGTTCTCTTCTCCGTCGACTTCGGTTCCCTTCTCCGGTGAGTTCGGTTCCCCGCCTCCGACGCGGTGTGAAGTTCCCGCGAAGGTGGAGCGTGCACACCCGCGTGTGGCCGCCGTCGCCCATGAGAACCGAGGCCGAGTCCCGGCCTGGTCCTTGTGAGGAGCCGTTGTGCACGTGGGGAGCCGTTTCGAACGTGAGGAGGTGCTACTCCGGCTCCCCACGTGCGAACCGACTCCCCACACCGCCGCCCACACCTCCGTCACAAGCGCCCCTCTTCCGTCGACTTCGGTTCCCTCGCCTTGCCTCGACAACAACGCTAGCGCTGTTCTTCAACAAGAAAGCGACGTATTTTCGCAGGTCAGGGCCAATTTTCGATCGCCTGTGCATTGTCGAGTCCACTCAACACTGCAGATAGGAACGGGCTCGCGAAGCTCTGCTTCACCACGTAGGAGTAGCGGGCGGATGCTGTCGACGCGGTCCGCAGCAATGGGCAACGTCACCCCGTCGTGGCCCGGACCGGGCGGTACCGTGAGCGGATGGCAGGACGAGCGGTGATCGAGGTGGCCGGCGTGGTCATCCGCGACGAGGACGGGCGCATTCTGACGGTGCGCAAGCGGGGGACCGATCGGTTCATGTTCCCCGGCGGCAAGCCGGAGCCCGGAGAGGACTTCCGGGAGACCGCGGTGCGCGAGTGCGCCGAGGAGCTTCACCTCGCCGTGGACCCGGACGGGCTGGCGTTCGTCGGGACGTTCACGGCGCTGGCCGCCAACGAGGCGGGGTTCGACTGCCGGGAGGCGGTCTTCGACGCCGGCGTGCCAGTCGGCTCCCCACCCGCCCCGCACGCCGAGATCGCCGAGGTCCGCTGGGTGGACCCAGCCGCAGACCTCCCCGGGGATCTGGCGCCCCTCCAGGCGCTCATCATCCCGCAGCTGTCGGCCTGAACGGGGCGCACGGCAACGGGCCCGGCAGGCATCTGGGGATTGTGCCCGCTGAGACCCCTGATCTGCCGCACTCCGATCGACGAGGACGGCCCCGCGTCCCGCGGGGCGCCCCCTCCCGGGACCCGGGAGAGCGGGAAGGGGGTCGCCCTCGTCGAGGGGCGGGGAGAACCGAACTCACCGGAGAAGAGCACCGAAGTCGCGAGAAAAGAGGACCGAAGTCGCGGGAGGGAGGGGTGTGGTCTCGTCAGTCGGAGGAGGACGCGGTGATGACGACGCGGCGGTTCTGCTGACGTCCCTCCTCGGTGGCGTTGTCCGCACGGGGGACGGACTCTCCGTATCCCGTCGTGGTGATCCGCGACGCGTCGATCCCGCCGTTCGCGGCCAGCCAGTCCGCAACGGCCTTCGCGCGGCTCTCGGACAGGGCCTGGTTGTGGGCGTCGGTGTCGACGTCATCGGTGTGGCCCTCGACCAGGATCCGCGTGTCCGGGTCGAGCTTCGACAGCTCCTGGGCGATGGCGCGCAGGTCCTGCTCGGCGTCCGGGCGCACCGTCGACTCGTCGGGGTCGAACAGGACGTCGCCCTGGGTCGTGAACGTGGTCGCCCCGTCGTCGTCGGAGACCTCCACGGAGTCCGTGCCCTCCAGGAGGTAGCTGGGCAGGTAGCCGGACTCGACGTACTGGGACTCGGCATAGGTGCTGTCGACATAGACGGAGGGGATGTGCACGGCAGGGACGAGCGTCCCATCGACCGACCGCGAGGACCGCGCCGCGCTGGACTGGGCGATGGCGGACTGGGAGAACGCGCTCCGGGCGATGGCCGACCGGGCGACCGCCGAGATGGCCTGTCGGTCGCCGGTGCTGTCAGGTTCCGCCTGGCAGACCTGCTCGACGCGGACGCCGTCGACCGAGACCTCCTCCGCCGTGACGGCCGGTAGGACGACCGCGTCCAGAACGGTCCCGTCGGGAAGCTCGACGGCGGGGAGGGTGCGTTCTGGAATGGTGACTGCCGGGATCCGGGCGCCCGAGATCTCGACGGCGCCCAGGCAGCCTCCTGGGGCGTCGTACTCGATGACGCAGCCCATGTCCGCCACGCGCGCGGGAATGGTCACCGCGTCGACGCCGGGGACGGGGACCGTCCGCCCGTCGATCGTGAGGTCGTCCGCCTCGACCGCGGGGATCTCCTGCGCCGGGATCTGGAGGTCCGGGATGTCGGTGATCGTCTTTCCCGGGCCGGGCTCGCACTCGGGGGCGACCGCGGCCCCGGCCTCCGACTCCGACGAGGGCGACGGCCCGCCACCCGACGACGGCGTGTCCGACTGTCCGGAGACCACGGACGCCGCCCCGCCCGACGCTGACTCCGGCGTCGTCTGCCCGGTGCATGCGGCGAGGACCAGCGCCGCGGAGGCCACTGCCGCCACGGCCCACATCGGCTGCCTGATCATGGGACCACTCCTGTGTCGGTGTCAGTGTGACGACGGTAACAGGGTCGACTGGACGCCAACAAGGGTTCATGAGCGAGTATCCACACGACCAGAGGCGCGCGGTTCGCTGCGGCGGCGGGTGTCACGCCCGCCATGAACTGACCGCCGTCATCCCGCGCGATTCGCGGGGGCGCGGGCGCCCGCAGGGCGCCGTCCTCGTCCATCGGTGACGGGGTCCGACGTCGGGGCACTGAAGAAGCGCGGGCGGGGACGGCGGGACCTCCGGTGGTCCCGGGTGGACATCGGGAGTGAGCGGCCCGGATAGGCCCCATTCACAAGGCGTTCATCCCGGGTGTCTACGTTCTTTCCGTGCCCGACCTGCAGATTCCATCCGGCGACACGGTGCGTGGCCCCCTGGCGCCACCCGATCCCTCCCCGTCCGCGGACCGCGAAAGTCCCGCACGTCCTGATCGACGGCGCGCCCGCCGCATCGCGCGATCCCGCGAGATGGGGTGGTTCGCGCTGCTGGCAGGGCCGAACATCGCGCTGATCCTCGCGTTCACCTACCTCCCCCTGGCGTCGAACCTGTACTACTCGATGCTCAACTGGCGGCTCGGATCGAATCGGGCGACCTTCGTGGGGCTGGCGAACTACACGGAGTTCTTCACCTCCCCCGGCGGCCTGGACGTGTGGAAGGTGACGATCGTCTTCACCGTGATCACGGTGGTCGCCTCCATGGCGCTGGGACTGCTGCTGGCGACGGTGCTCAACAGGAACCTGCCCGGGCGGGGCTTCACCCGGGCCGCCGTGTTCTCCCCCTACGTCCTGTCGGGCGTCGGGGTGGGCCTGGTCTGGAACTTCATCTTCGACCCCCAGCTGGGCGTGATCGGCCACGTCCTGCGCGCGCTGGGCAGGACCTCGCCCGAGTGGTTCCTGAACCGGCTCTTCGTCATTCAGCGTGGTTTGGTTGTCCTTGCTTGACGGGTTTCGGGGGTTGGCGGTAGGGGCGTTGTCCGGAGGCTGAGGCGAGGATTCGCAGGCGGTAGTTCTCGAAGTTGCGGAAGCCGCGGGCGATGCGTCGGGTGGTCTCGATGACGTTGTTGATGGCCTCGGTGGGGCCGGCGTTGGAGCGGTCGGTGTGCCAGTAGGCCAGGATCTCCCTCTTCCAGGCTTTCAAGGTGCGCCCCAGCCTGGCGACCTCAGGAATCGGGCAGTCCTTGAGGGCATCGATGAGGGTGACCATGTCGTGGGAGTCGCTCTGCTGGTAGGCGGCGATGAGTTTCTGGTAGATCGTCCAGGTGATGGTGACCTCCCAGCTCGGGTCGCCTTCTTGGAGGAGGGTATCCAGCTTGGTTGCCATCTTCTCCGTGAGGTGGCTGGCCCCGGTGAGGAGAAGTCTCCGAGCCCGATACAAGGGGTCTTTGGCGTGTCCCCTGCGCCCCAGGGTGTCTTGCTGGACTCGGCGACGCACCTCGTCGAGGGCCCCACCAGCCAGCTTCGTGACATGGAAGATGTCGACGACCATGTCCGCCTCTTTCAGGGTCGCTGAGATCGCGTTGGCATAGCCCCTGTAGGGGTCGATGGCAGCGATGAGGATCTTGTTCGTGAACTCCTTGCCTTGGGAGGCCAACCAGTCCTCAGCGACCGCTCCCGAGCGTCCGACCTGGACGTCCAGGAGCCTCGCGAAGGGCTTCGTCTTCCCGTCCTTGCCTCTCTTCGGCCTCGTGTGGTCCACCACCCCGGTGATCATCCGATTCTTGTGGGGCCCGGAGTGGCGCCAGACGTGCTCGTCGAGGCCCAGGGCTTCCACGCTGGCCTGGTCGCTGATCTCCTTGAGGCGCTCCTGGAGGGGTCCCTCGATTGCCTTCCACAGGGTGTGCCACCCCACCTGGAGGTCCCGGGCCAGGGCGGACACGGCGACATCTCGGGTGAGGAGCTGGTTGACGGCCCAGGTGAGGGCTCGCGTCGTGAAGTGTGTGCGGGGTGGTGCCAACTGCGTCTCTTCCCCCCAGGAGACCTGGGGGCAGGAGTGTTGTCGGCACCGCCAGGTGCGCCTGGACCACACGAGGAGGACAGGGACACCGAAGACACGGATGTCGTGGAGGAGACGTTGTTGGCGGCCATCCGCCACAGCCTGGACCCCACAGGCGGGACAGAACACGATGCCAGGGTCGGTCTCGACGTTCAGACGCAGGCCCGCAGGTGAGCGCTCCACACGCGTGACGTGGAAGCCGGGGAGGTCAGTGATGGCATCAGCGAGAGTGCAGTAGCCGGGATGAGTGCAGGTAGTGTGGAACACAGTCGGGGTCTTCTTCGAACGGGTCAGTCTGAACGCTTCCCATTCAAGAAGGCCCCGACCCCTCTCACCACAACCGACACACCCCTCTCAGCGCTTCAAACCACTCAGGCCAGCCTCACCAAACCACGCCGAATGACGAAGAGCC
>JAFAAX010000028.1 GCA_023426345.1 Actinomycetes bacterium
CGCGGGGGGCGCCGCTCCCGTAACCCGTGGCCCGGGGTGGGGGGGCGCGCCGCGGGACGCGGCGCCGTCCTCGTCAGTGGATCAGAGGCCGCGGATCACCGCGCGGGAGCGAGCTCCGTGATCGGCACCTGCGGGCGGGCCTCCGTCACCGTCGCGGGCGCCAGGGACGGGCCCGCGAAGTAGAAGACGGGGACGAACACGGCCGGGGCGAACCACGCCTGCTCGACGAGCTCGCGCTCGACCGCCTCGTAGGCCTGCGTCGAGGCGTCGCCGGAGGAAGTCATCGCCTTCTGCATGTTCTCGTCGATGGTCGGCGAGGCGCTTCCCAGCGGGTTGAAGACCGCATCGGGTCCGAACAGTCCGTCGTACTCCATCGACATCGGCTGCGAGCCGTAGCCGACGACCGCCGCGGGGAAGGTCCCCCCGCTCATGCCCTGGAAGTAGTCGGCGCTGGGCCGGGAGTCCAGCTCCACGGTGATGCCGACCTTGGAGAGCTGGTCGACGAGGACCTGGGCCAGCGTCGCCTGCGTGGCCGACGTGGAGGCGACGACCGGCAGGGAGAAGCCGTCGGGGTATCCGGCCTCGGCCAGCAGCGACCTCGCCGTGTCCGGGTCGTAGGCGTAGTAGCCGTCCAGGTCCTTGACGTAGCCGGGCTCGCTGGGGACCACGGTCTGCTCGGTGGCGAAGCCGAAGTCGCCGAGCAGGGCGGTGGCGATCGAGTCGCGGTCCAGCGCGTAGTTGATGGCCTGGCGCACGCGGACGTCGGCCAGCGGGGAGCCCAGCGTCCCGTCGCGGTCGAGCAGGCTGAGGCCGTAGAACACGGTGGCGGCGTCCAGGACCGTGAGGCCGGCGTCCTTCGCGGACTGCGCGTTGGCCAGGTCGCCCACCGCGTAGTCGACCTCTCCGGTCTTCAGGGCGTTGACGCGCTGCTCGGCGTTCTCCATGACGGTGATGACGATCTGGTTCCAGTGCTGGCCGTCCGGGTTCCAGTAGTCGTCGCGCGCCGTGTAGACGTACGTCGAGCCCGTCACGGTCTGGGCGGCGTCGAGGACGTAGGGGCCGGCGCCGGCGGTCTGGGTCTCCAGGGAGCCGGGGTCCTCGGCCAGGGCCTTCGGCGAGACCATCATGCCGGCGACCCATCGCTGCGTGAAGGCCTGAGGCGCCAGCGGATGCGGAGTGTCCCAGGTGATGCGGACCGTGTGATCATCGACCTTGTCGTAGGTACCGCCGTTGACCAGGCTGGCGACGTTCGACTTGCCGGTGTCGAGGTGCTGGAGGTTCGCGATGACCGCGTCGGCGTCCAGGACGGCGCCGTCGGAGAAGGTGACGCCGTCGCGGAGGGTGAGCTCGAAGACCTTGTTCTGGTCGTCGGTGAATTTCCAGGCCGTGGCCAGGCCGGGCGTCAGCGCGCCGTCCTGGTCGACGTCGATGAGCGAGTCGTAGGCGGGCTGGGCGAAGGGGCTGGTCGACTGCTCCATGTCGGCGGGGTCCAGGCTGGCGGGGGCCTTGTCCAAGGCGATGGTGAGCGTGTCGCCGCGGGCGGCGGCGGACGTCCCCGACTGGTCGCCGGAGACCGAGGACCCGGCGTCGGCCGGCTTGTTCGACGAGGCGCAGCCGGCCAGGGCCAGCGCTGCCGCCAAAGCCGCGGCGGCGAACGGCACTGCCCGGCGTGAGGGCGGGCGCGGGACGGATCGAGGGGACATGGGACGGACCTCCTTGTCTGGTGGGCCGAGAGGCGTCGTGCGCCAGGCGCCGATGCGTGACCCTCTCGTGGCTGAGAGTGAAGCACTGCACAAAAACGGGGGTCAAGTGTTTGATGTAAACGGTTTTACGCCGGGGCGGAGGTTCCCGACCCGAGGTTCGCCCACGTGCGGGCTCGAGGTTCGCCCAACCGAGACCGCGAGACACGCACCCTCCGACCTGCGCTGTCGCGCCAGTGCGAAGACATGCCGGGCGCGCCCTCGACGCGAAACGAGGCACATGGCCTCCGACTCTCCGCCGCGATCCGGCTGGCGGCGGCCGCCCAAGACGGGTGGGGTCGCCCTCGTCATCCTCCCCGACGAGGGCGACCCCCTTCCCGGGGGAGCAAGTCGGCGCGGGGGCGCCCTCAGGCGAGGGAGGGATCAGCCAGCGGAAGACGCCGGCGGCTGCGGAAGGTGCGCGACGTGGCGTCGACGGGGTCGGTGAAAGCGAGCTCAGCGGCGAGGAGTTGGAGAGGGCGCGCGAAGTCGTCGGGGGCGACGTCGCGTTCGGCCGGGTAGAGGGGGTCGTTCTCGATCGGGACGCCCAATCCGGACATGTGAACGCGGAGCTGGTGCGTGCGGCCGCTCGTGGGGGTGAGGCGGTAGAGGGCGCGGGCGGGCGGAGCCGGCTCCGGAGTCGGGCCGGTGGGGTCCGGGGCGGGTCGGGCGAGGATCTGCTCGAGCTCCACGAGCGTCCGGGCGTTCGGCTCGCCGGGGACGACGCGGGCCTGGTGGACGCCGCGATCCTTGACGATCCGGTTGCGCACCACGATCGGGAGCGATCCGGGCGCGCCGGGGAGGAGCGGGGCGATCGCGCGGTAGACCTTGCGGACGGCGCGACGCTCGAACAGCGTCTGGTAGGCGCCCCGCCACTGCGGGTCAATGACCAGCAGCAACAGGCCCGACGTCAGGCGGTCCAGGCGATGCGCGGGAACCAGGTCGGGCAGGTCGAGTTCGTCGCGCAGCCGGGTGACGACGGTCTGGCGGACGTGCGCGCCGCGCGGCATCGTCGCGAGGAACGGCGGCTTGTCGACGACGACGATCCGGTCGTCGCGGAACACGACGTCGAGAGTGCCGGGGACCTCGGGCTCGTCGGCGGGCAGCGGACGGCGGATCCACACGTCCGTGTCGGGACGATAGGGGTCCACTGCGCGCACCGGCCTGCCATCGCGGTCCACCACGTCGCCGCGCGCGAGCAGCCCGGCGGCGTCGGCCCGCGGCGGGAGCCGGTGACGCAGCCAATCGCCCATCGTCGCCGTCGCTGGATGATCGGGTCGCGCGCCGTCGGCCCGTCCAGTGCGCAGACGCATGGCGTCCACCCCGTGTTCCTGCGGCAGGGGCGAGCGCGGGGAGCGACGCGACGACGGGACGGACGGGGAGGACCGGGGAAGCGGGGAAGGCGCGACAGGAAGGGCCGGTGGGACCATGGGGAGATTCTCGCAGCTGCTCCCGGCACCGGCGCACGCACCGGCACTCGCCCGGAAGAATCGCACGCACAGCCGGGTAGCCTGTGGCCCACGCTCCACGAGTTCGATAGTGGCGACTTCGGTCCTCTTCCGCGTCGAGTTCGGTGCTTGTGGCGCGCGGCGCGGGAAAAGAGAACCGAAGTCGCGGGCGGCGGGCGGCGGGCGGCGGGCGGCGGGCGGCGGGCGAGCTTTCACCGCGTGGCTATGTTCGTGCAGGTCACGGGCTCGGCATCCGAAGCCTCGCGGTCGGCACGTCATCGAGACCGGTACCTATGGCACGCCGGGTGTCCGAGTTCGGGACGTGTGGCGGGTGTGTGCTCGAGTTCGGTACCTGTGGCAGCGGGGTTTGCCACAGGTACCGAACTCGATGTGCGGTCGGATTCTGTGATGACGTGAGTGCCGACGTTTGCGCTGGTGGGAGGCTCGGTGATGGGGCTGGGGTGGAGGAGGCGTTGCCGAGATCGGTATCTGTGGCGCAGAGGTCCGCCACGGGTACCGATCTCGAGGGTCGCGAGCTCTGTGGGTGCCACGCGTACCGATCTCGAGGGCCTTTGGTGGGCGCGTCCCGGCCTCGGCGGCGAGACGAGCGAAGCCGTCGAGTCGGCGCACCGACCTCGACGGATCTCGCTCCTCCACGCGGGCGAACCTCGGCGAACCTTGCCGGCACGCGACCCCGCGCCCACATGACCCTGCCCACGCGCCCATCCGAGATTCGCCGCACGGGCACAACCCTGGAGCTCAGCGCAACGTGTCCTGCCAGGCCTCGTAGAGCTCCGCGAAGCGGCCGCCGCGCGCGATCAGCGCCGAGGGCGCGCCGTCCTCGACGATGCGGCCGTCGTCGACGACCAGGACGCGGTGGGCGATCATGACAGTCGACAACCGATGCGCGATGATGAGCGCGGTGCGCCCCGGCCCGCCGTCGCCCGGCACGGGGCCGGCTCCGCTACCGGGCGCGCCGCCACCCTGCACTCCACCGGCCTGGCCACCGCCCCCACCGCCGAGCAGCGACGTCAGCCCGTCCTGCACCTGCCGCTCCGAGGGGAGGTCGAGAGAGCTGGTCGCCTCGTCGAGGATGAGAACCTCCGGATCGGCCAGGAACGCCCGAGCGAAGGAGATCAACTGTCGCTGACCAGCGGAAACGCGCCCGCCGCGCTTGTTGACGTCGGTGTTGTAGCCGTAGGGCATCGCGCGGATGAACGCGTCGGCGCCCACGGCCTCCGCCGCCGCGCGAACCTCGGCATCCGTGGCGTCGGGCCGGCCCAGGGCGATGTTGTCGCGGACGGTCCCGCCGAACAGGAACGACTCCTGCGTGACCATCACGACGGCCCGGTGGAGGTCGCGCGATGACAGATCACGGACATCCACGCCGTCCAGACGCACCGCGCCCTGCGTGACGTCGTAGAAACGCGCGACCAGTTTGGCGATCGTCGACTTGCCGGCCCCCGTGCGGCCGACCAAGGCGACGGTCTGGCCAGCCGGGATGCGGAGGGTGACGGGGTGGAGGACCTCGGGGCCGTCCGCGCTGTACCGGAAGGCGACGTCGTCGAAGTCCAGCCGGCCGCGCCGCGCGGGGGCGCCGACCGGGGCGGGGCCCGCGCCCGGCGCCACCCCCGGC
>JAFAAX010000049.1 GCA_023426345.1 Actinomycetes bacterium
TCTGGGCGAAGACGTCAACGATGAAGGCGACGTAAACCCACCCAGCCCACGTGCGCACATACGTGAAGTCCGCCACCCACGTGTGATCGGGGCGAGGAGCCGTGAAGTCCCGGTTGAGCAGGTCCCCGGCCCGTCTCCCGTCCTTGGCGGGGATGGTCGTGCGGATCGCCTTCGTTCGGCGCACGCCATTGAGGCCCAAGGCGCGCATGGCGCGGTCCACCGCGCCGCGCGACGCGTCGGGGATCTGACGGCGGACCAGGGCGAGCATCTTCCGTCTCCCGTACAGGCCCTCGGGTGTCATCTTGCGGCGCGTGGTCCCGTCTGGAGCCACGACGGTGGTCCAGCACCCCTCGCGCACCGCATCGAGGACCTGCGCATCGGTGTGGGTCCGGTCGGCAACCGCTCGGCCCTGCTGTTTCCACAGCCTGTAGGTGCGTGCCGCGATCTTCAGGCCCTGACCTCGCAAGACCCGGCAGATCGACTCGACAGCATGCCCTTCAGCCCTCATTTGATCGATGAACGCGAGGATCATCGGTTGCGGGGGTCGAGCTCCCCCGCGAAGAAAATCGAGGCCCGCTTCAGGATCTCGTTGTCCTCGCGAAGCCGGCGGTTCTCCACCTTCAACCGCTTGATCTCATCGCTCTCCTGGACCGTGACGCCCTCGCGCGCCCCGACGTCGATCTCGTGCTGGGCAACCCAGCGACGCAGGCTCTCATAGCCCACATGCTCCTGGCGGGCCACCGCCCGGATCGCCTGGGTCCGTGACTGGTACTCGCCGCGGTGATCAACCACCAGGCGCACCGCTCGCTCCCGCACCGCGGGATCCGTCCTCCTTGGCATGACGCCATCCTCTCAGCTCATAAAGCTGCGGCATCAAACCTGGGACGGTTCATCGATGTGGATGCGACCCTGGTGACCGCCCACAGCGAGAAGGAGCAGGCCGCGCCCACGTTCAAGAAGGGGTACGGCCATCATCCGTTGTGCGCGTTCATCGACCACGGCGCCCAGGGATCCGGGGAGTGTGCGGTGATCATGCTGCGCCCCGGGAATGCCGGATCGAATACGGCCGCCGACCACACCACAGTGATCCGGGCGGCCCTGGACCAGGCCGGAGTGGGCGGGCGGCCCGGCAGGCGGGTCCTGATCCGCATCGACGGCGCCGGATCGACCCACCAGACTCTCGCCGAACTGGTCCGCCGGCGGGTCTCCTACTCAGTCGGGTTCACCCTGCCCGCCGAGACTCCCGAGCTGTACGCCATGATCCCCGAGTCGGTGTGGACACCGGCCTACAACAGCAACGGCGAGGTCCGTGACGGCGCTGATGTGGCCGAGTTCACCGGGCTGCTGGACCTGGACGGATGGCCGGCCGGGATGCGGGTCATCGTGCGGCGGGAACGACCTCATCCCGGCGCCCAGTTGCGCTTCGATGATGTGGACGGATACCGGTTGACCGCCTTCGCCACGAACACGAAGACAGGTCAGTTGGCCGATCTGGAGGTTCGGCATCGCCGCCGGGCCCGCTGCGAGGACCGGATTCGCAATGCGAAGGACACCGGGCTGGTCAACCTCCCGCTCCACGGGTTCGGGGCCAACCGGATCTGGTGCCAGATCGTCGCCCTGGCCTGTGATCTGCTCGCCTGGATGGGACTCCTGGCCCACCCCCAGGCCCAGGCCCGGCGGTGGGAGCCCAAGAAGCTGCGCCATCGCCTGTTCGCCATCCCCGCCACCCTCGCCCGGAGCGGCCGGCGCGTCATCCTGCACGTCTCGGATCGCCAACCATGGGTCGACACCGTGGTCGCCGCAGTCGGCGTGCTGCGGGGCCTGCCCGCCCCCGCGGGATAGCCCCCGGTATGCACCTTGACCGCCCACCATCTGAAAGAACCCCACGGCCCGGACAGCCCGACCCCCGCAGCGACATGCGGCGAATCGTCGCACCCGCCTGCCAGAACCAATGCTCAGTTCGACGACACAGCCGCCGAACCCCCACCCAGCAGCCACCCATGAAAAATCGAGGCTAGGAGGCGGCGCTTGTACTTCGGGTCCCAGTACCGATAGTCGATGTCGTCGCGGATGAACTCGGCGTGCAGGAGGTAGAGCCAGGCGAGGTGCATGTGGACGACAAAGCCCTCGAAGGATCGACTCTCAGCGGGGTCGTTGTAGAGCCTGACCGCGAGGCATGCCTCCTCGACGATGGCATCCAGCGTCGCCTGCCATCGGGGAGGACGTGCCATGAACCGATTCTATGGGCGGCTACGTCTCAAGCAGCGGCGGCGCTCCGTTCGATCAGGTAGCGGAGGGGCGCTGAGTGGCGTTGATCCGCTTCGCGAGCTGCTCGAAGTTGTCGAGCGTGGTCGCGGAGAGGCGTCCTACTGCGGCAGGGTCGCGCAGCAAGGCTTCGGCGGGTCGCCAGTGGTCGAACTTGCCGTCGAGCGACTCTAAACGTTTGATGATCCGGTCGGGGTGGTCCGGCAGTTCTCTCACCTTGTGGCGCTTCCCGAATGCGGCGTTGTAGAGCACGAGGTAATCGCCGGGAGTGAAGAGGTCCTCGATGTCGCTGTGCTGCTGTTGAAGCACCTCGCCAACGAAGACGACTCGCTTGCCTTCGATCCGGTTGGCTCTGATTGCGGCTTCGACACGACCGGAGCCCTCGGTTCCAGAGTCCAAGAGCACTGTGACGGCGATCTTCCGGCCCAACAGGGTGACGAAGGCTGGCACGTTGGACGCGCCGCCAGCGGGCAGGATGCGCCAGCGTTCATCGAGACCTTCGCGCTCATTGTCGCGAAGATAGCGACTGATCACATCGAGGTACGCCAGATCGGAGGGGCCTTCCACCAAGAGGTTGTGCTCTCCGATAAAGAGGTTCTGGGACAGGTCATAGCCTAGGGCGGCCTGGAGTGGGAAGGCGCTGTCTTCGCCAACTGCGAGGGCATCCGACGAGGTGATGGACCCGATGTCGTCGCCCCGGTCTTCAACGATCCGGACGCGCTCGATCTGCTCCACCATGAACGGTGAGTGTGTCGTGTAGACGACCTGGCCGACAGTGGCCAGACGGTCGTTGATGAAGCGGAGGAAGTCTCGCTGGGCCTTCGCGTGAAGCGTGAGCGCGGGCTCGTCCAGGAGAATGATCACATCCTCGTCCAGGTTCTCGAACTCGCTGAATGCAGCGAGGAACGAGAAGAACCACTGGTAGCCGGAAGACCGCAGGGCGAAGTTGTTGGTGAAGTCATGCTTACGGTCTTCGACGCGGAAGTTGAGGTATCGAACTACGCTATTCTGCCCGCGATAGTCGGTCTCCGTCGCGGGCTCGATCTCGACCTTGATGCGGAGTTCCGGATTTGTGCTCCAGTACTCCTTCATCTCGCGGGAAAGGTCGCTGGAAGCTGCTTCGAGTTCAGCGGTCCTCGACTCGAACTCCTCGTCGGTGATCGCGTCGATGTCGGTGTCGGCCAGCAGGAGCAAAGCTCGCGCGGTCTGCTTCGAGGAGGCACCGGGCCGCTCATCTTCGTTCGTACGAAGCGTGCGGACATCGACCCGGCCCTCCAAGTTCTGATATGACGCAAACCGGAAGAACTTCGGGAGCCTAGCCTTGATGATCGCCCTTGCTTTCGCTCCGGGATCGTCCGTGGGTCCGAAGCGTTCGTCGAGGCGCTGAAGTGCCCTCTGGTCGTCCGTGGGTCCGTCCACCTCGTCCTCATCGGCGGACGCGGGCTCGGTCTCGGCGCTGAGGGCCTGTCTGAGCGAGGCGAGAGTGTCGTTCTGTTCGGCGAGGCTCTTGGCGTTCGGGTGACCCTCCAAGACCTGATCCACCAGTCGCTGTTCGTCCACGTTGACTCTGATCCAGAGCCCACCGTTGTAACGGCGACCCACGGTCACGGAAGGGTCAGTGACCGCTCCGCGACCGAGCGCGTCCGTGAGAGCCTGCTGGTCGGCCTCGTCTAGGACGAACGTTGCCTCGACGGGTGAAACCTTCGACAGATCGCTCTTGCGCCCGTCCCGCTTCCAGCGCCAACGGGGATAGTCGTCTCGCTCAACGAAGCCGTCGTCATAGACCGGGTTCAGCCTGTAGAGGGCATCAAGCATCGCCGACTTGCCGGACTCGTTCATGCCGACCAGCGTGGTGACATCCCTTTGTACTGCTACCTCGGTTGAGTCGAGGATGTTCCGGTAGGTCCGGACCTGAAACGATGCGAGCCTCATCGACCCTCCTTGTGTCCTCGCCCAGCCTAGAAGCCAGGGCCGACATCCCGCGCCACCGACGCTTCGGTGTCGCCCACTAGGTTCAGGGCGGCGCTGCCATCGGGGACTCACACCGCTCTACCACCGCGCGGCTACCGAGCCGATGGGGGCGGCAAGCGTGCCCGGCGTTCGCGTAACCTGGCCATGATCCGGTTATCGTGTCTTCGCCCACACTGTGCCGCGATGGACCCCGAACTGACGCGCCAGGATATTCACGCCTACCCCTTGCGCTCGGGCTGTTCGCATAGCGTCCACTTCCTCGTCCGTGAGCCGGGTTCGAGGTCGCATCTTTGGTTCCGTTGACGTGCCGATCAGTGGGTCATACGACTCTCCGGCGAGTTCGGTATCCCCCTGAACGCCTTCATTCCACGCGTAGAGCAGCCGCTCAACCCGCTGTCGCCTGTTCCCGCAGCGCTCCATTGCGTCCACCAAAAGTGACATTTTCGAACCCTGCCCCGCGGACACGCGGGCAACGGCCCCTGGGGTTCACGCCCGAGCGGCAGGCTGGTGTGTTGGTTGGCTGGCAGTCCTTTGTTGGCAGACTCTACGCCGTCGGCTAGGCCGCAGCCTGTCGGCGATGACCTCAGCAGTACGCTGGGCATGTACGGCACGCGGTGGCCGCGGCGACGTGTTGTACGTTTCGCCGAGGGAGGAAGCGAGAGCCCGACGATGAGCACGATCAGCGTTTTCCAGAGCGTCACTCTCGATGGTGTGATGCAGGGACCGGGTCGCCCCGACGAGGACACTCGTGGTGGTTTCACCCGTGGCGGCTGGGGTGAGGGCTACCAGGACGAAGTATCGATGCGGATCGCCGGGCAGCAGATGGCCCGCAAAGGTGCGCTGCTGTTCGGGCGTCGTACCTATGAAGATCTGCTCGGCCATTGGACGGGGATTTCCGAGGCGAACCCATTTGTCGATGTGCTCGTGCGCACCCCGAAGTACGTGGTCTCGTCCTCGGCATCGACTGAGCTTGCATACCCGAATTCGATTCTCCTCGCCGGTGATCCCGTCGAGACGGTGGGCGCGCTGCGCGAACGCCAGGACATCCCGCATCTGATGATCATGGGCAGCGGACAACTGATCCGTGCCCTGCATCCCGCCGGTCTGATCGACGCCTACACGCTGTTCATCCATCCCATCGTGCTCGGCGAAGGCACCCGAATGTTCGGCGAGGCCGAACGCGCAGACCTCACCCTGCAGCACACGGAACCCACCAGCACGGGCGTCATCGTCGCGCAGTACACCACGCGCTCAGGAGGCTGAAGTGAGTGACGGTTCGAGCCAGGCGGCGAGGTTGGCCAGCGAAGATGTGAGCCCTGCTGCGTGATCACTGGCGCGGACTCCTGCGGGCACGTGAGACGCAGTCACAGTGACCTCGGTGCCGTCCTTCTCAGGACGTAGCGTCCATTCCATCCGCATGGTGCCCTGGAACTTGGGATCGTCGGCATCGAAGTCGACGTCCCAGGCCACCAGCTCGCCCGGCTTGAGCCTGGAGATGCGCACCTCTGACACGTCGGAGTCGGCGGAGGTCTTGCCAGGCGCCCCGGATGCGTCGTCGTAGGTCAGCACCAGATGGTAAGAGCCGCCCTCGCGCATATCGAACCGTTCGAAGCGGCCTCGCATGCCTTTCGGCGGAAGCCACGCGATGAGCGCGTCCGCGTCGGTGAGCGCCCCGAATACTCGGGCCGCGTCCACATGGACGAGCAGACTTGCGCGATCCGTTCTGGCCACGTGCTGATCTTAGCGGCCGGGCGTGCTCTGCCCCTGTCGACCAGCGTCACCTGCCCGCGAGAGCACGCAACACGGCCTCCAGCCGATCCACGGCCCAGTCGAGCTCCTCGGAGGTGACGACCAGCGGCGGGGCCAGCCGGATCGTCGAGCCGTGCGTCTCCTTGGTCAGGACTCCCTGATCGGCCAGCATCTCGCAGACGCGCCGTCCGGTGGCCAACGCGGGATCGACGTCGATGCCGGCCCAGAGGCCGCGCGCTCGCACGGCCAGGACGCCGTGGCCGACGAGGGCCTCGAGGCGGCGCGCGAGCTGCGCTCCGAGGACGCGGGCCCGGGCCTGGAACTCGCCGGTCTCCAGCAGGCCGACGACGGCCGTGCCGACGGCCGCGGCCAGGGGATTGCCGCCGAAGGTCGAGCCGTGCTCGCCCGGCCGCAGGACGCCCAGCACCGCGGCGTCGCCCACGACGGCGCTCACCGGCACGATGCCTCCCCCCAGCGCCTTCCCCAGCAGATAGAGGTCCGGCACCACGCGCGCGTTGTCGCACTCGAAGGTGGCGCCCGTGCGGCCGAGCCCGGACTGGACCTCGTCGGCGATGAGGAGGATGCCGCGCTCGGCGGTGAGGCGGCGCACCTCGGCCAGGTAGCCGTCGGGCGGGAGGATGACGCCGGCCTCGCCCTGGATCGGCTCGAGGAGCACGGCGACCGTGTCCGGCGTGATCGCGGCGGCGACCGCGTCCGCCTCCCCATAGGGGACCGCGTCGAAACCGGGCGTGAAGGGGCCGAAGCCGTCGCGGGCGGTGGGATCGCTGGAGAACCCGACGACGGTGGTGGTCCGCCCGTGGAAGTTGCCCTCCGCCACGAGGATCCGGGCGCGCTCGTCGGGCACGCCCCTGACGCGGTAGCCCCAGGCCCGGGCCACCTTGATCGCCGACTCGACGGCCTCGACGCCGGTGTTCATCGGCAGGACCATCTCCTTGCGGGCCAGGCCCGCCAGCGCCGCGAGGAACGCGCCGAGCCGGTCGTTGTCGACGGCCCGGCTGGTGAGCGTCAACCGGTCGAGTTGGGCGTGGGCCGCCGCGATGAGCGCCGGGTGGCGGTGCCCGAAGTTGAGCGCCGAGTATCCGGCCAGGCAGTCGAGGTATCGTCGGCCCTCGACGTCCCTCACCCACGCCCCCTCCCCGGAGGCGAGGACCACCGGCAGGGGGTGGTAGTTGCGCGCGCCGTAGCGCTCCGTGAGGGCGAGGCATTCCGCAGTCGTGGTGCGCCCGGTCATGGCGGTCCTCCTGTGTCACGTCGTCGTGCGTCGACGCCCCCAGGCTACGGGGACGGAGGCGCGGTCTGAAGCCTTTCCTGAGAACTCATGGCAAGGACATGTGCGGCACAGCCGGCGCACAGGAGCGTCGGGTGGGATGGCCCATGAGAGAACACACCTGCCATGAAAGGACGCACCCATGAGACGCCCCCACGCACTCGCCGCCGGTCTGGCCGTCGCCGCCCTGGTGATCGCCGGATGCACGACGACCGCCACGACCTCCGACTCCGCCGCGTCGACCTCTTCCACGGTGGTCGCGACCGCCACCGAGCAGTCCGCCGAGGCGTCGACGAGCGCCGAGACGACGGCCGCGTCGGACGACTCGACCGCCGGCGGCGTCGACTGGTCCGCCCTGCCCACCACGGAGGTGGCGCTCACGGACGAGGGGCTCGCGATCACCGCGGCCGGAACCTACGTCCTCACAGGCTCCACCACGGGGCAGGTCACCGTGAACACCGACGGCGACGTGCGGATCGTCCTGAACGGCGCGACGATCGCCAGCAGCACGGGGGCCGCGATCCAGGTCGACAACGCGGATCTGACGGTCCTCGAGCTGGCCGACGGCACTGCGAACACCGTCTCGGACGCGTCGACGCGCAGCGATGAGACCATCGACGGCGCGATCTACTCCTCCGACGACCTGCTCATCACCGGAGGAGGCTCCCTGGAGGTCACCGCGAACTTCGCGGACGGCATCGTCGGGAAGGACGACCTCACGATCGAGTCCGGCACGATCGCCGTGACCAGCGTCGACGACGGCATCCGGGGCAAGGACTCGCTGACGGTCCAGGGCGGCACGATCACCGTCACCGCCGCCGGCGACGGCCTGAAGTCCAGCAACGACACGGACCTGGGCAAGGGCGTGCTGACGATCGCCGGCGGGCAGATCACGATCACCGCGGGCGATCAGGGCCTCAAGGGCGAGCAGGGCATCACGATCTCGGGCGGCACCCTCGACATCCCGAGCTCCGTGGAGGGCATGGAGGCGCCCGTCATCGAGATCGACGGTGGTCAGCTGTCGATCGCCGCGTCCGACGACGGCATCAACGCCGCGGCCGGCACGCTCATCACCTCGGGCCTCAGCGTGACGATCACCGGTGGCGTCCTCTCGATCGTCATGGGCTCCGGCGACACCGACGCGATCGACTCCAACGGCGACCTCACGATCAGCGGCGGGACCCTGGACATCACCGCCCAGTCCCCGTTCGACTACGACGGGACGGGGACGCTCACCGGCGGCACGATCACGGTCAATGGCCAGCAGGTCACCGAGCTCACGAACCAGATGATGGGCGGCATGGGCGGCCAGATGGGCGGCGGCCCCGGCACCGGGATGTGAGCCATCGACGAGGGCGGCGCCCCCTTCCGGGACGGCTGGGTTCGGGGAGGGGGCGCCCTCGGTCGCGTGGCCCGCGAACCCGGCCCGGCGGGCCGCCCTCGTCGATGGAACGCTCAGCGGCTCGTCGCGAAGGTGGCGTACCCGCCGCCGGAGCCGCGGGGCACCACCGCGTCCAGGGCGTCCAGGTCCTCGCGCGTCGGTGCCCACGCGACGGCCCGGGCGTTGGCCGCGGCCTGCCCGGGGCGCGTCGCCCCGGCGATGACGGTGTCGACGCCGGGCTGGGCGCGCAGACCGCCCAGAGCCACGTCCAGCATCTCGATCCCGCGCTCGCGGGCGAAGGCCCGCAGGCCCTCGACGATGCCCCAGTCGGCGGCGTCGAGCCGGGCGGTCTCGGTGGCCAGGCGGCTCCCCGCAGGGGCGCCCTCGTCGCGGTGGTACTTGCCGGTGAGCAGGCCGTAGGCCAGCGGGAAGTAGGGGATGAGGCTCATGCCGTAGTGCTCGAGCGCGGGGACCAGCTCAGCCTCGGCGCTGCGGTTGTACAGGGAGTACTCGTTCTGGGCGGTGATGAAGTGCTCGGCGCCGATCGCGTCGGCGACCGCGCGGGCGTCGGCCACCTCCCACGCGGCGAGATTCGAGCATCCGATGTAGCGGACCTTCCCGGCGCGGACCAGGTCCGACAGGGCGGACAGCGTCTCCTCGATCGGCGTGATCCGGTCGGGCGTGTGCAGCTGGTAGAGGTCGATGCGGTCGGTGCCCAGCCGCGTGAGGCTGCCCTCCACGGCGCGGAGGACGTACCCGCGGCTGGCGCGGTTCTCCCGCGCTCCGGGGTAGAGGCCGCCCAGGTCCATGCCGAATTTCGTCGCCAGGACGACCTCGTCGCGGTGGGCGCCCAGCGCCCGGCCGAGCATCGTCTCCGAGGCGCCCGCGCCGTAGCTGTCGGCGGTGTCGAACAACGTGACGCCCTGGTCCAGGGCGGCGGCGACGACGGCGGTGGCGGCGTCCTGGTCGATGCGCCGGCCGAACGCGTTGCAGCCGATGCCCAGCGCGGAGACGACCAGGCCGCTGGCGCCCAGAGGTGTGTAGTCCATGCCACGGACCGTACCGCAGTCCGGGCGGCGGGGCGCGCCGTCCTCGCCGGTGGCGGACGCAGGGACCGAAGTTGGCGGGGAACGGGACCGAAGTCGCGGGGAAACAGCACCGAAGTCGGCGGGGGAGGGAGGGTGATCTCGGGCACTATGCGGCTCTGACCAGGGGGGACGCCCTCGTCCATTGAGCGGGGAACACGCCGCCCCGGTACCCTGAACGGGCGCGAATGCCCCCGGAAGGTCCCTGATGCTCGAACTCCGCAACGTCCGCAAGACGTACACCGTCGCCGACTTCACCCAGGTCGCCCTGGACGACGTCTCATTGGCCTTCCGCGACAGCGAGTTCGTCGCCGTGCTGGGGCCCTCCGGATCGGGCAAGACGACGCTGCTCAACATCGTGGGCGGCCTCGACCACTACGACTCCGGGGACCTCGTCATCGACGGGATCTCCACGAAGGAGTTCCGCGACCGCGACTGGGACGCCTACCGCAACAACCGCATCGGCTTCGTCTTCCAGAGCTACAACCTCATCCCGCACCAGACGGTGCTCGCCAACGTCGAGCTCGCCCTCACCCTGGCCGGGGTCTCCACCGCCGAGCGGCGCTCGCGCGCGACCGCGGCCCTCCAGCGCGTCGGGCTGGGCGACCACATCCGCAAGCTGCCCAGCCAGCTGTCGGGCGGCCAGATGCAGCGCGTCGCCATCGCGCGCGCCCTCATCAACGACCCGGAGATCGTGCTGGCCGACGAGCCGACCGGCGCCCTGGACTCCACCACCAGCGTCCAGATCATGGAGCTCCTCACGGAGATCGCCCGCGACCGCCTGGTCGTCATGGTCACCCACAACCCGGACCTGGCCGAGCAGTACGCGACGCGCACCGTCACGCTGCGCGACGGCATGGTCCGCGACGACACCGACCCGTTCGACACCCGGGCGTCGGGGGCCCGGTCCGCGAAGACCGCCCGCCGGACCTCCATGTCCTTCCTCACCGCGCTGTCCCTGTCCTTCAACAACCTGCTGACGAAGAAGGGCCGCACGCTGATGACGTCCTTCGCGGGCAGCATCGGCATCATCGGCATCGCGACGATCCTGGCGCTGGCCAACGGCGTCAACGACTACATCGCGTCCGTTGAGGAGGACACGCTGTCCGTCTACCCCCTGGCCATCCAGAGCCAGGGCATGGACATGACCTCGATGCTCACGGCCGGCGCGGGCGGGGGCGGATCGTCGGGGACGGACGCCGACCAGGGCGACTCCGCGCAGTCGGACGCGATCCCCGTGACATCGACGCTCGGCTCGATGTTCTCCAGCGTGGGGACCAACGACCTCGCGTCGCTCAAGACGTTCCTCGACGGCAACGGCGGCGGGATCGACGACTACGCGAACTCGATCGAGTACACGTACAACGTCACTCCCCAGATCTACCGGACGGACCCCTCCGACGGCGTCCGCCAGGTCAACCCCGACAACACCTTCGCGGCGCTCGGCATGGGCTCCGAGGGCTCCTCGAGCGCCCTGCTCTCATCGTTCATGAGCACCAGCGTCTTCGCCGAGCTGATGAGCGACACCTCCCTGGTCGAGCAGCAGTACGACGTCGTCGCCGGGCACTGGCCGAGCTCCGCGGACGAGGCGCTCCTGGTCCTCATGCCCGACGGGTCGGTCTCCGATCTGGTGCTCTACGCCATGGGCCTGCGGGACACCTCGGAGCTGGACGCCATGGTCCGCCAGGTGGCCGAGGGCCAGGACGTCCAGGTGCCGTCGACCTCGGCCACCGCGTTCACCCCCGACCAGCTGATGAGCCCTGCTTTCACGGTCGTCGACGCCGCCGACTACTACGCCCACGACGACACCTACGGCGTGTGGACCGACCGCAGCGGCGACACGGACTTCGTCAAGGGACTGGTCGATCAGGGGGAGGACCTGCGCATCTCGGGCATCGTCCGCGCGAAGGAGGGGGCCGCGGCCTCCGCCCTGCAGCCGCTGATCTACTACACGCCGGCGCTGGTCTCCCGCCTGATCGACCACGCCGCCCAGACGCCCATCGTGCAGGACCAGATCGCCCACCCCGACGTCGACGTGTTCACGGGCCGCACCTTCGTCGACGAGGCGAAGGGCCAGGGCGGCGACGACTTCGACATGAGCAAGCTCGTGACGGTCGACCAGGCGAAGATCGCCGACGCCTTCACCCTCGACCAGTCGAAGCTGTCCTTCGACGCCTCCGCCCTGGACCTGTCCGGCCTGGACCTGTCCGGCGTGGTCGGCGCCGGGGACCTGGCCGGCATGGACATGTCCCAGCTCGATCTCTCCGACATCCGGATCGACCCGTCGCAGATGCCGACGTTGGACCTCGCCGCGGTCGCGGCGGGCATCGACACGGAGAAGATCGCCGCGTCCATCGACTACGGCAAGGTGGTGGAGGGCGTGGCGGGGGAGATGGACCGGGCCGCGCTGATGAAGGTCTCGAAGGACCTGGGCGACGGCTTCGTCGGCTACTGCGCCACCCTGGCCGATCCCTCGGTCTGCGATCCCCAGGACCAGGAGGCGTACCAAGCGGCCTTCCAGGCGTACCTCGCCACCGACGCCGCGCGGGAGATCCTCGCCGACCCGGCCAATGCCGAGGCGCTGGGCAGCCTGGGGCCGGCCGTCACGCAGCAACTCATGGCCCAGCTGATGCCCGCCCTCGAGCAGGCGATTGGCGACGCCGTGTCCGCCGCGATGCAGCAGGCCATGCAGCAGTACCTCGCGACCGTCTCCGAGCAGCTGAGCACCCAGATCGCCTCCCAGCTCCAAGCCCAGATGGCCCAGATGTCCACGCAGATCGGCACCGCCGTGCAGGCCCAGCTGTCGGCATCGGTGCAGGGCGCGATGACCCAGGCGATGTCCCAGCTCGCCCAGAACATGTCCGGCGCGATGGGCATCGACGAGGCCAAGTTCCGCGACGCGTTCCAGTTCAACATGGACGAGAACCAGCTCTCGCAGCTGATGATGTCCATGATGTCGACCCGGCAGGCCTCGCTGGACGGCAACTACGCGCGCCTGGGCTACGCCGACCTGGCGCGGCCCTTCCAGATCGAGATCTACCCGAAGGACTTCGCCTCCAAGGCGCAGATCCTCGACGTCCTGGACGGCTACAACGCGGACATGGAGTCGTCGGGCCAGGAGGACAAGGTCGTCACCTACACCGACATCGTCGGCACCCTGATGTCGTCGGTGACCACCATCGTCGACGTCGTCAGCTACGTCCTGGCCGCATTCGTGGCGATCTCGCTCATCGTCTCCTCGATCATGATCGGCGTCATCACCTACATCTCGGTCCTCGAGCGGAAGAAGGAGATCGGGATCCTGCGCTCCATCGGCGCGTCGAAACGCGACATCCGCCGCGTCTTCAACGCCGAGACGATCCTGGTCGGCCTGGTCGCCGGCCTCATGGGCATAGCCGTGACACTGCTGCTCACCCTGCCGGCCAATGCGATCGTCCACGCGCGGTGGGGCATCGCGGACGTCGCCCAGCTGCCCGTCGCCGCGGCGGTCATCCTGGTGGCGATCTCCGTGGGACTCACGTTCATCGCGGGCCTGTTCCCGTCCTCGGCGGCGGCCCGCGAGGACCCGGTGGAGGCGCTGCGCAGCGAGTGAGCCGGTCCCGGCTATCCTCGTCCCATGTCCGACATCACCTTCCGGCCCGTCGACGCCTCGGCCTTCCCCCGGTGGCGCGCCGAGTGCGCCGCGGGTCTCGCCCAGGAACTGGTGACGGCCGGGGAGGCCGCGCCCGAGGCGGCCGAGACGGCCGCGGCGTCGCTGCTGGACGCCCTGATGCCCCAGGGGAGGGACACGCCCGGGCACCACGTGCTGGTGGCCGAGGAGGACGGCCGCCGCGTGGGCACGCTCTGGCTCGCCCTCAAGCCCGAGACCGCCACCGTCCACGTCTTCGACCTGCGCGTCGAGGAGGAGCTGCGCAGCCTCGGCTACGGGCGCGCGATCATGGACCTCACCGAGCAGTGGGCGCGCGACCGGGGCGTCACCGCCCTCACCCTGGATCTGTTCACCGCCAACACCGTCGCCCGCGGCCTCTACCTCTCGATGGGGTACGCGACGACTCACGAGCGGATGCGCCGCTCGCTGGTCTGAGCTGAGGAGGAGCGGGATGGACGACCGCCTGCGGGACCTCTCGACGCCGACGGAGCCGTCGCCGGCCTACGACGACCGGATCCGCGCCGAGACGTGGGAACGGGCGCGGCAGGCGGCGCCCGCCGCCGCGCTGGCGGAGCGCGAGGGGGCTCCCGAGGCGTGGCGGGCGCGCCTGGAGCGCCTCGTCGAGGACCTCGCCCCCGATCTCATCGCGCTCTCGCACGATCTCCACGACCATCCGGAGGTGGGCTTCACCGAGCGCCACGCGATGGGCGCGGTCGCGGCGCTGCTCGACCGGGAGTCGCTGGCCCACCGCGACGGCGTCTTCGGCATGGACACGGCCCTGCGCGCGGAGACCGGGGGGAGGGGCTCCCCGACGGTGGCGGTCCTGTGCGAATACGATGCGCTGCCCGGCATCGGCCACGGATGCGGGCACAACGTGATGGCCGGCCAGTCCGTGGGCGCCTATCTGGCCCTGGCCCGGCTCGACCGCGAGCTGCGCGGGGCGGGGGAGGCCGGGCTGCCGGGACGGATCGTCCTGCAGACCACGCCCGCGGAGGAGAACGCGACGGGCAAGGAGATCCTCGCCCAGGCGGGGGCCTTCGACGGCGTCGACGTGGCCGTGATGGCGCACGCCTACGGCTACGACCTCACGCATCAGACGTGGCTGGGGGTCCGCCGCTTCCGCGTCGCGTTCACGGGCGTCGCCGCGCACGCCTCCGCCGCGCCCTACCGCGGGCGCAACGCGCTGGACGCCGTCACCGCGTCCCTGACGGGCCTGGGCCTGCTGCGCCAGCAGATCGGGCCCATGGACCGCCTCCACGCAGTGGTCCGCGACGGGGGAGAGGCCCCCAACGTCATCCCCGAGCACGCGATGATCGACCTCTACGTCCGCTCGAAGTACCCGGAGACCCTGCGGGACCTGGTCGATCGGACGGTCGACGTCTTCCGCGGCGCCGCCCTGATGACGGGGACGGGCGTGCGGTTCCTCTGGGACGGGGTCACCAACGAGATGCCGGTGCGCGACAACGGCCCGCTGCTGGAGTCCTGGGTTCGCGCCGAGCGCCGCCGCGGCCGCGAGCCGCTGCCCGCCGGCGTCGTCCCCGAGTCGATCGCGGCCGGCACGGACTTCGGCAACGTGTCCCTGCGGATCCCCGGCATCCACCCGCTGGTCAGCATCGGCGATCCCGCGCTGTCCCTGCACACCCGGGCGATGGCCGAGGCCGCCGGCGGCCCCGGCGGGGACCGGGCGGTCGTCGACGGGGCGTTCGGCCTGGCCAGCGTCGCCCTGGACGTCGTGTGCGACCCGGCGCTCCTGGCGCGGGCGCGCGCCGACTTCGAGGCCGCCGGAGGCGCGGTCGACGTCGCCCGCTTCTACGACGCGGTCTGAAGGAGGCCACGCAACCGGGCCGAACCGGCCCGGCCCGGTCAGTCGGTCCAGATCACCAGTGAGGGGCGATCCGCCGGCGCCACGATCCGGGCCAGCGCCGCATCAAAGGTGTGGAGGGCCATTCCGTGGCGGATCGCCAGGTCGAGCAGGTGCAGGTCCGTCACGTGGCTGCGCGAGGCGAGGACCCGGACGTCGACGGCGCGGCGCGCGTCCGCCAGGGAGGCGTCGTCGTCGACCCGGGACCATCCGGGAAGCTCCCGGATCGCCGCGAGGACGCCCAGCGCCTCTCCCGCCGTGACGGGCCGTCCGAGGATCTGCGGCGTGAGGAGGAGCCGCAGGAGCCCGTTCTCGGTCGTCGAGCACGTGGCCCAGGAGTCCCGGACCGTCGCGAAGCGCCGGTGCGCCGCGCGATGGTGGACGTGCTGGTCGACGACGAGGGCAAGGAGGACGTTGACGTCGAGAAGCGCCGGGCGCCCGTCACTCATCGTCGCGGTGCTCCGCCGCCATCTCGTCGGTGATGACGTGGTCGGGGGCGGCGTGGATCACGGGGAACCCGTCGTCGGCCGTCGTCGTCCCCGGCCGGGCGCCGAGCGCCTCCAGGGCGATCTCGGAGACCGCCGCCCCCAGGGAGACGTGCCGCGCCGCCGCGCGGGCGCGGGCCGCGCTCAGGACGACCTCGTCGATCTCCAGCGTCGTTCGCATGCGAACATCTTAGCATCATCGCATCAGCGGCTGTCGGGCGCGAGCCGGGCGCCCCGTCCGCGCCCTACCCTGGGCTCATGACAGATCCCACGCCCGACCACCCCTCCTTCTCCGACCTCCCCTCCTTCGTGCGCGCCACGCGCGTGAGCCGCGTCGCGGGCTCGCGCTCCGGCACCGTCGTGGCGACCGTGCGCCGCATCGACGAGGACGGCGCCGCCTTCGTCGACCAGCTGGTCGCGATCGGGGGCGACGGATCCGCCGCGGACGCGGCGGCGCCCTCGTCGATGGCGCTCACCCGGGGAACGGACTCCGCGACCCTGCTGGCGGTGGGCGAGCGCGGGGAGGTCTACTTCTCGCGCAAGGACCCGGCGGCGGACACGTCGGGCGACGCCGTGTGGATGCTGCCCCCGCACGGGGAGGCCCGCGTGGTCCTGCGCCACCGGGGAGGGGCCGAGGCGCTGGCGGCGACGGAGTCGCGCCTGTGGGTTACGCTCGGCCTGCTGCCCGGCGCGGACACCCCCGGGGCCTCCGACGAGGCGGCGAAGAGGCGCACCGACGCCAAGGCGAGCGCCGTCCTCCACGAGCGCTTCCCAATCCGCTCCTGGAACAAGGATCTGGGGCCCGCCGAGCCGCGGCTGTTCACCATGCCGCTGCCGGCCCTCGACGGCGACGAGGGCGTCCCCGAGCCCGAGCCGACGCCCGTCGCCCTGCCCGACGCGCCCGACGGCGCGGACCAATGGGACCTGGGCGGCGTCCTGCCGACCCCGGACGGGACGCGGGCGGTCGTCGTGATGGAGCGGCGCGCCGGGATCGACACGTCGACGGAGTCCTGGCTGGTCTCGGTGGACGGAGGGACCGAGCCCCGGCTTCTGGCCCGGGCGGACGCCGGGGGCGAGGACATGTCGGCCGTCGCGGTGTCCCCCGACGGGACGTGGGCGCTCATCGACCACGAGATCCCGCCGCTGCCCGGACAGACGGTGCGCGACACCCTGTGGCGCGTCGACCTGGCCACGGCGCGGCGGACGCCGGTGGCCGGGCGATGGGACGACGCGATCTCGGAGGCGGTCATCGCCGACGACGCCACCGTGTACTTCGCGGCCCCCCGGCGCGGCCGCGGCGGCGTGTACCGCGTGGAGGCGGACGGGACGGCCTCGCTGATGACGCCCGACGACGAGCGGGCGTACTCGTCCCTGTCCTGGACGGGCGGGCGGCTGGCGGCGTTGCGCTCGTCGGTGGCGGAGGCGCCGCAGGTGGTGTTCATCCACCCGCGGGCCGGCGCGGGGGCGCGGGCGGACGTCGCGGAGGGGCCGGTGCTGGCCCCCGACCTGGAGCTGCCCGGCGAGCTGACGGAGATCGCGGCGAGCGCCGTGGACGGCACCGGCCTGCGGGCCTGGCTGTGCCTGCCCGAGGGCGCCGGGCCGCACCCGCTCGTCGTCTTCGCCCATGGCGGGCCGTGGGGGTCGTGGGACGACTGGACGTGGCGGTGGAACCCGTGGGCCTTCGTCGCGCGCGGCTACGCCGTGCTGCTGCCCGACCCGGGGATCTCTCTGGGCTACGGCCACGCGATGACGGCGCGCGGCCACGACCGGATCGGCGACGAGCCCGTCACGGACGTCCTGGCGCTCGCGGACGCGGCCGTCGCCCGCCCCGACATCGACGCCGCGCGCCAGGCCTTCGCCGGCGGCTCCTACGGGGGATACCTGGCGAACTGGGTGGCCGGGCACACCGGCACCCGCTTCCGCTGCGTCGTCACGCACGCCGGCCTCTACGACGTGGCGTCCATGAGCCGGACCACGGACAACGGCTCGTGGCAGCGATGGATGATGACGCCGGCGCAGGACGGGACGACGCAGGCGGAGCTGTGGTCCCCGCACCGCGGCGCCCCCGACATCGCCGTGCCGATGCTGGTCATCCACGGGGACCGCGACTACCGAGTGCCGTTCTCCCAGGCGTTGGAGCTGTGGCAGGATCTCCAACGACTGTCCCCGCGGCTCGGCCACCGCTTCCTCTACTACCCCGACGAGGGCCACTGGATCCTGGGTCCCGCCAACGCGGAGGTCTGGTACGAGACGTTCCTCGCGTTCCTCGACCAGCACGTGCGGGGCAACGCCTTCACGCGGCCGGAGCTGCTGGGGTGATGGGCGCCGGGCCCCTCAGTGCGGGCGCGCCGCCCGATACGGCTCGATCTCCTCGCCGGGAGCGAATCCGAAGGTCATGACGGGCGGGACCGCCCCGGACGCCAGCGCCGCGAGGACCTTGCGCTCATGGGGACGCGCGGGGGCCGCCGTCGGCCCCTCCGGCCGATAGGATGGCGGGGCGCGCGAGTGGCGGAATTGGCAGACGCGCTGGGTTTAGGTCCCAGTGTCCTTGACGTGAGGGTTCGAGTCCCTTCTCGCGCACGGCGAGCCGTTTCGACGCTCGGCCACCCCCGACCGGGACCAAGGTCCCTGGGGTACGCTCGGCATCACTCCCGAGGAACCTCATCCAGGAAGGTCGACATGTCCTCCACACCTCCCCCCGCCCCGCAGAGCCCCGACGGCTGGCAGAGCGATCCGCAGAATCCCTACGGCCAGGCCCAGCAGCCCGCGGGCGCCCAGCCCGGATACGGCTACGGCGCGCCCCAGGACCCCGGCGCCCAGCAGGCCTACGGCGTCCCACCGGCATGGACCGCTCCCCAGGCCGCCTTCGCGGGAGCCGGCGCCGAGCCCCCGATCACGGAGGCCTGGTACGGAGCGGATCTCAAGCAGGCCGTGTCCCGCTTCGTCCAGAAGTACGCCCACTTCAAGGGCTACGCGTCCCGGGGCGAGTACTGGTGGGCGTCTCTGGCCCTGGTGGTCGTCAACATGGTGTTCGGCTTCCTCATCAGGTTGTCCGGCGACTCGGCCTTCTCGACGATCCTCTCCATCCTGTCCGGACTGTGGGGCCTGGCGATCGTCGTCCCCGTGCTCGCGATGACGTGGCGCCGCCTCCATGACGCCGGATACCCCGGCCCGTTCTTCTTCCTCGTGTTCATCCCGTTCGTGGGATGGATCATCCTGCTCATCCTGCTCGTGATGCCGACCAGCATCAACGCGCGCCGCGTCGAGTGGGCGGACCCGGACCCCACCGCGACCATCAACTGGACCTGGAAGTGACCGCGGGTCGGCTCGAGACGGGCGACCGGGCGCCCGATTTCACCCTGGACTCGACCCGCGGCCCGGTCACGTTGTCGGCGCTGCTGGCCGACGCCCCGAAGGGGGTCGTCGTCTACTTCTACCCGAAGGCGTCGACTCCCGGATGCACGACGGAGGCCTGCGACTTCCGGGACTCGCTCAACGCCTTCGCCGCCTCCGGGTACGCCGTGGTCGGCATCAGCGCCGACGACATGGCCGCGCTCGAGCGCTTCGCCCGGGAGCAGGGCCTCACCTTCCCGCTGGCCTCGGATCCGGACCACCGCGTGCTCGCGGCGTGGGGCGCCTGGGGCGAGAAGACGAACTACGGGCGGACCTCCCAGGGGATCTTCCGCTCGACCGTCGTCGTGGGGCCCGACGGGCGCGTCGTCCAGGCCCAGTACAACGTCAAGGCGACCGGCCACGTCGCCCGGCTCCGTCGCGAACTGGGGCTGGACGGCTGACGGCGCCTCACCGCGTCGACGGCTGGATCTCCGGATCGTAGAGGGGCGGAGAGGCAGGATGGGCCGCGTCGCGGCGGGCGAACGCCTCCGCGGCGCGGACCACGGCGCACAGGTCGCCGTCGTTGCTCATCCACCAGGCCGGCGTGCGATCGCCCAGGGCCGCGCACGGCGTCCAGAACCAGCGCGCCGTGCAGAGCTGATCGACCCGCCCGTCCAGCCGTCCGAGCACGTCGGACATCTGGGGGATGACGGAGTGGTCGTCCAGGAGCTGCCACGTGGGGTAGTACCACGTCGTCGAGGGCGCCTGGACGGCGAGGATCCGATCCTCGCGGACGGCCTTGTTGATGCCCTGGCGCGTGATCCCCAGCCACTCGCCGACATCGGCCGTCGTGCACACCGGGCCGACCAGATCCTGGAGCTGGGGCCGGGGATCGGTCATCGACCGCACCAGATGGGCGGCCTGGGAGATCGTGTCGGACGTGATGTCCGACGTCCGTCGCGTCAGCAACTGCTGAGCGATCGCCTCGAGGAGCTCACGTTCGGACAGGGAAAGAGCGCGCACAATCGGCTCCGATGGGTGAGAGGGTGCGGTGAATCGACTCCATCACCGCCGCCCCGAGGATGGGTGCGCCATGGGGGACTTGAACCCTCAACCCGCTGATTAAGAGTCAGCTGCTCTGCCAGTTGAGCTAATGGCGCGTCGTCTCTCGACAAGAGAAGACAATACCGGGGGCCGCGCCGGATGCAAAATCGTGGCTCCGCGTTTCGCGGACGGCCTCACTAGAGTGGTGCCACCGGTCACGGCGTCGCGCGAGGAGGAGGGACGATGGCCCACCGACAGCCCGAGTCCGCGGGATCGCCCCCGCAGACGCAGGTCACCCAGGACTACCTCAAGGTCATCTACTCCGCCGAGGAGTGGAGCGGATCGGGCATCAGTGTGACGGATCTGGCCCAGCGGATGGGAGTGGTCGCCTCGACGGCCTCGGAGAACGTGCGCCGCCTCACGGACCTCGGGCTGGTCGCCCACGAGCCCTACCAGCGGGTGCACCTCACCCAGCAGGGGCGCTCCGTCGCCATCGGCATGGTCCGCCGCCACCGCCTGCTGGAGACCTACCTCGTCGAACAGCTGGGCTTCTCCTGGGACGAGGTCCACCGCGAGGCCGAGCTCCTCGAGCACGCCGTCTCCGACACCCTCCTCGAGCACCTCGATCGGGCCCTGGGCTATCCGTTCCGCGATCCGCACGGCGACCCGATCCCGGCGGCGGACGGCACCTGGTTCGCGCCGCCGATGATCGCGCTGGACCGGCTGCCCGAGGGCGTGGCGGCGCCCGTCGTCCGGATCTCCGACGCCGACTCCCAGATGCTCCGCCAGCTCGAGGGCTCCGGCGTGGTCCTCGACGCGGTGGTCGTCGTCGAGCGCCGGTCGCCCTCGATCGGGACGACGCGCGTGCGCGTGGGGCCGCCGGCCGGATCCGAGGACGAGGCGGCGGTGATCGACCTCGGCGAGGTCGCAACGTCGGCGATCTTCGTGCGCGATCCGGCAGCCCCCGCCCCCGACGCCGCCTGATCGCCCGAGGCCGGCCGCGCGGGCGCCCTCGTCGCCGGTCAGGCGAGCGCCGGCGAGCCCATCTCCGCGGGGACGTGCGCGCCCTGCCCGTCCTCGACGAGCGCGGCGCGCAGGGCCCGCGCGGCCGCGTCCAGCTCCTCCTCGGAGGCGGAGCGGGCGCGGGAGAGCAGGACGTCCGCCTCGGAGCGCAGCGGCACCACGTGGATGTGGGCGTGGGGCACCTCGAAGCCGGCGACGATGAGACCCGACCGGGGCACGCCGAAGGCCCGCTCCTGGGCCACCCCGATCGTCCGCGCGACGGTCATCAGATGGGCGACGGCCTCGGCGGGCGCGTCCGTCCACTTCGCCCACGGATGGCGGGGGACCACCAGGACATGGCCCGGCGCGATGGGCTCGATGGTGGAGAAGGCGACGCAGACGTCGTCCGCCCACTCGAAGCGTCCGGGCCAGACCCCGGCGATGATGTTCTCGAAAGCAGTGGCCATGCCCCCATTGTCGGGCATGGTGTGGCCGATGACGCCCGTTCGGGCACCGGTCCGCGGTGAGGGCGCGCCCGACCGATGGGATAGCCTGGTGGCCGGGGATTTCGCAGGATGTGAGAAGGAGACACGCCGATGACGAATGCGGTCGACGCCGAGCCGGCACACCGCTACTCGGCCCGCGTCGCGGGGGAGATCGAGTCGAAGTGGCAGGGCCTGTGGGAGGAGCGGGGCACGTTCCGGGCGGACAACCCGGTCGGCGACCTGGCGGGCCCGCTGAGCGATCGGCCCCCCTTCTTCGTCATGGACATGTTCCCCTACCCCTCGGGCAAGGGCCTCCACGTCGGCCACCCGCTGGGCTACATCGCCACCGACACCGTGGCCCGCTATCACCGCATGCGCGGCCAGAACGTCCTGTACACGATGGGCTTCGACGCCTTCGGCCTGCCCGCCGAGCAGTACGCGATCCAGACGGGCCAGCACCCGGCGGTCACCACGGAGCAGAACATCGCGAACATGCGCCGCCAGCTCGGCCGCCTGGGACTGTCCCACGACCGCCGGCGCTCGTTCGCGACGACGGACCCGGAGTACATGCGCTGGACGCAGTGGATCTTCCTCCAGATCTTCAACGCGTGGTACGACGAGACGGCGCCGAACGGGGAGGGCACGCTGGGGCGCGCCCGCCCGATCGCGGAGCTGGAGGCCCAGTACGCCACCGCGCAGCGCCCCACGCCCGACGGCCGCGCGTGGGCGGAGCTGTCGGCGGTCGAGCGCGCCGCCCTGCTCGACGCCCGCCGCCTCGCCTACATCACGGAGGCGCCCGTCAACTGGGCGCCCGGCCTGGGCACGGTGCTGGCCAACGAGGAGGTCACGGCCGACGGCCGCTCCGAGCGCGGCGACTTCCCCGTGTTCCCCGCGACGATGCGCCAGTGGATGATGCGGATCACCGCCTACGCGGACCGCCTGGTCGACGGCCTGGACGGCGTGGACTGGCCGGAGAAGGTCCGCGCGATGCAGCGCCACTGGATCGGGCGCTCCCGCGGGGCGACGGTGCGGTTCGCCGTCGCCGGCATCGACGAGGGCGCCCCCGAGGCGCGATCCGGCGCCGAGGAGCTCGAGGTCTTCACGACCCGCCCCGACACGCTGTTCGGCGCGACGTTCATGGTCGTGGCCCCCGAGCACCCGATCCTGGGCGCCCGCGACGCGGGGGCCGCCGGCCTGCGCGTCCCCGCCGCGTGGCCGGAGGGGACCCGCGACGCCTGGACCGGAGGGTTCGCGGCGCCCGCCGAGGCCGTGGCAGCCTACCGGGCGGGCGCCGCCGCGAAGTCGGAGGAGGAGCGCACCGCGGAGGCGGGGGAGAAGACCGGCGTGTTCACGGGCCTGTTCGGCGTCAATCCGGTGACGGGCGCGCGGATCCCGGTCTTCGTCGCCGACTACGTCCTCATGGGCTACGGCACGGGCGCCATCATGGCGGTGCCCGCCCACGACGACCGCGACTTCGCATTCGCGCGGAAGTTCGACCTGGACGTCGTCACGACCATCACGCCGCCCGCGGGCTTCGACACGGAGGCGGCCGCCTGGACGGGCGACGGCGTGCTCGTCAACTCCGCGCGCGCGGACGGGGGCCTGGACCTCAACGGGATGGACAAGGCCGCGGCCATCGCGGCGATGACGCGGTGGCTGGAGGCCCGCGGGGTGGGCCACGCGACGACGACGTACCGCCTGCGCGACTGGCTGTTCTCCCGCCAGCGCTACTGGGGGGAGCCCTTCCCGGTCGTCTACGGGGACGACGGCCGCGCCCACCCGCTGCCCGAGGACATGCTGCCGATCACGCTGCCGGAGGTCGACGACTTCACGCCGCGCACCTTCGCCCCCGATGACGCGGACTCGAAGCCGGAGACGCCGCTGAGCCGGGCGACGGACTGGCTGACGGTCGACCTCGATCTGGGGGAGGGCCTCCAGACCTACCGCCGCGACACCAACACGATGCCGAACTGGGCGGGGTCGTGCTCCTACGAGATCCGCTACACGGATCCCGACAACACCGACGAGCTGGTCGACCCCGTCAACGAGTCCTACTGGATGGGCCCCCGTACGCCCGGATCCAGCGGCGGCACGGACCTCTACGTCGGCGGCGTCGAGCACGCGGTCCTCCACCTGCTCTACTCGCGCTTCTGGCAGAAGGTTCTCTTCGACCTCGGGTTCGTCTCCGCCTCGGAGCCGTTCCACAAGCTGTTCAACCAGGGGTACATCGAGGCCTACGCCTACCGCGACGCCCGCGGCGCCTACGTGCCGGCCGAGGAGGTGGAGGGCGACGCGCAGTCGGGCTTCACGTGGCGCGGGGAGCCCGTCACCCAGGAGTACGGGAAGATGGGCAAGTCGCTGAAGAACATCGTGACGCCCGACGACTTCGCCCGCCAGTACGGGGCCGACGCGCTGCGCGTCTACGAGATGTCGATGGGTCCCCTGGACATGTCGCGCCCCTGGGACACGCGCGCCGCCGTGGGCTCCCAGCGCTTCCTCCAGCGCCTGTGGCGCAATGTGCTGGACGAGGAGACCGGCGCGCTCACCGTCACCGACGAGCCCGCCGACCTCGCGACCCGCCGCCTCCTGGCGCGCACGATCGAGGACGCCACGACCGAGTACGAGCACATGCGGATCAACACCGCCCTGGCGAAGCTCATCGTGCTCAACAACCACCTCACCGGCCTGGAGGCCGTGCCGCGCGAGGCCATCGAGCCGCTCGTGCTCATGGTGTCCCCCGTGGCGCCGCACATCGCCGAGGAGCTCTGGGCGCGCCTGGGCCATGACCGGTCCCTGGCCCGGGAGCCGTTCCCCGTCGTCACCGACCGCTCGCTGCTCGTCGAGGAGACGGTGACGGCGATCGTGCAGGTGAGCGGCAAGGTCCGCGCCCGGCTCGAGGTGCCGCCCTCGATCGCCGAGGACGACCTGCGGGCGCGGGCCCTGAAGACCGCCCCCGTGCAGAAGGCCCTGGACGGACGCGAGCCGCTGAAGGTGATCGTCCGCGCGCCGCGCCTCGTCAACGTCGTCCCCCCGCGTTCCTGATGCCCGAGGGCGACGTCCTCCACCGGCTGGCCACGACCTTCGATGAGGAGTTCGGCGGCCGGCGGTGCCGCGTGTCCTCCCCGCAGGGGCGGTTCGCCTCCTCGGCGGCCCGCATCGACGGGTGGACCTCGACGGGCGCGCACGCGGTCGGCAAGCACCTGTTCGTCGGCTTCGCGCCGCCCGGGAGCGACGAGGGCGGCCCGCGCGGCGCGTCGTCCCCGGACCCGCAGCTCTGGCTCCACGTCCATCTCGGCCTGTACGGCTCTTGGCGCTTCGCCGGCGACGCCGACTTCGCCGCCCCCGCGTTCATCGGGGCGCCGCGCGTCCCCGTCGAGGTGCTGGCCGGCCCCGACGGCGCATGGGAGCCGCCCGAGCCGGTCGGCCAGGTCCGGGTGAGGCTGGCCACCGAGCACGGCGTCGCGGACCTGTCCGGTCCGACGCGCTGCGAGCTGCTGACGGACCCCGAGCGGCGCGCGGCGGAGGCGGCCCTGGGGCCGGATCCCCTCGCGCCGGGCGCGGCGGCCGATCGTGAGGCGCGCGAGCGGTTCGTCTCCGGGGTCCGCCGGTCCAGGCGCGCCGTCGGCGAGCTCGTCATGGACCAGACGGTGGTGGCGGGCGTCGGCAACATCTACCGGGCGGAGTCGCTGTTCCTCACGGGGATCTCCCCCCTGCGCCGCGGGGACCGCGTCTCCGAGGCGCGCCTGCGGGAGCTGTGGGACGTGATCTGCCGGCTGATGGCCCACGGCCTGGAGGTCGGCCGCATCGAGACCGTGCGCGCGGCCGACGCGCCCGAGCCGCCGCTGGAGGGCGATCCCGAGGCCTCCCGCTGGTACGTCTACCACCGCACCGGACGTCCCTGCCTGCACTGCGGCACCCCCGTGCGCGAGGGGCCGATGCAGGGGCGCCGCCTGTTCTGGTGCCCGACCTGCCAGCACTGACCCCCGCGGGTCAGGCGCTGTGGTCCGCGACCGCGTCCGCGGCGTCCTCGTCGCTGAAGCCGACCAGCTCGTAGAGCTTCGCCGCCCCCGGCGTCGCGCGCAGGTCCAGGTTGAGGGCGACCTCGTCGAAGCCCCAGGCCCGGCAGCGCCGGGCGAGCTCGAGCACCAGGGCGGTGGCGACGCCCCGGCGCCGGTAGTCGGGATCCACCATCGTGTCGATGATGAAGGGCCCCCTCGGGGCGTCGTCGGGCGCCGCCTCGGTGACGCCCAGGACGGCGCCGACCAGCCGGCCGTCCATCCAGGCGCCGACGAAGGAGTCGTCCCGGGGCGTCCCGAAGGCGCCGTCGAAGGCCATCCGCAGCTCGTCGTTGGCCTCCCAGAGGTTCTCCGCGATCTCCGGGGAGCCGTACGCGACGACATGGAGGGCCGCCATGGCCGGGATGTCGTACCGCGTCAGCGTCGCCAGCTGGAGGCCCGCCGGGCGGTCGACCTCGGCCAACGCGTCCAGCCGTGCTCGTAACGTTCGCGGGGTCATGCAGACAGCCTACGTGATCCGCCCCACATCCGAGGGGGTCCGCGCCGCGCGCCGGCCCTCAGATGTACAGGGAGGGGTCGGCGACGTAGACGGTCGGGTCGACGATGAGGTCGGCGTCGGGCTCCTGCGGACGCGAGGTCGGGCGGACCTGGGCGGGCACGCCCACCGCGATGGAGTCCGCGGGCACGTCCTTCGTGACCACGGCGTTGGCGCCGACCTTCGCGCCGTCGCCGATGACGATGGGGCCCAGCACCTTCGCGCCGGCCCCGAGCAGCACGTGGCTGCCGACGGTGGGATGGCGCTTGCCGGGGCTCATCGAGACCCCGCCCAGGGTGACGCCGTGGAAGATCACGACGTCCTCGCCGACCTCCGCCGTCTCGCCGATGACCACCCCCGTCGCGTGGTCGATGAACAGCCGCCGGCCGAGGCGGGCGCCCGGGTGGATGTCGACTCCCGTCAACACCCGGGCGCCCGCGGAGAGGACCCGTGCGGGCAGCTCGGCTCCCCGGATCCACAACGAGTGGGCCACGCGGTGGCTCCACAGGGCGTGGACGCCGGGATAGGTCAGGGCGACCTCGACCAGGGAGCGCGCGGCGGGGTCGCGGCGCCTGGCCGTCTCGAGGTCCTCCCGGAGGACGCCGAGGGCCCGTCTCGGGTCCGGCAGCATCAGTCGCGCAGGTCGTCGAAGAGGGCCGTCGACAGGTACCGCTCGCCGGTGTCGGGAAGGATGACGACGATCGTCTTCCCGGCGTTGCCGGGCCGGGCCGCCACCTGCGCGGCCGCGGCCAACGCCGCCCCCGAGGAGATGCCGACCAGCAGCCCTTCCTCGGCGGCCGCGCGGCGGGCCCATGTCAGCGCCGTGGGCGTGTCGACGTCGAGGACCTCGTCGACGACGTCCGGGTCGTACGTCTCGGCGACGAAGTTCGGTCCGATGCCCTGGATGCCGTGGGGGGCGCCGGCCCCGCCGGTGAGCATCGGGGACTCCGCCGGCTGGACGGCCACGATCTGGACGCCCGGCCGGCGCTCCTTGAGGACGGCGCCGACGCCCGAGATCGTTCCGCCGGTGCCCACGCCGGCGACGAGGACGTCGACGGCCCCCTCCGTGTCGGCCCAGATCTCCTCCGCGGTGGTGGCGCGGTGGATCGCGGGGTTCGCGGGGTTCGTGAACTGGGAGGCGATGATCGAGCCAGGGCGCTCGTCGCGCACCTGCTCGGCGGCGGCGACCGCGCCCTTGATGCCGGCCTTGGGATCGGTGAGGACCAGCTCGGCCCCGAAGGCGCGCATCAGCATGCGGCGCTCGATGCTCATCGAGGACGGCATCGCGATGACCACGTGGTAGCCCCGGGCCGCGCCCACCATGGCCAGGGCCACGCCCGTGTTGCCGGACGTGGCCTCGATGATGGTGCCGCCGGGGGCCAGCTCGCCCGACCGCTCGGCGGCGTCGATGATGGCGGCCGCGATGCGGTCCTTGACCGACGAGGCGGGATTGAAGGACTCGACCTTGCCGAGCACGGCGGCGGCGGGGTCGGTGAGGTGGTTGATGCGCACGAGCGGGGTGCGGCCGATGAGTTCGGTGACGTCGGCGGCGATGGCTGTCATGGGAGTCTCCTGTCAGTGGGAAGAGGATCGTTCTGAGGGGTCGGCGCACGGGGCGGACGGCGAGGGGCACGGCGCGAGGGCCGTCCGCCCTACAGACAGACGACGCACAGACAGGCCACGATCGCGCGCGACGGCGTCCACCGGGGACGGCGCGGGCGGGGACTCGTGATCACGCGCCCCACTTTAGGGGGCCGGTGCGGAGGCGTCCACTTCTAGGCGCGTCCGCCC
>JAFAAX010000061.1 GCA_023426345.1 Actinomycetes bacterium
GGGGGGGGCCCCCCGGTTCCCCGCCGGGGGCCTCCGCCGACGTCCACTGGCTCGGCGCGTCCTGGGACAGCGGGCGGTAGCGGATCTCAACGGGATAGGTGCGCCCGGAGACCTCGATGACGGGCGCGGGCTCGATCAGCTCCGACGTCCCGCGCCGGCCCGTCCACGTCCCGAAGTGCGCGGCGAAGCGCGCGGAGTCGATGGTCGCCGAGGTGATGACGACCTTGAGATCCGGGCGCAGCGGCAGCAGGCGGGCCAGGTAGCCCAGGATGAAATCGATGTTGAGGGAACGCTCGTGGGCCTCGTCGATGATGAGGGTGTCGTAGCGGCGCAGCAGCGGGTCGGACTGGATCTCCGCCAGGAGGATGCCGTCGGTCATGAGCTTGACCAGGGTGGTCGGGCCGACCTCGTCCGTGAAGCGCACCTGGTAGCCGATGACCTGGCCGGGCTCGCGACCGACGCTCTGCCCGAGCTCGTCGGCGATGCGGTCCGCGACGCTGCGGGCGGCCAGGCGCCGGGGCTGGGTGTGCCCGATCATGCCGGCGACGCCGCGGCCCAGCTGGAGGCAGATCTTCGGCAGCTGCGTGGTCTTGCCCGACCCGGTCTCGCCGGAGACGATGACGACCTGGTGGTCGCGGATCGCGGCCGCGATGTCCTGGCGCCTCGCCGACACCGGCAGGTCCGGGTAGGAGATCACGGGGATCGCCGCGGCGCGCGCCGCCAACTGCTCGGGGGTGAAGGGCCGGAAGACGGCCGCCCGCGCGTGACGGGGGGCTCGGCGCCGGGGGGCGCGTCGCGGTCCGCGGTCGGTTCCGGACGCAGGGGCCGGCTCCTGCCGGCGAGGCCCGCCGTGGCGTGCGGAGTCGTCGCGGCGGTGTGACTCGGTGAGGCCGTCGCGGGGCGCCCGCCCCTCCTCCGCTCGGCCGCGTCCGCCGCCCGATCGACGAGGGCGTCCCCGCCCCGTCTGGTCGGCGCGCTCCTCCGGGGACGGCCGCGAGCCTCCTCCGGTGCCGCCGGACCGCGACTGGTCCCGGGACGGGCCGCGCGGGCGCCCTCGTCCGCCGGAACGACGGGGTTCCGGAGCGGAAGGGCGTTCGGGCTGGGGCACCCGGACAGTCTAGTCAGCGGTATGGGCATCTCCAGGGCCGGGGATGGGACCGGCTGCGCGCCTCAGGTGCAGGGCCGGGTGCCGTGCCCCCTCCGAAGCTCCGGGTGGAGCTGTGGACAGCCGGTACACAGGGGGACCGACGGTGATCATCCACAGATCACCACGCGGTCGCCCATGGCGGTCCGACGAGTGGGGTACTGGTTGGGAGGAGAACGCTCGGATCGGTCGACGGCCCGCGTCGGCCCGCCCTCTTGCTCTCGGTTCAGAATTTCGTTTACGATAATGGAGGTCGGGATCGTGCAGGTCCACATCCATGTGTCGGCGACTCGGCACGGGTTGCCAGAAAGGGAGGTCGAAGCCCTGTGGCGGTCAGGGATCGAGGACACGTGGTTGGATGGCCGCGATCCCGTCCGGTTGCTGCGGATCGCGATCGATCAAGCGGGAGCCGTATGGGAACTCATCGCGTTGGTGTTTGACGGAGGAGACCGTCACTTGGTGATCCATGCGATGAGGCTCCGCAAGGTGACCGTGACGTTGTTGGAGAGAAGGGACCGAGGTGGCAGAAGGGATCTACGGGACCATTGAGGGGGTCCCGATCACCGACGAGGTCGTCGAGCGGCTGGTCCGCAACGCCGAGGAGGGTTTTCCCGGCGTCCAGGCGCGGCGCGCGGTGGGCAGGCCTGCGATGGGGGCAGGCGCCGCCACGACGGTCGCCGTGCGCTTGGATCCGGACCTCCATCGCGCGCTGGCCGATCGGGTCCACCAGGAGCACTCCAGTTCGTCGGCCGTCCTGCGTGAGGCGCTCCGACAGTATCTGATCTGAGTGTTGAGGCATCAGCGGCCGAGGTTCCGTGTGCTGTGAGACCGCGCGCCCCCGAAGGCAGAGTTGAGCTGCTGGCGGGAGCGTGACTGATCTGTACCTTCGCGGGTCATCGCGGTGGTCAGCGCCCAGGTTGCGGTGATGCCCATGACTGATCTCGGCGCAGCTCTCGCCTTCCATGACACATCTGGAAGGTCCTCGGCTCATGGAATCCTCTCCGTAGGCTCTCGAGATCAGTCGTGGAAGGCAGCCGGTGCGCCGAGATCAGTCATGGGAACCGGCCGGGAGGACCGCGGCCTCGGACACCATCCGGTACGGCGCCGCGGAGCCGGTGGGCGAGCCGTGGATCAGCGCGTATGCGGCGTAAGAGTCCGCGTCGGCGGCGAAGCCCTCCCATCCGGCGGGCGGCGCGGCCGCGTCGATCCCGCAGATGGCATCGCCGGTCCGGGCGTCCGCCAGGTCGGGGACCACGGTCTTCCCGGTCGACAGCGTGACCGTGCCGTCGGATCCGACCGGGGGCAGGAAGTCGCAGGAGGCCGACAGCTCGCCGAGCGGCAGCCGGCTCCCGTCGGAGAGGATCCGGGAGCCCGTCTCCCCGTCCAGGGTCGAGTCCGCGGTCAAGAGGCCGACGAGGGCGGCCCCCGCCGGCAGCCGCGAGTCACCGTCGGGCGTGTGCATGACCAGCTCGGAGAGCTCGAAGTCGGCCCCCCACACGGGGCCGACCAGGTCGAACCGGACGGTGGCGCCGACCTGGGCGGTCGCCCGGTGCGGGCCGCCGTACAGCGCGGCGCCCTCCCAGGAGAAGACCGCTGAGGTCCGATCGCCGGCGACGTCGAAGGCCAGGGCATCGACCGATGCCTCGTCGGGGAACAAGCCCATGGGCACCTGGTCCTCGGGATCCAGCTTCGCGTCGACGACCAGCTGATCGTCGTAGACGAGCAGGATCGGGAAGCCGGGGCGGTCGGCCTCCTCCCGGCACGAGAACAGGACGGCATGGACGGGCTCTCCGTCATGGACCGCGGGCGTCACCGAGACCAGCCGGGTGCGTTCCCCCGACGCGGGATCCTCGGCGACCCCGTCGGTGAAACGAACGGTCGTGTACGCGCGTCCCCCGTCGGCGTCCCCCGGCGCGCAGAGGGTGAAGACCCGGAGGTCGGTGTTGCCCAGTCCCTCCAGAGTGGGCTCGGGGGGCCGGTGCGACGCGACGATGCGCCAGGCCACCAGCCCGGCGACGATCAGGAGCAGGACGACCACCGCGGACATGAGGGCCGTCCGGCGGTGCGGAGGCGCCGGGGACTCAGTCATGCGTCCACTCAATCAGGTCGGACGTTGCCGCGCAAGCACCGTGCCTCCCGCGGAAGGGTGCCGGTTGGAGCGGACTGCGGCGGGGAAGCCCTCCGCAGGATCGCCCGCCTGCCCCGCCCGGCGCTTGGCCCAGGCCAGGGCGGGACCGCGCGGCCCGGCATCGGCGGGGCCGTCGGGCTTCCGCTGACGGCGCGCGCCCGACGCTCCGATGCCGCCACCGCCCCGGACCTCGGCGACAATGGAGCCATGCACGCCGTCCTCGCTGGTCTCACCACGCGCGACGAGGTCCACCTCCTCGACCACGTCCCCGATCCCCTCGCCAAGGCGACGTCGCTCGCGCGCCTGGCGTGCGCCGGCGGCCCGGCGACCAACGCCGCCGTCGCGCTGGCGATGCTGTGCGCCCTTGACGAGGACGGCTCCGGCGCGCCCGCCGGAGCGCCCGCCCGGGTGGGGGGAGAGCCCGCCCCGGGGCGCGGGTCCCGGGGGTGGGACCCTCGCGCGAGCACCGTCAGCCTGCTGACGGCCCTGGGGCCCTCGGACACGGGTTCGGAGCTCTTCCGCGAGCTCACGGAGCTGGGCGTGACCGTCCTGGACGTGGCGCGGCCCGACCTCGAGAACGCCGAACCGGCGCATTCCGTGATCGTGGAGCACCCCGCCGGCCGGATGGTCGCCTCGACAAACGCGACGGTCGAGGCGGATCGCGGAATGGTCGAGGACGCGGTCCAGGACGACGCGGAGGCGGGGCCCCTTGACGTCGTCCTGGTCGATGGGCACCACCCGGACCTGGCGGATGTCGCGTTGGGCCTGGGGACCGGGCGCGGCCTGGACCGGGCGCCGCTCATGGCGGGGCGCGGGACGCTGCGGGGCCGGCCGGAGGAGGCGGCGGTCGGCGCCGCGGCGCGGGACGGCGCGGGGGACCCCGACCCCTTCTCCGAGTTGGAGGACAAACCCTCGCATCTGCGGATCCTGGACGGCGGGTCCTGGAAGCCGGGGTTCGCGCCGCTGCTGGGCTTCGTCGACGTGGCCGTGATCTCGGCGGACTTCCGCCCGCCCCTGCTGATGGACCCGGAGCGTGGCCGGCGCGACGACCCGGCCACGCGGGGTGCCCTGGTCCCCGTCGAGGTCCAGGATGCGATCGCCGCGTTCCTCCACGGATTCGGCATCACGAAGGTCGTGCGCACGGACGGGGCGCGGCCCGTGCGATGGTGGTGGGACGGCGCGACCGGCGAGGTGCCGGTCGACGCGGCCGACCCGGCTCGGGCGGGGGAGACGCACGGGCGCGGGGCGCTGCCGTTCGCCTCGACGCTGGGGGCCGGCGACGTCTTCCACGGGGCGTTCGCGTGGGCGCTGGGGGCGCGCCACGCGGCGGGTCTGGCCGTGCCGGCGGACCCGACGGAGATCATCCGCTTCGCCTCGGCGGTCGCCGGCCTGTCCACCCGGACCTTCGGGACCCGGGAGTGGCGCCACGACCCGGCACTGCCCGCCCTGGTCAACGGCGAGCGCGCCCGGGTGGAGTCGGAGCGCGCCCGGGTGGAGACCGCGCCGGCGAGCCCCGAGGCCGATCGCCCATGACCCGCGCCGACTTCGGTTCCGTTTGCCGTCGACTTCGGTGCTGTTTGCCGTCGACTTCGGTGCTGTGCGCCGTCGAGTTCGGTCGCCCCGCCGCATGATCAAGTACCTGGGCAGCAAGCGCGTCCTCGTCCCCGTGCTGGGGGCGATGGCCGCGGCCACCGGCGCCCGCACCGCGGTGGACCTCTTCACGGGCACCACCCGCGTCGCACAGGAGTTCAAGCGGCTCGGCATGGCGGTGACGGCCTCGGACCTGGCGACCTATGCGGAGGTCCTGGCCCGCTGCTACATCGCGACCGATGCGCGGGCCGTCGACGCCGCCGCGCTCGCGGACGAGATCGACCGCCTCAACGCCCTGCCCGGGCGGCCCGGGTACGTCACACGGACCTTCTGCGAGGAGGCCCGCTACTTCCAGCCCGCCAACGGCGCGCGCATCGACGCGATCCGCGACGCGATCGAGGCCGACCACGGGCCCGGCGCCCCCGCGAGCGGGCGCCCCCGCGCGGGTGCGGGCGCGGACGAGGGGGCGCCCTCGTCCTCGTCAATGGGGAGGGGGACCGCGGCGGCGCCGCACGACCCCCTGTACCCGATCCTGCTGACGTCCCTCATGGAGGCCGCGGACCGCGTCGACTCGACGACCGGCCAGCAGATGGCCTACCTCAAGCAATGGGCGGCGCGCGCCTCGAACCCGTTGCGCCTGCGGGCGCCCGAACTCCTGCCCGGTGCGGGCCGCGCGATCCGCGGTGACGCCCGCGAGGTCGCCCGCACGCTCCCCCCGGTGGACCTGGCGTACCTGGATCCGCCCTACAACCAGCACCGCTACTTCGGGAACTACCACGTGTGGGAGACGCTGATCCGCTGGGACGCCCCCGAGACCTACGGCATCGCGCGCAAACGCGTCGACGCCCGCGACCCGTCCACGGGCAGCGACTTCAACCGCCGGCGCGAGATGCCGCCGGCCCTCGGCCAGGTGATCCGCGACGTCCGCGCGGGCGTCGTCATGGTGTCCTACAACGACGAGTCCTGGATCGACGTCCCCACCCTGGCCGCCTTCCTGCGCGATGCGGGGCACGCGGAGGTCCGGGTGCTCGGGTTCGACTCGAAGCGCTACGTCGGCGCCCAGATCGGCATCTACAGCCCTGCCGGCCGGCGCGTGGGTCAGGTGGGGCGTCTGCGCAACACGGAGTACGTCTTCGTCGCCGGCCCGCGCGAGCAGGTCGAGGCGGCCGTCGCCGCGGGACAGGCTGCGGGCGGGGAGGTCGTCCCCGTCGTCGAGGGCGGTTCCCCGGGCTCCGTCTCCTGACCGGGGGCCCGCCCGTCCCGCGTCCGCTCGTTCCGGGGTGGGTGGCCCTCGACGACGAGGGCGCGACTCCCCGACGAGGGCGCCGCCGGACGCCCTCGGCTGTCAGGGACCTGAGTCCCATGAGCCGCAGGTGCGCGGGATCTACTGTTTGTACCAGCTGGTTCAACAGAGCGCGTGCCTCAGGGACCACGACAGACCCCGGCCCGACGAGTCGTCGGCGGTCGCGTCCCGGTCGTGCACCGTCTGAGCGAGCCCCACGGCAATGCCGCCCGACAACGACAAAGGAGTACGTCATGGAGGCAGAGATCTCCCAAAGGATCACGGGTCGGACCGAACTGCTCGGATTGATCGCCTATCCCATCCGCCACAGCCAGTCGCCGCGCATGCACAATCTGGCGCTGGCGAAGCTGGGCCTCGACTACGCCTACCTCTGCTTCGAGATCGACGACCAGGAGCTCCCCGCCGCCCTGGACGCGCTGCGGACCCTCAAGGTGCGCGGCTGGAACGTCTCGATGCCGAACAAGGTCCCGATCGTCCCGCTCCTCGACCACGTGTCCCCGGCCGTCGAGATGATCGGCGCCTGCAACACCGTCGTCAACGACAATGGCGTGCTCACCGGCCACATCACGGACGGCATCGGCTATGTGGAGGCCCTGGCCGATGAGGGGATCGCCGCCGAGGGGCTCAGACTCACGCAGATCGGGGCCGGCGGCGTCGGGACGGCCATCGCCGTGCAGTGCGCGCTGAGCGGCGCCGAGCGCATCGACCTCTTCAACCGCCGGGATCCGATGTGGGAGAAGGCCGAGCAGACGGTCGCCACCATCCGCGCGAGGACGTCGACGGAGGTCTCCCTCCACGACCTCGACGAGCTGGAGGCCTTCCGCGAGTCCGTGGCCGGCGCCGATGTCCTGGCCAACACGACCAACGTGGGCATGGGCAAGCTCGAGGGCGTCAGCCCGCTGCCGGACCCCTCGGTCCTGCGTTCCGACCTGTTCGTGTCCGAGGTCGTCTACTCTCCGCTCAAGACCCGGTTCCTCGAGCAGGCCGATCAGGCCGGCTGCCGGTTCATGAACGGCATCCCGCTGATGCTGCATCAGGGCGCGGCGGCGTTCAAGCTGTGGACGGGAGAGGACATGCCCCTTGACTACGTCCGCGAGCATCTGTTCGAGTGACATCCGACCATGGCGAACCCCATGTCCAACGATTGCTGAGCGAGGCGACATGACAGTGCGAATCGGCGACGTCGAGGTGGGCGGCGGAGTCCCGAAGGTGATCGTCCCGATCACCCCCGCGAACGGCGAGGAACTGCTCCGCCAGATCCGGCCCGCCGTCGAGGCCCGCCCGGACCTCATCGAATGGCGGATCGACCACCTGGACGACGTGTCGGAGGAGTCGGTGACGGGCCTGGGGGCGACGCTCAGGTCCGAGCTGGACGGCATTCCCGTCCTCGTCACGTTCCGCACCTCCGATGAGGGCGGCGAGCGGGAGATCCCGGCCGATGACTACGCGGCGCTCTACGGCGCCGTCATCGCGGCCGGCGTCGCGGACGCGGTGGACGTCGAGACGGCGCGGGACGCGGCGGCCGTCGCGCGGATCGTCGCCGCCGCCCACGCCGCGGGGGTCGCCGTGATCGGCTCGTTCCACGACTTCGGCGGCACGCCCCCGGTCGAGGGGATCGTCGGGCGTCTGGTGGGGCAGGCGGAGCTGGGCGTCGACATCTGCAAGGTCGCGGTGATGCCGGAGTCCGCCGAGGACGTGCTCGCGCTGATGAGCGCCACCGCGCAGGCCTCCGCCCGCCTGGAGCAGCCTCTCATCACGATGTCCATGGGCGGCAAGGGCGTCGTCTCCCGTCTGGCGGGCGAGATCGTCGGATCCTCGGCCACCTTCGGCATGGTCGGGAACCCGTCCGCGCCGGGCCAGGTCGCGGTCGACGAGCTCCGTCGGGCCCTCGCCCTCATCCACAGCTCCCTCTAGCGGGGCGGCGCCGCGCGGCTCCGGAGGGGCGCCCGGAGCCCGTGTCGGCGGTCGGCATCGCACTGCGGGCCTCTGTGTGCACGGCACATAGTTTTCAAACAATCATTAAGCAGGAGCACAGACCATGAATCAGCTGTCCATCCGACCTGCGCCGATCGACGTCCCGGTCGATCTCCGAGACCCGGCCCCGAGCACGCCGAACGTGCTGTCACCGTTCCGGGTGCGCGGGCTCACGCTGCGCAACCGGATCGTCATGCCGCCGATGGGCACGAACTTCGCCCTTCCGGACGGCACGGTCTCCGACCACCAGATCGCGTACTACGGGGAACGCGCGCGGGGCGGCGTCGGGCTCATCATCGTCGAGAACGCGTGCGTGACCTTCCCGGCCGGCTCCAACGGCACGACCCAGCTCCGGCTCGACCACGATCGGTACATCCCCCGGCTCTGGGAGCTCACGGAGACCATCCACTCCTATGGGGCCAAGGCCGCGATCCAGATCAACCACTCGGGCGGCTCGGCCAATCCATCGCGCACCGGCACCGCCGCCAGGTCGTCGTCGGACGTGCCGTCGAAACCCGGGGCGGCCGCCCCGTCGGGACTGAACGTCGACGAGATCGCCTCGATCGTCGCGGACTATGCGGCGGCGGCGCGCCGCGCGCAGCGGGCGGGCTTCGACATCGTCGAGATCCACGCCGGCCACTCGTACCTCATCTCGGAGTTCCTCTCCCCCTACTACAACAAACGGACCGACGACTACGGCGGATCGCCGGAGAACCGCGCGCGGATCCTCAGCGAGGTCCTGGACGCGACGCGGGCCGCCGTCGGGCCCCGCATGCCGGTCTTCATCCGGGTGAGCGCCGACGAGCTCGTCCAGGGGGGCAACACGCTCGAGGACACCGTCGAGATCCTGGGCGGCATCGCGGACAAGGTCGACGTCATCGACGTCTCGGCGGCCCTGGCCTTCAACCTGCAGTACCAGATCGACCGCATGGACCTGCCCGACGGCTGGCGGTCCGGCATGGCGGCGCGGGTGCGCGAGGCCACCGGCCGTCCGACCATCACCAGCGGCAACATCCGCGATCCCCGCGTCGCGGAGGAGATCGTGGCCGAGGGCCGCGCGGACCTGGTCGCCATCGGCCGCGGGCTGATCGCCGATCCCCATTGGGTCCGCAAGCTCCAGGCGGGATGCGCCGATCAGATCGTCGATTGCATCTCCTGCAACATCGGGTGCGCGGACCACCGGATCCGGCTGGACCGCCCGATCCGCTGCACCGTCAACCCGGATGTCATCGGGACCCACGACCATCACGGCCGCCGGGTCACGAGGCCGACGGTCGTGGCCGTCGCCGGCGGCGGCGTCGGCGGCCTGGAGGCGGCCTGCACCGCCGCCGAGGTCGGGTGCCGGGTGACGCTCTTCGAGGCGCGCGAGACGATCGGCGGGCGCGTCGGCGATGCCGTGCGGCTCCCGCAGAAGCGCCGCATCGCCGGCTATCTGGCGTTCCTGGCCCAGCGCGCCGCGCGCGCGGGCGTCGACATCCGTGTGAACTCGCCAGTGGACGCCCAGGGGCTGGAGGCGATCCATCCCGATGTCGTCGTCACCGCGACCGGGTCGGAACCGGCCTTCCCGCCGGTCCCCGGCCTGCGCGAGCGGGTCGACCAGGAGGGCACGCGGGTGTTCTCGATCGCAGGCATGCTCGACCATCTCGATCAGATGTCCGACGAGGCCGGCAAGGACGTCGTGGTGGTCGGCGCCGGCGCCGTGGGCCTGGACGTCGTCGAGCACCTCACCGAGGTGGTCGGGGCCCATGTCACGCTGGTCGAGATGGCGCCGGCGATCGGGTCGGACCTCGATCTCATCACCCGGCTCCAGATGGTCGAGATGATCGAGAAGAACGCGGTCACGGTGCTGACGTCGACGGCCCTGCAATCGGTCGGCGACGGCTTCGTGACGGTCCGCGACATGGAGGGTCGGGAACGGCGGATCCAGGCCGCGGCGACCTTCGTCTGCCTGGGCATGCGCCCCGTCCAGGATCTCTGGACGGAGGCGGAGCGCCTCTTCCGGTCGGCGGGCACGGTGGTCGTCAACCTGGGAGACTCCTCGGGAGTCGGCAAGATCATCGATGCCACCGCCGCAGGCCGGGGGATCCTCGCGGTGCTGGAGGACATCGGGGCGCTCGAATCCGCGTGAGGCCCTGGGACCAGGGTCCCATGACCGCGCGCGCTCGGGACAGTAGGTTTGTACTACCCGGTTAGTTCAAGTGGATGTCGCGGCTGCGCCCAGCGGCGCCGTCCGGTTGCCGGCATGTGTTCCATCGAGGGAGATGTTGATGATCGTTGAGAAGCCGAAGGATGAGGAGGAGTTCCAGCGTTATCTCATGGAGATTCGTGAGTTGGCGCAGGGGCCCTTTGATGAGATGCAGGTTGAGATCGAGGTGACGAAT
>JAFAAX010000191.1 GCA_023426345.1 Actinomycetes bacterium
GGGGGGGGCCCGAGGGCCGGGGCGCGGGGGCCGGGGGGGGGGCCGGGGCGCGCAACGCCGAGGCCGAGGAGCGCCTGGGCACCGCCCGCTTCGAGCGGTTGGAGCACGACATCCGCGAGGTCCTGGACTCCCCCGGGCGCATCCCGATGGTGAGCGTCCGCGGCGACGACGCCTTCAACTTCTGGACCGATGCCGACCACCCGAGGGGGCTCTGGCGCCGCCAGCCGCTCGACGCCTACCTGGCCGGCGGCGACGACTGGGACGTCCTCATCGACGTCGATGCTCTGGCCGCCGCGGACGGCGTTTCCTGGGTGTGGCACGGCGCCTCCGTGTTGTACCCCGCGAACGACCGGGCGCTCATCGATCTGTCGGACGGCGGCTCGGACACGGACATCACCCGCGAGTTCGACCTCGCGAGCCGTGCCTGGGTCGCCCCCGAGGACTGCGGTTTCACCCGCCCACCGTCCAAAGGCGGTCTGACCTGGATCGACCGCGACCACGTGTGGGCGGCCCTGGACCTGGGCCCGGACACCGTCTCGACGGCCGGCTACCCCCTCCAGGCCCGTGTCCTCACCCGCGGGCAGGCCCTGGAGAACGCCCCCGTCGTCCTCACCGGCGCCCCGGTCGACATGTCCGTCGACGCCGGGCACGACACGACGCCTGGATTCGAACGCTCCTTCGTCACAGTCGCCCACGACTTCTACCACTTCGACACCTTCCTCCTGCGCGACCCCGTGGCCCCCGACGCCGCCGCCCGCCTCGAGCACCTCGACGTCCCCGCCGACGCCGAGGTCTCCGCCTGGCGCGAATGGCTTCTCGTCTTCCTCCACTCCGACTGGGAGGTCGAGGGGGTCGTCCATCCCACCGGCGCGCTGCTGGCCTTCGACCTCGCGGGCTTCCTCGCGGGCGACCGCGGCGCCCACACGCTGTTCGCCCCCGACGGCCGCGCCTTCCTCCAGGGGTTCACCGCGACCCGCCACCACGTGGTGCTCACCGTCATGGTCGACGTCGTCTCCGAGGTGCGTGTGGCCACCCCACCCCGCCACGCTGGGGCACCCTCGTCGATTCCCATTCACGAGGGCGACGCCCCCCTCCCCGGGCCGGGCCGGTCCGGCGAGTCGGTTTGGGGGCACTCCGCCCCGGACCTGGCCGTGGCGGACATTCCGCCGCTGTCGACGATCTCGGTGGGGGCGGTGGCCCCGCGGGAGGACGACCGGGTGTGGATGACGGCATCGGGGTTCACGACCCCAACGACGCTGTCCCTTCTGGACCTGGACCCTGTCACGGGCGCGGTCGTCTCCTCCCGGGTCGCACGCCGGGCCCCGAACCTGTTCGACACGAAGGGCGTGGAGGTCTCGCAGCACTTCGCGCGCTCGGCGGATGGGACGCGCGTTCCCTACTTCCAGGTCGGGGCGCCCGGTGGGAATCCCGGCGCGCCCACCCTGCTGTACGGGTACGGCGGGTTCGAGAATGCGATGCTGCCGGGGTACTCGGCGGGCGTGGGGCGCGCCCTGCTCGAACGCGGCGGCACGTACGTCGTCGCGAACATCCGCGGCGGCGGCGAGTACGGGCCCGCCTGGCACCAGGCGGCGCTCACGCGGAACCGGCCGCGGGCCTACGAGGACTTCGAGACCGTCGCGCGCGACCTCATCGCCCGCGGGGTCACGACGCCCTCGCGCCTGGGGATCCAGGGCGGCTCGAACGGCGGCCTGCTCACCGGCAACATGCTGATGCGCGTCCCGGATCTGTTCGGCGCCGTCGTCATCCAGGCGCCGCTGCTGGACATGCGCCGGTACCACACGCTGCTGGCCGGCGCGTCCTGGATGGCGGAGTACGGGGACCCCGACGACCCCGAGCAGTGGGACTTCATCCGCGCATTCAGCCCCTTCCACCTGTTCGACCCCGCGCGCGCCTATCCGCCGGTCCTCCTCACCACCTCGACGCGCGATGACCGGGTCCATCCCGCCCATGCCCGGACGCTCGCCTGGCGGATGCGCGAGGCCGGATGTGACGTGTCGTTCTTCGAGAACATCGAGGGCGGGCACTCCGGCGCCGCCGACAACGCTCAGCGCGCCCACATGCAGGCCCTGGTCTGGGAATTCCTCTGGCAGCAGCTGGGCGACTGAGCCGCCGGACGGAGGCGCCCCCGCCGTCGCGCCCGCGCTGTGCGGCGCGCCCGCCCTCGCGCCCGCCGCGGGCATGGACGAGGGCGCCCCCGCTCCCGTCAGGCCGCTGGATCCAGGCAGTCGATGCTGCGCGCGGCGGCCGCCGCGCGCAGCCGGCGGTCCCGCGTCCACAGCGCGACGCCGGGGCAGACCAGGATCGACCCCAGGAGATGGACGTCCACGGCGCTGAGACCGCGTCCCCACAAAACCCGAGCCTCGACCAGTTCGAGGACCTCCACATGAGTGAGCCGGGGCAGCGACACGAGGTCGCCCATCCGGCTGAGGATCTCCTGCCTGTTCGTCAACGTGCCGACAGCCATCTCCTCCCGCACCAGTTCGTGGGTCCAGACCTCATCATGTTCGAGGAGACCGACCAACCCGGGCTCGGCCCGATGGAGGTGGTCGATCCACACCGAGGTGTCGACGAGGACTCCCATCACTCCTCCCGGGAGGACCTGTCGCGAGGCGCCGAACGGGCGGACGGATCGCTGCCTCCCAGGGCAGCCAGGCGGCGAGCGCTCCGCAGCCTCACCAGGGTCTCGAGGCCCTCCCGGACCAGGACGGATCGTTCCCGGATCCCCGTCAGTTCCATGGCGCGCTCCATCAGTTCGTCGTCGATCGTCACTGTCGTCCTCACCACGGCACCTCCACGACCCAGCATCATCTCCGGCATCATCTGATGCTCTCAATCATGCCATGGCGGATGCCATGTGCGTCTGCCCACGGCGCTGCGCCCGGTCCGCGGCGGCGGACGCGCCGACGGCGGCGTGCCCCCGCCGACCGGACCGTCCGATGGCGTCCGGGCCGCCACGCCATCCCCCGGCCGACTCTGCGCGCGCTCCGTCGCCTCCGCCTCCCACCGGGCGACGCGCCCGATGTTGCCGTGGCGCATCCACAGCTCGCGTCCGAGGAACACGGTGATGAGCCCGGCGCCGAGGGGGATCATCGCCTCCATCGCCATCAGGAACCCAGGGCTCGCCTCGACCATCCAGGTGTGGAACGGCGTCGGCGTCGTTCCTGTGAGCGTCAGCTGGATCGCGAGGGCCCCCGCCCCCAGGATGAGTCCGACCAGGACCGCCGCTCCGAGGAGGAGCACGCTCCCGCCCGCCAGGCACGCCCAGTCCCATCGGCTCCGCCGCCGCAGCCGGGTGCGGACGTCGGGCGGCATCCGCGCCCAGGCGAGGTCCCCGATTCCCGGCATGCCCCGCGGCCTCGTCCCCATGTCGTCGTCCATGCCTGCGACCGTACGGGATGCCGCCAGCCGGCGCCGCGGCCTGCGCCTCGTCTGTGGACGAGATCCTCTGTCCCCTGCCTCCTGGGGATGCGCCGCCCCTGTGGACGGCGCCGGATCGGCGGCGGCGCCCTTGCGCCTCGCCTGCCACAGCGCCGCCCTCGTCAATGATCAGGAAGACCCGGGAACACCGGAGGAGGCGATGCCCGCCGGCTGTCATCGGGCGTCCGGCGATCCGCCGAACACGACGTCGGCCGCCGCAACGACGGTTGACCCGAACCACCACACACGCAGGGTGAGGGCAAAGACGAGGAGCAGGCTCAAGAAGCCCCTCCCCACGAGGACCTTGGACCCGTCACACCGGCCCAGTAGCGTGCGCTGATCGGCGGGGAGGGACTCGACGATATCGGGAGCGACCCTGGGGAGACCATGCGATCCCCGAGGATCCTGGTCGAGTCCGGCCCCATCAAACAGAGGCATGCAGGGAGCATCATCGGTGGGCGCCAGGCTGGGAGCACCTCGAGGATCGCGTCGGCAGCCGAGACTCTCGAACCGTCGGCGTCAGGCACCCCCGCATGCATCCGTGAACAGCCACACGCCTCACACTCGGCCTGTGGGCAGCGCCCAGGAGAACCGCAGAAAACGGGAGCTGTCGCCCTCTTCACTGAAGAACGAGGACGGCCACGCCCACCCGCACTCAGGCCCCACCATCTCTCATCGCCCCATGATCTGACGAGTTACTCGCCCGTTGGCGCTTCCTCCAGCGGAGGTACATCACGACAGCAAGGACCTCGTAGGCGACCAAGAGCACCAGTCCCGGCCACTGTAGGTCCGACCCCCACAGGCCGGCGACGTAGACCACGACATAGAGTGCTGCCAGGAGCTGTGACCACCAGAATGAGTTCTGCCATCTCTTCGGAGTCACGGGCAGCTCCCCAGAATGCCGAGTCCACTGAACAAGTAGGCGGCCGACATGAGGATCTTCCCTCCCCAAGCTACGGGCCCCCCGATGGCCGTGATGACGAATGAGCCGATGGACACCAGGCACTGCCACGTCACTGGTAGCTCCGGAGCCGTCGGGAGCGGAACGAAGACGTTCGCGACCATGACGTTGGAACTGTTCCACATCTGAAGGCGGCCGCCCTTGCACTTCGAGATGCTGTCGACGTCGTACTGAATTTGGCAGATCCACGTGTAGCCGTCGACGTAGTGAAAGTCCGGCGCTCGGAGCAGCGCCGCCTCACGAAGACTCTCGTCCATGACCAAGGACCGGGAGCCAGCTTCCCATCCGGAACTCGCGCGTGCCTGAAGGTACTCATCGAGGGTCGGACCGATGACCGTTTCGGACGACACCACCTGCATGAGCGCAGCGTCTTCCGCATGGCCAGCCAGATCGTCCGCACGGGAGTCAGCAGCAGGCGCGATGACTCCAACAGCGGTCAGACAAGCAGCGAGCACAACTGACGTGAGGGATCGATGGATCGAAGTTCGTGTGGACACTCTTCCGTTCCTTCGACACTGTAGGTACTCGGACGTTTACCAGCGTAACATACATCACATGATTGACGCGGAGCCCTGGTTGGTCGCGATGGTCCGTGTTGTTCGTCATGCGGTTCTGAGGAGTCAGCACCGCAGCGTGTTGATGCTTTGAGAGGGTTCCGTGGACCCCGGAGCCCCGGGCTTGACATGGTCTTGGGGGGTGGAGTCGATCGCGAGATTCTTGTACCGCACTGGCCCGTGGCCGACTGCCAGTTGCATGACTCGCAGGAACACCAATCCGCGGCTGCAGGACCGGCGTCGATTGAAGCGGAGCAGTGTTCGTCGAGGTACCCAGCAGGGTGTGTGGTCCTGGCTGCGCCGCTCGTGTACGTAGGAGTCCCTCGTGATCGAGCGGTAGCCGTTCCACCCGTCGGTGATGACGGCGGAGCCGGGCTCCACGTTGTCGTTGATGAACTGACGGAGGACCGATGCGGGACGCACGAGGACGCGTCGCAGCCGGTGCAGCATGAGTCATCAGGCCAGCGCGGCCACACAAGATAGTCCGCGCAGTCCGCGTCCGTACCGAACCGCGCCTGGAAGTCCCTCCAATGAACGCGGGGATAGCCATGGCCCGTCCGCAGACGAGCCCTCTGGGCCTCCGACACGCCACTACTCCAGGTCAGCTCGGATGGATAGCCCTGAGTCATCTCGTGGCATCGTTGCTGGTTGCGGCCCTCGGAAGAATCAAAGTGACCGTCCTCGTCAACGACTAGCGAGGACGGCCGGCCGACCGAACGGGACCGGCTCAGTACAGCGGCGGCGCGGCGCCCCATGCCTGGCGCTGGAGGTCGCGGCGACGGCGGTTGACCTGGACCAGCATGACGATGCCGACGATCAGCGCGACCAGGCCCACGATCCCGATCACCGTCGCCCACAGAACCGCCTGGATGCTTGCGTGGGCCACGGAGTCCACGGAGGCGCCCGTCATGCCGACCATCGACGTGCTCGACGCGCCGCAGTCCAGCGTGTACGAGCCGGCGGGGATGCCGGAGCCCATCGCGACCGTGCTCTCCCCCGCCGCGTTCTGGAGCTGGAGGACCGTGCCGTCCTGGCCGGTCAGCGTGCAGGACAGCGAGGCGTCGTCCAGCGACGTCACGATGTAGGTGCCCGACTCGTCGACCTGGACCGTGTCGCCCGACTGGACGGTGGCGGCGGAGGACATGAGGTCCGAGATGTTCATCCCGCCGAACATCACCGAGAAGAACACGATGGGCGCGATGACCACCATGAGGACGGCGCCCGCCACCAGGGTCGCGATCGAGCCGGCCCGCGAGGGCAGGGCGACCGCCGGAGCTGACGGGGGTCCGGCCGGCGGGTAGCCGCCGCCCGACGGCTGTCCCGCCTGCGGCCACGGCGCGCCCGGGGAGGGGTGGGACGTCTGGCCGTACTGCGGCCAGGGCGTCTGCGACGAGGACGGAGCCGCGCCGGCTCCGGACCCGCCCTGCTGCGGGGACTCCGGCGCCCACCCGGGCGAGCGCTGGCCGTACTGCGGCTGGTCGTCGGGGCGCCCGGGTTCCTCCCGGGGGCCGGTGGGCTGGTCAGGCGTGGACATGTCGACCTCGTTCCATGAGTGGTGGACGACCGGAAGATGGGTTCCAGTCTAGACGTGGCGGCGCACGCGGGCCCGCGCGGGACCGGGGAGGCGCTCGGCGCTCAGGGCCGGCTGTGGGCGGCCAGGCGCTCCGCCCGCAGGTCCGCGACGCCCGGCACGTCCAGCGGCCCCAGGTCGGCCAGCGACCGCCCGGTCGCGCGCGCCAGCAGGAGGTCCGCCAGCTGCGGGTTGCGGGCCAGCGCCGGCCCGTGCATGTAGGTGGCGATGATCGGGCCCTGGACGGCGCCGTCGGTGGCGACGTCCAGGGCGGTCCGCCCCTCGGGTGTGCCGTTGCCCGTGCCGCGAACGACGCGGCCCAGCGGCGCGGCGTCGGGCCCCAGGAGCGTGCCGCCCCCGTGGTTCTCGAAGCCCGTGAGCCGCTCGGTGAGCCCCTCGAGGAGGGGATCGCTGGCGAGCTCGCCGATGCTGCGATGCCCCTGCGGATCGGTGGTGACGTCCAGCACTCCCATCCCGGCCACGCGCTGGCCGCGCGCATCCCGGTACCAGTGCCCCAGGACCTGCAACGACGCGCAGATGGCGAGCAGCGGGCGCCCGGCCTCCAACGCCCGGCGCAGACCCCGGTCGCGGGCGAACTTCGAGGCAGCGAGCGCCTGGGCGACGTCCTCGCCGCCGCCCATCGTGTAGAGGTCCAGGCTCTCGGGGATCGGCGTGTCCAGGCCGATGGAGACGACCTCGGCGTCGATGCCGCGCCGACGCGCGCGCTCGCGCAGGATCCACGCGTTGCCCGTGTCTCCGTAGGTCCCGAGGACCTCGGGCAGCAGCACGCCGATCGTGAGCGTGGACGCCGGCAGGCGACCCGCCCCCGCCTGGGAGCGGCCTGGCCGGGGAGCGCCGGTGGTGTCGGCCATGGTCAGGTCTCCTCGTCGGGTCGAGGCGCTCGGGCGTCGAGCGCGCGCTTGAGGTCGCGGAAGGCCGTGTAGTTGGCCAGGAGCTCGACATGCCCCGGGCGGCACGCGCGGATCGCGTCCATCGGCGCGTCCGCGCGCCCCCACGTGAGGCCCGCGTACTCCATCCGCACCGCCAGGTCCGCCCCGCGCTCCCCCGTCGCGATCACGGTGCGGGGGCGCCCCCGGTCGAGCACCGCGAAGTCCACGTCCCACAGCCAGGACAGGTCCTGCCCGTCCGGCACCTGCCCGTTGACGGCGACGACCACCTGGTCGGCATCGACGTCCACCATGGTGAGGGCCTCCTGCCAGCCGGCCGGGTTCTTCGCCAGCATCATCCGCACGTCGCGCCCTTCGACGTCGTAGTGGGCGTAGCGTCCGGCGACCTCCCGGACGGCGCCGACGGCGGCCGCGGCGTCGCGGGGATCGGCGCCCAGCGACACGGCGGCGGCCACGGCCTGCGCCGCGTTGCCCAGGTTCGCCCGGCCGGGCAGCGACAGGCGCAGCGGCAGGCGCAGCCCGTCCGGTCCGCACAGCACGGCGTGCGCGCCCGGATGCGCCGCGCCGTCGGCGGCCGTGCCGGCATGCGGCTCCTCCAGCCACCAGTCGGGAACCGGGCGGCGGTAGGCAGTGTCCTCTCCGGAATCGGAGACGACGCGCCAGTGGCCGCCCTCGTCACGGGAGCGGACGACGCGCCCGCCGCGGGGGAAGCCGACCGAGTCGAGCCCCCACCCGGATCCCGCGGCGACCCAGACCACGCGGGGGGCGTCCCAGGCGGCCGACGCGATGAGGGGGTCGTCGCAGTTGGCCACCACCGCGGCGCCGGGGTGGGCGGTGACCGCCTGGCGGAGGCGGCGTTCGACGGCGCCGATCTCGCCGACGCGGTCCAGCTGGTCGCGCGAGAGGTTGAGCAGGACGATGGCCGCCGGGTCCACGTCGCGCGCGACGGCCGGCAGGTGCATCTCGTCGACTTCGAGGGCCGCGATGCGCGCGCCCGGCGCCGACATGAACGCGGTGACGATCCCCGGCGGCATGTTGTCGCCGTTGACGTTGGAGGCGATGGACGAGGGCGACCCGCCGGGCCGGGTTCCCGGGTCCTCGGAGGGGATCGTGGCCAGCGCGGCGCGCACCATCCGGTTCGTCGTCGACTTGCCGTTCGTGCCGGTCACCGTCACGCAGCGGACGCCGGCCGCCAGCTCCGACAGGACGCGGGGGTCCAGGGCCAGGGCGACCTCGCCGCCGATCATGCCGCCCGAGCCGCGGCCGAGCATGCGGCTGGCCGAGCGGGCCAGGCGTCCGGCGCCGGTGGCCAGACGCGAACGCAACGGACGGCGACGGGAGTCCAGCGAGGTCATGGGGACACAGTAGCCGGTGCGCCGGGACCCCCTGTTGACAGTGACGTTGCGTCCAACGTTGAGCGTCGTGCGGGACGGCGAGCGGACGCCGGGGCCCTTCGAGGACGCCGACGGACCGGAACCGCACCGGGACAACAGGGAGAGGACCGATGGAACGCACGATCCACGACACGGCGCGTCTGGCCGGCGTCACCCCGCGGGCGCTGCGCCACTACGACGCGATCGGGCTCCTGCGGCCCAGCGGACGCGGTCCCGGCGGAGCGCGCTGCTACGACGAGGCCGCATTGGTCCGTCTCCAGCGGATCCTGTTGCTCCGCGACCTCGGGCTGGGGCTTCCGCAGATCGCGGAGGTCCTGGCGCGCGACGACGGCGCGCCCGACGAGGGCTCCCGCGCCCGCGCTCAGGCCGACGCCCTGAGCGCCCACCTCGCTCTGCTCCGCCAGGAGCAGGACCGGCTCGCCCGGCAGATCGCGGCGGTCGAGCGCACGCTCGACGCCCTCACAGGACAGGAGGAACTCATGGCCGACACGATGTTCGATGGATTCGACCACGCCCAGTACCGCGACGAGGTCGAGGCCCGATGGGGCCGCGACGCGCGCGTGCGGTCCGACCGGTGGTGGAGCGCGATGCCCCCGCAGGAACGGGAGGCATGGACCCGCGAGGTCGCGGACCTCAACGCGGCGTGGCGGGCAGCGGCGGCGGATCCCGCCCTCGCGCCCGGCTCCCGGCACGCCCAGGACCTGGCCCGCCGCCATGTCGACTGGCTGCGATCGATCCCCGGCACGCCGGCCGCGGATCCGGACGGCGATCTGACCGGCTACGTCCGGGGCCTCGGCGCGATGTACGTCGCCGACCCGCGTTTCGCGGCGAACTACGGCGGCCCGTCGGGCGCGGAGTTCGTCCGCGACGCCTTGGCGGCGTGGGCCGACGAAGCGGTGGACGCCCGGGGAGAGGCGACGGATCGCTGACCCCGGCCCTCCCGGACCGCGAGGTCCGCCCAACCGGGACCGCGAGGTCCGCCCCTCGCCGCTCCACCATCGGCACCCGACACGGTGCCCGCGAGCGGCCCGCGGCCTGGGGCGCCAGGACAGCGCCGCCCGACGAGCGGTCCGCGCGCCGCCCGACGAGTCAGTCGGCGCCGTCGATGTCCTCGAAGTCCCCGGCGTCCTCGACGACACCGTCGATGATCCGCGGGACCGCCGGGCGGACCGCCGGACCGCCCTCGAGCAGTCGGCGGTTCATGAGATCGTGGCGCATGCGCACGGCTGCCGCTGCGGCCTGGAGGCTGAACGCCTCCCACGGGTCCCAGGGGATGAGGGCGGCGCCCTGCTCCCCCTCGGCGGTCCCCCCCGGCCCGGCCGCGCCGTGCGCCCACGGACGCTCGCCGCGGCGCAACGACGAGACCTCACCCGACGCGCTGGCCGCGAACACGCGGTCGCGTCGGCGCTCGTACTCGTCGAGCCGCTCGTTCAGAGCGTCGCGCTCGGCCTCGAGTCGCTCCAGCCGGCCCTCCAGGTCCAGGATGCGCTGGATGCCGGCCAGGCTGATGCCCTCATCCTGCGACATCCGTTGGATGTCGCGCAGGCGCTGGACGTCGCGGCCGGAGTAGCGCCGCCCCCGACCCTTCGTGCGGGCGGGGGTGACCAGGCCCAGGCGGTCGTACTGCCGGAGGGTCTGGGGATGCATGCCCGACAGCTCGGCGGCCACGGAGATGACGAACACGGGCATCGTGGGCGGGACCGGCGCGCCGCCCGCGCCCGCCGATCCCCCGCTGCTCCCTGCGGCCATCCTGGTCACCCCCGTTCGCGTTGCGCCTCCATCTTCTCCCGGCGGGCTCCCCGCCAGGGCGCGACGCCCCGTCCGGGACCCGGTTCGCGCCCGAGGCCTCACACGCGGGCGCGGTCCGCGAGGCCCTCGCGGGGATCCCAGCCCTCCAGGGCGTGTCCGAGCTCCTCGACGGCCGCGCGCTGCTCGCGCGACAGCGACGCCGGGGTGGCCACCTCGACCTCGACGAGGAGGTCGCCCTTCGTCCGACCGTGCGTGGCCCCGCGGCGCCGGATCCGCAGCACCGACCCGGACATCGTGCCGGCCGGCACTTTGAGCGACACCGTCGAGCCGTCCGGCAGCGGCACCGTCACCTTCGCGCCCAGCGCCGCCTCCGGGTAGGACACCGGCAGATGCATCCGCAGGTCGTCACCGTCGCGCGAGTACACGGGGTGGGGCTCCACATGGATGGTGACCACCAGGTCGCCGGCGGGCGCTCCGCCCGTGCCGGGCCGGCCCTTGCCGCGCAGACGGATCTTCTGTCCGTCGCGCACCCCCTCGGGGATGCGCACGGTCATGGAGGATCCCTCCACGCTCATCCGCACCGTCGTGCCCTCCAGGGCCTGGCGGAACGACAGCTGAGTCGAGGCCCGCAGGTCGCCGCCCGGCCGCGCCGGCGTCCCGCCGAATCCGGCGCCCGCGCCCGAACCGAAC
>JAFAAX010000047.1 GCA_023426345.1 Actinomycetes bacterium
GCGGGGGGGGTGTATTTCGGAACCCACCCGCCGCGGCGCGCCGACACGCGCCACGCCGGCGCGGACCAGGTGGACGACCTGGTGGGCCAGCTCTCGCAGTCGGTGGTCGTCGACGTCCTGGCGACGATGGACCTGGCCGAGGCCCTGGTCGTAGGCATCGGCCGGTGCCGCGAGGCCCTGCGCGCGGAGCTCGGGGGCCAACCGCGCCTGACGGGCACCGGCATCGAGGTCTCCGACGTCCGCGTCCTGTCGCTACGTCCGGAGGCGGACGTCGAGAAGGCGCTGCAGACCCCGCTGCGCGAGCAGCTCCAGGCCGAGGCCGACCGGGCGCTGTACGAGCGCCGCGCCCTGGCGGTCGAGCGCGAGCAGCAGATCTCCGAGAGGGAGCTGGCCAGCAAGATCGAGCTGGCGACGCGCCGGGAGCGCCTGGTCGCCCAGGAGGGGGCCAACGAGCGCCGGACGGCCGAGGAGAAGGCGGCGCACGACCTCATCGAGGCGAAGGGCGACGCGCAGACGCGATCGATCGCTTCCCAGGCCCGGGCCGCGGAGATCGCCGCGCTCGGCCGGGCGGAGAACGACACGCAGAAGGAGCTCATGGGCATCTACGCCTCCGTCGGCGCGGAGGTCCTCAGCGCGCTGGCGCTGCGTGAGGCGGCGCAGAACCTCCCGTCGATTGGCCAGGTCACGGTCACTCCCGATCTGCTCTCAGGCGTTCTGTCCAAGGTGGCCGGAGGCACGGGCACGGCCGCCGCGGCCCCGGGCGCGGCGACGGCGCAGGACGAGGCGCGATGACCGCCAGGCCCCGCGTCGTCCTGGTCGACCGGCGTCCGGAGCTCGACGAGTTGGTCGACCGCCATTCCACCCGCGGCCAGGCCGAGTTCTTCCTGAGGACGCGAGGGCGGTCGCTGGCGGACGTGCAGTCGGCCCACGACGCGGAGATGGCCGCGCGGCACCAGGTGATCGCCGCGGTTCCGCCGCAGTGGACGGTGGCCGAGGTCGACCGGGAGGACCTCTCCCGGTTCCTGTTCCTGCCCGGGGACCATGTCGTCGTGGTCGGGCGCGACGGCCTGGTCGCCAACGTCGCGAAGTACCTGGACGGCCAACCCGTCATCGGGATCGCGCCGGGCGGGGGTCTCCCTCCGGGCGCCCTGGTGCGGTGCGCGCTGCGGCAGGGCATCGACCTGGTGCGCTCACTGGAGGCGGGCTCCGCGCTGGCCGTCGACGAGTTGACGATGGTCCGTGCGGACCTGGACGACGGCCAGTCGCTGATCGCCCTCAACGAGGTCTACATCGGCCACGCGTCCCACCAGTCGGCGCGGTACGCGCTGGCGGTGGGGGAGCGGAGCGAGGAGCAGTCGTCCTCGGGCCTCATCGTCGCGACGGGCGCCGGCTCCACGGGCTGGGCGGCGTCCCTGGCCCACGACCGGGGCGGGCGGAGGCTGCCGGCGCCCACGGACGACGCCTTGTCCTGGTTCGTGCGCGAGGCCTGGCCGTCGCGGTGGACGGGCGTCGAGCTGACGGACGGGACGCTGGAGGACGGCGCCGACCTGCATGTCCGCGTCCAGTCGGACCAGTTGGTCGCCTTCGGCGACGGCATCGAGTCCGACCGCCTGGTCGCCTCCTGGGGCCAGGAGCTCACGGTGGGGATCGCGGACCGGCATCTGGCGCTGGCCGGTCCACCGAGCGCCTCCCGGGGCTGAGGCCCCACTCGACGGCGGTTGGGACGCCGGCCGTCGATCTCGGGCGCCCCTTGATTCCAGTGGAACGGGCGCCTCAGGTCGCGGGCGATCTCGAGGACGAGGCCCTGTCGGCGAAGCGGGGCCTGGGCACGTGAATATCGTCGGCGCCAACGCCCTCATCGACGAGGGCGATCTTTCGGTCCTCGAACCGTCCCTGAAGCCGCGTCTCGTCTGTCGAGGACGGCGCAACGGGAGCGATCAGGTGTCGAGGTCCTCAGCCGTGATGGCGAGCAGCGCGGCGAGCTTCCGGGAGACGTGGCGCATCTGTTCGTCGGTGAGGCTCCCGATCCGCGACCCGAGTTCGCGTTGCCGAACGGTCAGGAGCTTCTCCACCATGACGTGACTGGTCGCGCGCAGACCGTTCTCGGGCGTCGCCTCGACGAGCACACGACTGCTGATGGCTGGATTGTCGACCGACGTGAGGAGCGCGAGGATGACGGAGCCCCCCTCATCCTCGAGGAGGTCCGTCTGGAGGACGACGACCGGCCGAGCTTTGCTGGCGTATCCGTCATCCCGAAACGTCCAGACCTCACCGCGTCTCATCGAGCACTCCCAACGAGACCCGTGTGGCGAAGTCTGTGGCCTCCTCCTCTGTCGCGAAGGGCTCGACCTCGTCATCCAGGCGAACTTCGAACGGGAATCCGCGATGGGAATTGAAGGCGGCGATGAAGACGCGCATGGCATCCGCGGGTGTCGTCCCGAGCTGTCGCGTGATCTCACGGAACACCCGGTCCTGGGACTTCTCAATGCGAGTGGCCAACTGAACGGTTTCCACGGCGATCTCCTGACGTCAGATACTCACATATGCTAGCTCCTGTGTGGCGCCGCTTCCAGAGGTGGGAGAGCCCTTCTCCTCCTCCCTCGCCAGGCACGGCCACGCCCCCGGAAGGACGGGACCTCCCGGGGGCGTCGCCCTCGTCGATGAGGCGCGGGGCATCCGCGCGCCGACGGCCTCAGATCAACGTGAGCGCCTGCTTGGCGATCGCCAGCTCCTCATTGGTGGGGACCACCATGACGCGGATCGAGGACCCGCGCTTGGAGATCGTGATGGGGTCGGAGACGCGCGTGTTGTTCGCCTCCTCGTCGAGCATGACGCCGAAGGGCTCCAGGTGCTCGCAGACCTCGCGGCGCAGGTCGATGTCGTTCTCGCCGATGCCGGCCGTGAAGGTGAGGACGTCCACGCCGCCCATCTCCGCGGTGAAGGACCCGATGTACTTGACGATCCGGTTGACGTAGACGTCCAGCGCCAGGCGCGCCTTGCGGCGGGCGTCGGCGTCGCCGGACTTCACCATCTCGCGCACGCCGCGCATGTCGTTGTCGCCCGTGAGGCCCTTGAGGCCGGACTTCTTGTTGAACAGGGTGTCGACCTCGTCGACGCTCATACCGGCCACGCGCTGGAGGTGGAAGACCACCGCCGGGTCGATGTCGCCCGTGCGGGTGCCCATGACCAGGCCCTCCAGGGGGGTCAGGCCCATCGAGGTGTCGATCGCCTGGTCGCCCACGATCGCCGAGGCCGACGCCCCGTTGCCCAGGTGCAGGACGATCTGCTTGAGGTCGCGCGCCCCCAGGATCCGCGACACGCGCTGGGACACGTACTGGTGGGACGTCCCGTGCGCGCCGTAGCGGCGCACCGAGTACTTCGCCGCCACCTCGCGGTCCAGCGCATAGGTGGAGGACTCGGGGGGGAGGGACTGGAAGAACGCCGTGTCGAAGACCGCGACGTGGGGGATGTCGGGCAGCAGCTCGCGCGCCACGTCGATGCCCTTGAGGTGGGCGGGGTTGTGGAGGGGCGCCAGGGTCGACAATTCGTCGATGAGTCCGCGCACGCGGGTGTCGATGAGCGCCGGCCCGTCGAAGTAGCGCCCGCCCTGGACGATGCGGTGGCCGACGGCCACGATGTCCGCGTCGGCCAGGGCGGGGCCGACCTCGTCGAAGAGGTCGAGGACCTTGCGCAGGCCCGCCCCGTGGTCCGGGATCGGCTCGTTGAGGTCGACGACCTTCTGGGAGTAGCGGTGCTGGATGTGCCCCTCGGGCTCGCCGATGCGCTCGACCAGGCCCGACGCGATCGCGTGGCCGGACGAGGGATCGATGAGCTGGTACTTCACCGACGACGAGCCGGAGTTGATGACGAGGACGGTCTGGGTCACTGGGGAACCTTTCGGGGATGTCGGGGGCGGGACGGGGATCGACGAGGGCGGCCCCGGCTGCGCCGGGGCGCGGGGGCGGGGCCGCGCGGGTCGCCGTCCTCAGCCCTGGGCCTGGATGGCGGTGATGGCGATGGTGTTGACGATGTCCTCGACGAGGGCGCCGCGCGAGAGGTCGTTGACGGGCTTGTTGAGGCCTTGGAGGACGGGGCCCACGGCCACGGCGCCCGAGGAGCGCTGGACGGCCTTGTACCCGATGTTCCCGGCGTTCAGCGAGGGGAAGACGAAGACGGTGGCTTGCCCGGCGACCGGGGAGCCCGGCATCTTCTTCGCGGCGACGGCGGCGTCCACGGCCGCGTCGAACTGGATCGGGCCCTCCACGGCCAGCTCCGGGGCCTTCTCGTGGGCCAGTCGCGTGGCCTCGATGACGGCGTCGACGTCCGGGCCCTTGCCGGAGGCGCCCGTGGAGTAGGACAGCATCGCGACCTTGGGGTCGATGCCGAACTGGCGGGCCGTCTCGGCTGAGGAGAGCGCGATGTCGGCCAGGTTCTCCGGCGTGGGGTTCGTGTTGACGGCGCAGTCGCCGAAGGCCCACACCCGGTCCCTCATCAACATGAGGAACACGGAGGACACGATGGCGGTGCCGGGCTTCGTCTTGATGATCTGCAAGGCGGGGCGGATCGTGTGGGCGGTGGTGTGGGCGGCACCCGAGACCATGCCGTCGGCGTCGCCCATATGGATCATCATCGTGGCGAAATAGGACACGTCCTTGACGGTCTCGCGCGCCTGCTCCACGGTGACGCCCTTCTTCGCGCGCAGGCGAGCGAACTCGGCCGCATACTTCCCACTCAACTCGGGATCCTCCACGGACACGATGCGAGCGGCATCCACATCGAGCCCGAGCTCGCCGGCGCGGGCGCGGATCGCATCCGCGTCACCCACCAAGACGATGTCAGCGATACCACGGGCCAGAGCCTGCGCGGCGGCGGTGAGCACCCGGTCGTCCTCGGGCTCGGGCAAGACGATGCGCCGACGGTCGGCACCGGCGCGCTCCACCAGCCCCGCCTGGAACGCCACCGGTGTCACCGCGGTGGGCTCGGGCGTCTGGGCCAGGGCGGCCACACCCTCCTCCGTCAACGGCAGGGCCAGAGAGAGGACCCCGGGCACTGTGACCTGGGCGGCCACGGCCCCCGGCAGCGCGACCGCCGCCAGCGTCGCACTGTGCGCGGCGGCCCTGGTCCGAGCCACCTCCACATCACGGGCGATCAGCTCCGCCGGCACCCCCTCCGCATCCAGCGCCAGGACCACGCGGGCCCCCACGGAGGCCGCCACGTCCAGGCTCCACCCGGCCGTGTCGAACGTCGAGAACGGGATGTCCGCGGCGGGGGTGAGGACCATCGCGTCGGCGTCCGCGCCCATCGCGCGGAGGGCGGAGACGACCCGGGCCAGGGCCGCGTCGCGGTCGTCGGCGGCCATGTCCGCGTCGGCGCCGGTGAGGGTGGCGGCCCGGGCGACGGTCCCCGAGGACGCCAGCGCGTCCGCCAGCGAGTCGGCCACCTCCTCAGCGAAGGCAGCCGGTGTCGTCTCGATGACGAGGAAGGGGGATGTCACGATGAGCTCCTTGACGAGGGTGACCACAGGTCGGACATCATCCATGCTAGCCCGGGGATTCCACCGTTTCGGGGCCGCAGGGCCGTTGGTCCTGTGCGGGTGGACACGATTCCGGGCCGCGCGCGGGTAGGGTGTGGGGCGATGAGCACGCAGGAGCCGGAGCCGCCGGCGCCCACGGCGCCCGGGCCGGGCACGGGGCGCCCGCGCCGTCGTGCCGCCGAGATCGGCAGCGTCACGGCCGTCGTCGTGGGGATCCTCGCCGTCGTGGCGCTGGTGCTGACGAACCATCCGCATCGCGCGGTCCTGCTCACCGCCGCGATCCTCTTCGCCCTGGCGGCGGCGCGGGCCGTGTGGCCGGGGCGGCCCTGGTTCGCGTCGCGCTGGCGGTGGCTCGACGTCGTCTTCTACGCCGCCATCGGAGCCGCGATCTGGTACTTCTCCCCATTCACCGCGACGATGGGCCTCGTCTGAGGCGCGGACTCAGCCTCTGAGGACGTGGGCGGCCTGCGCCCGGACGGGACCGGTCGTGTCGAGCCCCCGGATCGCCTCCAGGGTGAACCACCCGACCTCCGAGACCTCGGCGGGCTCCGCCTCCAGGGGCGCGGCCGAGTCGGCGGCCAGCGGGAACTCGAAGTCCATGTGGATGTGCTCGGGTTCGCCGGGGCGGGCGGGGATCAGTTGGTAGCCCATCGTCAAGGGAACGGCGAGCTGCTCCTGGGTGACGCCGTCGCACCCCAGGTCCATGCCGATCCCGCTGACCAGCCTCGCGCGGACGCCGGTCTCCTCGAGGATCTCGCGGAGCACCGCGTCCTGCGGTGTCTCGTCGGGCTCGATGTGGCCGCCGGGAGGCAGCCAGAACCCGAGCTTGCGGTGATGGACAAGCAGCAGCCGGCGGTCCTCCTCATCGCGGACGAGGCCGGAGACGGTGAACTGCTTGGTGTGTCCCGCCGTCCGTTCGATGAGCATGCCGTCCAGGATAGGCGTCCGCGTCCTTCAGACGGGTGAGGCCGTGAGGGCCCTCCTGAGAGTCGAGGTCTCCCTCGGAGAGCTGGCCCGAGATCGGCACACTGGATCTCGGGGAGACACGGGATCGCGTCCTCCCCGGGAATCGATCCCCCCAGAGGGAAGGGAGTTGCTCGCAGGGAAGCACTATGCAGCTGCCCCATGGGGATTTCGCTTCCCTGCGGGCATATCCCTTCCCCGGGTTGGCCCCAGGGGCGCATCCAGTCACCGGTCGCAGGACGTCTTCCTGATTTGCCTCGGCTCCGGACGCATCGACGAGGGCGGCCGCGTGCTCCGGGGGACGGACGTTGCCGGGGGCGGTGTCCTCCGCGGGGCGGAGCTCACCGATCGGGCGCCGGCTCGTCGGCAGGCGGTGAATCGCTGTCCGACGCGGCGTCGGGGCGGGGCAGGATCGCGATGCGGTAGTCATAGTCGTGGACGTCTGCGTCGCCCGCCTCGGCGTGGGCGTGGGACTGAGTGATCGCCCGGTCGATGAGGGCCCCGATGCCGTCGACGAGGGCGTTCGCCTCCTCGCGATCGAGGCGGAGGGGCCCATCGCCGGACAGGCCGTCCCAGCCGGTCCGCTCCGAGGCCAGCGCGTAGTCCATCGAGAAGAGCCGGAGGGTCTCCTCGGCGTTCGACCGGTCCCAGTCCGCCAGGACGGCCGGCCCGCCGGGCATGTCGTGGAGCGCCTCGATGTCCAGGCGGATTCCGTGCCAGTCGGGGACGGCCCACCAGGTCTCGCGGCCGTCGTGGCCCGCGACGGGATCGACGCGGGTGGTGATGCCCGCCTTCTCCAACTGGCGGAGGTGGTAGGACACCGAGTTGGGGGCCTCGCCGACGGCGGCGGCGACATCGGAGACCCGCATCGGCTCGCCCAGGACCAGGGTTCTGAGGATCTTGCTCCGGATCGGATGCGAGATCGCCTGCAGGAGGAGAAGGGTCTGCTCCGGGGGCAGGCGTGTGGGCTCCCATTGAAAGTCGGTCACGGCTCCACCGTAGCGGGGTCGCCCTCGTCGATGGGGGAGGGAGAGGGCAGGCCCTCCCAGCGGTCGGGCGTCGGCAGGGCGCGGAAGCTCTTGTGGGTGAGCAGGGTGACTGCCGCCAGGGGGAGCAGGGCGGCGGTGGCGAGCATCGTGGGGCCCGCGCCCAGCGTCTGCAGGCCGACGCCCACGATCGCCGGCATCAGCGCCATCAGGGACATGTTGATGACGCCGAGGGAGGATAGGGCTCGGCCCTGGAGCTCGTCGGGGATGCGGGCCTGGAAGTAGCCGGCCATCGCGCCGTTGACCGAGGGGATCGCGACTCCCGTGGCACTCAGGCACACCAGCGCGACGCCCAGGGTGGGGCGGACGCCCAGGGGCAGCAGGACCACGGTGATGGAGACGAACAGCACCGTCACCAGGCGACCGGTCGGGATGCGGGAGATCAGCGGCGAGGCGGCCAGCGCGCCCAGCAGCATCCCGATCCCGATGGCGGTGTCCAGCAGCCCGATGCGCCAGGGCTCCACGCCCTGGCCCTGGAGGATCAGCGTGATACCGGCGACCAGGCCGTTGATGCCGCCGTTGACCAGGACCAGGGCGGGCAGCATCCGCCCGACCACCGGGATGTCGCGGAACACCTGGAACCCCTGCGCCATCTCGTGGGCCCAGGTGCGGACTCCTCCGCGCGCCGTCTCCTCCGCGGCGGTCACCGTGGCTCGGGGCGGGCGCAGGTCCGCGCGGATGAAGTGGGTGCCGATGACCTGCAGGACGGCGCCGACGGAAGCTGCCAGGAACGGCAGGGCGTAGGAGACCGCGATGAGGGCTCCCGAGATCGGGGAGGCCGCCAGGCTGACGGCCGCGTCGCGCCCCTGGTTCGCGGCCACGGCCCGGGGCAGGTCGGTCGCGGGCACCACGGACTTCAGCGCCGCGTCGGAGGCCGACGAGAACAGGCCGCCGATGAGGCCCGATGTGACGCCGACGGCGTAGAGGACGCCGAGTGTCATCGTCCCCGTCCACCAGGAGACGGCGGCGGCCCCGAACACGACGGCGCGCAGCAGGCCGGAGACCGTGAGGGAGAGGCGGCGGTCCCATCGGTCGACCAGGACGCCGCCGGGGAGTGTGGCCACCAGGCTGGCCACCGTCGACACGGTGGACACGGTGCCCGCCTGGATGTAGGAGCCCGTCACCGCATAGGTGATGAGCAGCATCGCGAACGCGCGGATCGAGGCGCCGAACTGCCAGGCGGTGTCCGCCGTCAGCCACGCGACGTAATCGCGGTTGCGCCACAGGGAGTGCGATCCCGTCGCCTGGCGCTCTCGTGGTTCGGGGGTCGGGGATGCTGTCGGCTCCGCCAGGGGAACCGGCGCTCCTGTGGCTGCTGGTGGTCGTCCGAGGGCGGGCGTCACGGCATCGGTGGAGGAGTCCATGGCATCGACGGTAAACCCGCAAGAGGAATTGTGCAAGATATCTTGCACATCTCGCGTCGCTCCCGGTTGGGCGAACCCCGGAGGTGGAGAGACGCTGCGCAGGCCGCTCCGGCCCGGATCGCCTACCGTGGAGGAGACCTGTTTCCGAGGATGTCTGCCGAATCATTGACCGGCAGAGGAGAAGGGGACGCCGATGGAGGACCGGATGACGATGACGGAGGGCGAGCACGGCCATCGCGGCGGGCCGGACCACGCCCACGGTTCGCACGGCGGCGGGGCCCACGACATGTCCCACGGCGCGATGCCGGGGATGGACATGTCCGACCACGCCAGGATGTTCGGCCGTCTGGCGATCGTCATGGCGGTGCTGGCCGTGCCGACGGTCGTCGCCTCCCCGATGTTCGCGGACCTCCTCGGGTACGCGCTGCCGGACGCCGAATGGATCGGATGGGTGTCCCCGGTGCTCGGCACGGTCATGTACGCCTGGGGCGGACGGCCGTTCCTGTCCGGCGCCGTCGATGAGATCCGGGATCGCCGGCCCGGGATGATGCTGCTCATCGGGCTGGCCATCACGACCGCCTTCCTCTCGTCGTGGGCCGCGACGCTGGGGTGGGTCTCCCACGACCTGGACGCCTGGTGGGAACTGGCGACCCTGATCCTCATCATGCTCGTCGGTCACTGGCTGGAGATGCGGTCCCTGGCCGCGACCGGAGACGCCTTGCAGGGGCTGGCCGCCCTGCTGCCCGATCAGGCCGAGCGCGTCGCCGGCGACGGGACGGAGACGGAGACGGTCGCGCCCGCGGACCTCAGGGTGGGCGACGTCGTCGTCGTGCGCCCGGGCGCCTCGATCCCCGCCGACGGCGAGGTGACCGACGGGGAGGCGGCCATGGACGAGTCGATGCTCACCGGCGAGTCCCGCGCCGTCCAGCGTGGCCCCGGGGAGCACGTGACGGCCGGGACGGTCGCGACGGACTCCGGTCTGCGTGTGCGCGTCACGGCCGTCGGGGAGGACACCGCGCTCGCGGGCATCCAGAAGATGGTGTCGGAGGCCCAGAACTCGTCCTCGCGAGCCCAGTTGCTGGCCGACCGCGCCGCGGGATGGCTGTTCTGGTTCGCGCTGACGGCCGCCGCGGCCACCGCCGTCATGTGGACCGCGATCGGCGAACCCTCCCAGGCCGTCGAACGCGCCATCACCGTCCTGGTCATCGCGTGCCCGCACGCCCTGGGCCTGGCGATCCCGCTGGTCGTCTCCCTGGCCACGGGCCGCGCCGCGAAGGCGGGGATCCTCATCCGCGACCGTCGCGCGCTGGAAGCCATGCGCACCGTCGACGTCGTCGTCTTCGACAAGACGGGCACGCTCACCTCCGGGCGTCCCGAGGTCGCGCGCGTTCGGGTCGCGCCCTCCGTCGACGAGGGCGACGCCGCCGTGCTGGCTCTGGCGGCCGCCGCCGAGTCGGACTCCGAGCATCCTCTGGCCCGCGCGATCGTGGCCGCCGCGCAGGACCGCGGCCTCACGCTGGAGCCCTCCGAGGGCTTCCACTCCGAGCCGGCCACCGGCGTGACGGCACGGGTGGGCGGCCACGAGGTCCGGGTCGGCGGCCCGCACATGCTCGAGGACGCAGGCGTGAAGGACGCGGCGCCGGACGGCGCCGGTGGCGCGACCGTCCTCCACGTCCTGCGCGACGGCGCGGTCCTCGGGTCTCTGGAGCTGCGCGACACTGTGCGGCCCGAGTCCGCCGAGGCCGTGCGGACCCTGCAGGAGCGCGGCGTCGAGGTCGTCATGATCACCGGCGATGCCGAGGAGGTGGCCGCGCCCCTGGCCGAGGAGCTCGGCATCCGGCGCCACTTCGCGGGCGTGCGTCCGCAGGACAAGGCCCACCGCATCGAGGACCTCCAGCGCGAGGGCCGCACCGTGGCCATGGTCGGCGACGGCGTCAACGACGCCCCCGCCCTGGCGGGTGCCGACGTGGGTCTGGCGATCGGCGCGGGGACGGATGTCGCGATCGCCTCGGCCGGGGTGATCCTGGCCGGCGACGACCCGCGGTCCGTGTCCTCGGTCATCGACCTGTCGCGGGCCACGTACCGGAAGATGCTCCAGAACCTCTGGTGGGCCGCGGGCTACAACATCGTGGCGGTCCCCCTGGCCGCCGGCGTCCTGGCCCCGATCGGGTTCGTCCTGCCGATGTGGCTGGGCGCGATCCTGATGTCGGCCTCCACCGTCATCGTCGCGCTCAACGCCCAGACGCTGCGCGGCCTGGATCTGGCGCCGCGCGGGGACTGACCGAGGGCGCGGCGTCCTGCTCACTCGGCGGCGCGCAGGTCCGCGTCGCCTCCCTCATCGATCGGGCCCAGGAGCGGGCCGAGGCCGCACTCACCCCGGACCTGGATGCGGGCGGCGCCGCCGGTCCCACCGTGGCGAGGGGCACCGGCTCCCTCCGGAGGCGGCCTCGCATGGAGACAGCACCAAATGGTCGGCCTCTCAACCGCCCTGTGTGGGGGCGATATGCCAATGACCTGCGATGACGTAAGACGGCCTCCGGCTGGGCTCCGACCATTTGGTGCTGTCGGACCCGCGAGGGCGTGGCGGCGCTGCTCGGAGCCGCGGGCCATCAGGCGGCCGCGGCCGTGGCCGACGCGGACGCGCTGCGCGCCGAGGTCCGCGCCCGGATGCGCGACCCCGAGCCCGACGCTCACCCGGACGCCGCGGACAGATCTCTCGACATCGAGTAATCTGGCGGAGGCGCGCCCGCGCCCGCGGGCGCACGCACCGACGTCGGCGCACGGCGGGCGCGCACGCAGATCCCTGACGCGGAAGGACCACGATGGCGACGAAGATCACGGTGGAGGGCCCGGTCGTCGAGCTCGACGGCGACGAGATGACGCGGATCATCTGGCAGTTCATCAAGGACCGTTTGATCCACCCCTATCTGGACATCGACCTGCGCTACTACGACCTGTCCATCCAGAACCGCGACGCCACCGACGACCAGGTGACGATCGACGCCGCGAACGCCATCAAGGAGCACGGCGTGGGCGTCAAATGCGCCACCATCACCCCCGACGAGGCCCGAGTCCGCGAGTTCGGGCTGAAGAGGATGTGGCGTTCGCCCAACGGCACCATCCGCAACATCCTGGGAGGGGTGATCTTCCGGGAGCCGATCATCATCTCGAACGTCCCGCGCCTGGTCCCCGGGTGGACGAAACCGATCGTCGTCGGGCGCCATGCCTTCGGCGACCAGTACCGCGCCACCGACTTCAAGGTCCCTGGCGCCGGCACGGTGACCCTCACGTTCACGCCCGAGGACGGTTCCGAACCGATCGTCCACGAGGTTGTCCGGATGCCCGAGGGCGGCGGCGTGACGATGGGCATGTACAACTTCAACGCCTCGATCCGTGACTTCGCGCGCGCGACCTTCGCCTACGGCCTGCAGCGAGGCTACCCCGTGTACCTATCGACGAAGAACACGATCCTCAAGGCCTACGACGGCGCCTTCAAGGACATCTTCCAGGAGGTGTTCGACGCCGAGTTCAAGACGCGTTTCGAGGAGGCCGGGCTGACGTACGAGCACCGACTCATCGACGACATGGTCGCGAGCTCCCTGAAGTGGGAGGGTGGCTACATCTGGGCGTGCAAGAACTACGACGGGGACGTCCAGTCCGACACCGTGGCTCAGGGCTTCGGGTCGCTGGGGCTCATGACCTCGGTGCTCCTCACCCCTGACGGCCGCACGATGGAGGCGGAGGCCGCACACGGCACCGTCACCCGTCACTACCGCCAGCACCAGGCGGGGCGTCCCACCTCCACCAACCCGATCGCCTCGATCTTCGCCTGGACGCGGGGCCTGGCCCATCGCGGCGAGCTGGACGCCACGCCCGAGGTGTCGGGTTTCGCGCGGACCCTGGAGGACGTCGTGATCCGCACCGTCGAGTCGGGCCGGATGACGAAGGATCTCGCGCTGTTGATCGGGCCCGATCAGGAGTGGCTGACGACCGAGCAGTTCCTGGCCGCACTCGACGGCGACCTCGAGGCGCGGCTGGCGTGAGGCGCCCGACCCGGAGGCGGGTCATGGCCGCGCTGGGGCCTCCCGCACGCGGATGAGCGTGGGGATGAGGACGGGGAGGAGCCGGTCGATGAGCTCGCCCTCCAGATGGTCCGTCGACACCAGCTGGGAGCGCGTCGAACGGGCTCCGATGGCGATGACCAGGTCCACGATGTCCCCGGGGTCGATGGCGGGCTCCAGGCCCAGGGCGTCCAGGGCGTCGACCAGGTACTCGGCCATGCCGTCGTGGAAGTCGATGAAGGCGGCGCGCAGGTGGGCGGATCCCTCCGGGAAGCGCACCATGAAGTTCGACAGGGACGTCCACAGCAGGTAGAACTCGCGGTCGCGGGGGACGGCGGCCAGCAGCGCCTGGGCGAACCGGGTGAGGTTGTCGAGATCGGCATCCGCCCGGCCCGCGAGCAGCAGGGGGCGCGTGGACTCCAGCAGCCCTGTCGCGACGCGGTCGGCGACGTGGCTGGATGAGCGCTCCGAGGATGTCGCGCGGGCCGCGCCCGGCGCGGGCCCGGCGCCCGTCCCGGCAGCGGCGACCCCCTCGTCGTCGGGGGCGCCCTCTCCGCCGGCCGGGGACTGGTCGAGGGCCGCGTTCAGGCTCCGGCCGATGACGACCAGGACGGACTCCCACTCGCGGTGGGCGACCTGCTCGACGAAATGGTCCATGTCCTGGAAGTTGGAGTAGAACGCCCCTCGCGAGAATCCCGCCGCGGAGGTGATGAGGCCCACCGAGGCCCCTCCGACGCCGTTCTCGGCGATCACGGTGCGTCCGGCGTCCAGCAGACGTCGCTGCGTCTGCGCGCGCCGGTCGGTCGTGGGGGCGCCGGCGAGGCGCCTGACGGCCGCGCGCCTGGCCGACATCCTCTCTGTCATCGTCATCATCATCGCCCGTTCCTGTGTTTTGGGATACATCAGTGTATCGGCCCTGTTGCAAGCAACGATACACACATGTATCGTCTGTGTCGACCGTTGAATACATACCTGTATCGAAGCGGGGCGACCTCGTCCCCCCACACACGACCCGCGCCGGACGCTCGACCCCCCGCGGGCCCGCAGGGGAACCCGCTTCCCAGAAGGACGCTCTCATGAGAAAACTGACCGGCTCGACGTTCGCGAACGTCATCGTCGTGGTCGCCATCGCCATCATCCCGCTGCTCTACGCCGGGCTGCTGACCTCCGCCTACCAGAACCCCACCAACCGGCTCGACACGATGACGGCCGCGGTGGTCGACCTGGACACCCCTGCCGATGTCACCCTGGCGACAGGGGAGACCCGGCACTTCGCGCTGGGCGACGAGCTGGCCGACCGGCTGACGGACCCCCAAGAGGGACAGGACGTCGGGTTCACCTGGGTCCGGATGGACAGCGAGGACGAAGCCCGCGCCGCGATGACTTCCGAGGACATCCGCGCGATGCTCGTCATCCCGGCCGACTTCACCCAGGCGACGACCCGCGTGGCCGCCGGCGACCCTCAGGACGCGGCCCAGCAGACCCTCAGCCTCGAGACCGACGACGGGGTCAACTACCTGGCCGGCACGATGGCGAAGACGGTCGCCTCCGAGATGGAGAACGTGATGACGGCCCGCGGCGTCGACGAGTACGTCGACAACATCGTGATGTCCCTGGGGACGATCCGCGACGGGATGGACGACGCCCAGTCGGGCGCCTCGGCGCTCGCCGAAGGGGCGGACGACCTGCAGTCGGGGCTCTCCTCCCTCGAGGACGGCGCGTCGACGGCGCGGTCCGGTGCGTCACAGCTGGCCGACGGCGCCGGACAGGTGGCCTCCGGCGCCCAGAGCGCCGCCTCGGGGGCCGACGCCCTGAGCAGCGGGGTCGCCGCCCTCTCCCAGGGGGCATCGACCCTGGACTCGGGCGTCTCCCGGTACACGGCAGGCGTGGACCAGGCGGCCTCCGGGGCCCGGCAGATCGCCTCGGGAGCCGAAGGCCTGACGACGCTGGCCGACGGCGTCGGCACCTACACCGCTGGCGTCGACCAACTGCGCGCGACCGTCGTCGCCGGAACCTCCCAGACGCCCTCACTCGTCAGCGGCGCCTCCGCGCTGAGCACCGGGCTCGCGCAGCTGGTGGGCGACGGGAGCGGGGCGAATCCCGGGCTGACCGCGCTCGCGAACGGGCTCGGAAACGCGAGCGACGCCGGGGACCTGATGGACCCCTCGCAGAACGACACCCTGGTCAAGGGCGTCGACGCCTATACCCGAGGTGTCGACAGCCTGAGCGGACAGCTCAATGATCCGGCGGCGACTCAGAAGCTCCAGGAGCTCACCGGCGGCGCGCAGAGCCTCTCCTCGGGCGTCGCAGCCTACACCGCGTCGATCGAGCAGATCCAGCAGCTCTGCGTGGGCGCGCACGGCGCCTCCGATCCCGTGTGCGCCGCCCTCACCCAGGCCGTCCAGCAGGACGAGACGCTGACCAGCGGGGCGTCCCAGGTGGACTCCGGCGTCAACACCCTGGCCGGCCAGGTAGGTGAGGCGGCGGCCGGTGCGAAGGCCTTGCGCGATCAGAGCGATACCCTGCGCTCGAAGACCCAGAGCGCCGCGACCGGCGCCCAGACGGCGCTCGCCGGCGCTCAAAAGCTGGCAGCCGGCGCCTCCACGCTCCAGGCCGGCATCGGCCAGGCGACAGACGCCTACAATCCGGCGACCGGTTCCGGGCGGAGCCTCGCCGGCGTCCTCAACACCCTCTCCTCGCAGTCCCAGACCCTGCGAGCAGGGGCGTCCTCGTCGACGCAGCTGATCGGCGCGACCTCCCAGCTGAGTTCCGGTCTGACCACCCTGACGCAGAACTCCTCCGCGCTGGCCTCCGGCGCGCGCCAGCTCGCCGAGGGCGCCTCGACCGCCTCCTCGGGGGCGGGCACCCTCACGGTCGGGCTGAAGGACCTCGCCGACGGCTCCGCCACGCTCGCGGACTCGACCTCGGCGCTCGCCGACGGTCTGGCCACGCTCGACAAGGGCGCCCGCACCGCCTCCGACGGCTCCTCCGCGCTGGCCACCGGTGCCGCGAAGCTCACCGAGGGCCTGAGCGACGGCGTCGACCGGATCCCGGCCTACACGGATGCCGACGCCGGCCACATCGCCGACGTCATCTCGACGCCCGTGGCCGTCGACGCGGTGCGCGACCACGCGGTGGCGAACAACGGCGCCGGGTTCACGCCGATGTTCATGTCGCTCGCGCTGTGGGTCGGCGGGATCGCGATCTTCCTCGTCCTGCCCGCGCTCGACCGCCGCCCCGGACCCACGGAGAAGTGGTGGCACGCGGCGCTGAGGCCCGCGACGACCGCCACCGTGCTCTCCGTCGCGCAGGCCGTCCTCATGATGACGATCGTCAACTGGACGATCGGGCTCAGCGCGGACAACGTCGGGGGCCTCGTGCTGCTGGCCATCGCCGCCTCCCTCACCTTCGTCGCGGTCAACCAGGCGGCGGTGGCGACCATGGCCTACCGTGGCCGGTTCGTCTCGATCATCCTCCTCAGCCTCCAGATCACCTCGATGGGCGCGACCTTCCCGGTCGAGACCGCTCCGAGGTTCTTCCAGTGGATCCACCCGTTCCTGCCGATGTCCTACACGCAGCTGGCGTTCCGAGACATGATCGCGGGCGCGGGCGCCGATCACGCCGTGCGCAACTGCCTGGCGATCCTGGCCGTCTGGTTCGTCGCGGCCGTCGCCTGCACCTTCCTGGGGGCCTACTTCCGGGGCGGGCGCCGCCCACTGCCCCGGGACAACGCCCTTCTGCAGGATCAGCTGGCTGCCGACGCCGAACAGCGGGCGGCCCAGGCCCGCGTCGAGCTGGAACGCGCCCGCCCCTCCTTCGGCGAATCCGCGACCGCCGGCGCACTCGGGGACGCGGGCTCCGGACCCGGTGACGCCTCCGGCGCCCCCGCCGCGCGCTGAGCGCCCTCGTCCCGCCTGGGCGGAGGCCTGTCGGCGCGGGCGCCTGGAGAGGGCACAATAGAGCCGGGGTTCGACGACCACCTCAGGAGGGGACAGATGACCGGTCAGACAGCAGCAGCCGCCAGCGATCCGGAGATGGCTGCCGCACCGGCGCCTGCGATGCGCATCGGCGTGCTCACCTCGGGCGGGGACGCCCAGGGCATGAACGCAGCGGTGCGCGCGGTCGCCCGCACGGCCCTGGCCCGCGGGGCCGTCCCCTACGCGATCCGCGAGGGCTGGGAGGGCGCCGTCCAAGGCGGGGACTACATCCAGGAGCTCGCGTGGTCGGATGTGTCCGGCATCCTCGCCGAGGGCGGCACGGTCATCGGCACCGCCCGCTCGGTGGAGTTCCGGGAGTGGTCGGGCATGCACAAGGCGGCCCTCCACCTCCTCGAACGCGGCATCGACCGGCTGGTCGTCATCGGAGGGGACGGCTCCCTGGCCGGCACCGACGAGTTCCGCGAGGGCTGGCCCACCCACATGGCGCAACTGGTCGAGGAGGGCGCGATCCCCCAGGAGACCGCCGACGCCCACCCGCAGCTCATTGTCGTCGGGCTGGTCGGGTCGATCGACAACGACCTGGTCGGCACCGACATGACGATCGGGGCGGACACGGCCCTGCACCGCATCGTCGACGCGCTGGACGAGATCGCCTCCACGGCGGCCTCCCACCAGCGCACCTTCATCGTCGAGGTCATGGGCCGCCACTGCGGCTACCTCCCCCTCATGGGCGCGGTGGCCGGGGGAGCGGACTACGTGTTCACGCCGGAGAACCCCGTGGGGCAGGGCTGGGAGGACGATCTCTGCGAGAAGCTGCGCCTGGGGCGCGCGGCCGGCCGGCGCGAGTCGATGATCCTGGTGGCCGAGGGCGCCACCGACCGGTCGGGCGCCCACCTGGGCGCCCAGCAGATCGCGGACGCCATCCGGGAACGCACCGGCGAGGACGCCCGCGTGACGATCCTCGGCCACGTCCAGCGCGGCGGCGCGCCGTCGGCCTACGACCGCTGGATGTCGACCCTGCTGGGTTACGCGGCCGTCCAGGAGATCGTCGGCGCCCACCACGACTCCCCGCCCGTCGTCCTGGGCGTGCGCAACAACCGCGTCACCCGGATCCCCCTGATGACCGCCGTGCGCGACACGCGCGCCGTCCAGGGGCTGGTCGCGGCCGGCGACTACGCGGCGGCCGCGGCGGCTCGCGGCGCCAGCTTCACGACGATGGTCGCGCTCAACGACATCCTCTCCGCGCCGCCACAGGCCGCGTCCGCCTCCGCTCCGGAGGCCGACGAGGGCGCCCCCGTGGCCGGGACCCGGGACCACGACCGGGTCCGCGACGTCGAGGCCCCCGTTCCGCGCGTCGCGATCCTCCATGCGGGGGGCCTGGCGCCCGGCATGAACACCGCGGCGCGCGCCGCGGTGCGCCTGGGCATCAGCCGCGGATGGACGATGCTCGGCGTCGACGGATCGTGGGCGGGCCTCATCGGCAACCGGGTCTCGGAGCTCACCTGGTCCGACGTCGAGGGCTGGGCCTTCCACGGCGGGGCCGAGCTGGGCACGCGCCGCAGCCGGCCCGCGATCGAGGAGTACTACGCGATCGGACGCGCCCTGGAGCACAACCGCGTCGACGCGCTGCTCGTCATCGGCGGCCTCGACGCCTACCTGGCCGTCGCCGGCATGACGGGCGAGCGCGACCGCTACCCCGCGTTCCGCATCCCCACCGTCCTGGTGCCCGCCACCATCGACAACAACCTGCCCGGCACGGAGCTGACGATCGGCGCGGACACGGCGCTCAACAACGCGGTGTGGGCGCTCGACCGCATCAAGGAGTCGGCGGCCGCCTCCACACGATGCTTCGTCGCCGAGCTGATGGGCCGGCGGTGCGGGTACCTCACCCTGATGGCTGGCCTCGCCGCGGGCGCCGAGAAGGCCTACCTCAACGAGGTGCCGATGTCGATCGCGGACATCAGCCGCGACGCCCGGGACCTGCGCACGGCCTTCGAGAACGGGCGGCGACTGTACCTGGTGCTCGCCAACGAGGAGGCCTCCGAGCATTACGACCGGGAGTTCCTGGCCCGCGTGTTCGAGGGCGAGGGCGACGGGCTGTTCGACGTCCGCAGCTGCGCCCTGGGCCACCTCCAGCAGGGCGGCGCGCCCACCCCGTTCGACCGCCTGCTGGCCACCCGCCTCATCGACGCCGCGACGCGCCAGCTCGACGCGCAGTTCACGCGCGGGACCGCGAACGCCGTCTACATCGGGCAGACCACGCACGGCCTGGAGTCCCGTGCCGTGGAACGCATGGAGGACGACCTCGATGCCGACAACGGCCGCCCCGTCGAGCAGTGGTGGATGCAGCTGCTGCCCGTCCTGGAGGCCGTCTCCCGGGAGGACACGGACTCCGCGCTGACCCCCCTCACCGTCGTCGACGCGGCCGCGTCGGACCCGCACTGACCCACGGGCCGGCGGGGCCGGCCCCGCCCTCGTCGATTCCCACCATGCCCCCAGGAGGACAGATGACCACGCAACCCCGTCCCGTCGACCCCTCGACGACGCCCGCGTGGCGCGCGCTCGACGCGCGCGCCGACACCTTCGACCCGGATCTGCGGGCCTGGTTCGATGCCGACCCGGACCGGGCCGCGCACTGGACCCGCCAAGCCGGCGACCTCCACGTCGACCTGTCGAAGAACCTCATCGACGACGCGACGATGGAGGATCTCCTCGCGCTCGCCGAGCAGACACGCGTCCTCGAGCACCGCGACCGGATGCTGGCCGGCGATCACATCAACGTCACCGAGGACCGGGCCGTCCTCCACACCGCGCTGCGCCGGCCCGCGGGGGAGCGTCTGGAGGTCGACGGCACGGACGTCGTCGCGGACGTCCACCGGGAGCTGGCGAGGATCTACGCGTTCGCGCGCCGTGTGCGCTCGGGCGAGTGGACGGGCGTGACCGGCAAGCGCGTCGCCACTGTCGTCAACATCGGCATCGGCGGCTCCGATCTGGGGCCCGTCATGGCCTATGAGGCGCTTAAGCCATTCGTCCAAGAGGGTCTGAGCTGCCGATTCATCTCCAACATCGATCCCACCGACGCGGCGGAGAAGGTCCGCGGCCTCGATCCCGAGACCACCCTGGTCATCGTCGCGTCGAAGACCTTCACCACGTTGGAGACCCTGACCAACGCCCGCGTCGTGCGCGAGTGGTTCCTGGGCGCGCTGCGCTCGCGGGGCCTCCTCGATCCGGACGATGCCGCCGGCGACGCCGCTGCGATCGCGCAGCACTTCGTCGCCGTGTCGACGGCCCTGGACAAGGTCGCGGCCTTCGGCATCGACCCGGACAACGCCTTCGGCTTCTGGAACTGGGTGGGCGGACGCTACTCGGTGGACTCGGCGGTGGGGACGTCCCTGGCCGTGGCGATCGGGCCGGAGCACTTCGACGCCTTCCTCGACGGCTTCCACACCATCGACCGGCACTTCGCCACCGCCGCCCCGCGGGACAACGTGCCGCTGCTCATGGGGCTGCTCAACGTCTGGTATGGGAACTTCCTGGGCTCGGACACCCATGCCGTCCTGCCGTACTCCCAGTACCTCCACCGCTTCCCCGCCTACCTCCAGCAGCTCACCATGGAGTCCAACGGCAAGTCCGTGCGCTGGGACGGCTCCCCGGTCTCCTACGATACGGGAGAGGTCTTCTGGGGCGAGCCCGGGACCAATGGGCAGCACGCGTTCTACCAGCTCATCCACCAGGGCACGCGCGTCGTGCCCGCGGACTTCATCGCCTTCGCCACGCCGACGTGGGACACACGCGACGGCGACGCCGACGTCCATGAGCTGTTCCTCTCGAATTTCTTCGCGCAGACGAAGGCGCTGGCCTTCGGGAAGACGGCCGAGGAGGTCCGCGCGGAGGGGACGCCCGACGCCATCGTCGCGGCCCGCGTCTTCACCGGCAACCGCCCGACCACGTCGATCATGGCGCCCGCCCTGACCCCGTCCGTCCTGGGCCAGCTCATCGCGCTGTACGAGCACATCACGTTCGTCCAGGGCGCGGTGTGGGGCATCGACTCCTTCGACCAGTGGGGCGTCGAGCTGGGCAAGCAGCTCGCGAAGGACCTCGCCCCGGCCATCGCCGGGGACGCCGCGGCCCTGGAGGCGCAGGACCCCTCGACCCGCGGGCTCATCGAGTACTACCGGTCCCACCGGGCCTGATCAGTCCGCGGTGAGGTCGTCGACGGCGAAGGCCATCGCCTCGTCGTCGACGACCTGCCGGCGCTCCTTCGCGCGCCGCTCGCGCGCCCAGGTCCTCAGTGCCTCGGGGGACATCGTCGCGTCCAGCCGGGCCCGCGCGGCCTCCGCGTCGAAGGCTGCGGCCGGCCACTGCGGGTCGATGCCGGCCAGCGTGCGCGCCAGGATCTCCGTGACGGCCAGGCGCGCGTACCACTTGCGGTCGGCGGGCACGACGTACCACGGCGCCACGCGCGTCGACGTCTGGCGGAGGACCTGCTCATAGGCGCGCTGGTAGTGCGACCAGTCGTCGCGGGTGTCCAGATCCGAGTCGGAGAACTTCCAGTGCTTGTCGGCGCGGTCCAGGCGCTCGCGCAGGCGGCGGCCCTGCTCCTCGTAGGAGACCATCAGGCACACCTTGACGATGCGGATCCCCGATCGGGAGGCATCGGCCTCCATCTGGGCGATCGCCGCGCGGCGCCGGCCGAGCTCCTCCTCGGGGACGGTCCACGTCTGCCCGTGCTCATCGGCCCGGCCCGTCAGTGACTGGGCGATCGGCACCAGCAGGTCCTCGTAGTGGGACCGGTCGAAGACCCCGATGAACCCCGGCCGCGGCAGATGCGGGGCGATCCGCCAGAGGAAGTCGTGGGCCCGCTCCTCCTCGGTCGGGGCCTTGAAGGCCGCCAGCTGGACGCCCTGGGGATCCACCTGGCCGACGACGTGGCGGACGATCCCGCCCTTGCCGGCCGTGTCCAGTCCCTGAAGGAGCAGGAGGACGGCATCCGCCGCTCCGCCCTTGGCCGCGGCGAACAGGCGCTCCTGCTGCTCCGAGAGCAGTTGCGAACGCGCGGCGGTCGCATGGTCGCCGGCGCGGCGGCCCTCGCGCCATCCCGGAGTGGCGTCGCGGACGAGGGCGTCCAGGGAGAAGTCCGGTCCCGCCGCCAGCAGCGTCCGAGGATCGTCGGTCCACTGCTGGGTGACCTCGGTGACGGGGCGCGCCGCCTCGAGGACCTCGCGCTCCTGGCGCTCCCGGCGCCGGCGCTCCTTGCGGGCCTTCTTCACGGCCTTCTTCGCCCGGGTGATCGAGGAGCGGCGCGCGTCCTCCTCCTCGCGGCGTCGCTGCTCGGCCTCGCGGCGTTCCTTCTTGGCGCCCATGGTGACCTCCGTCCCTGGTGGCCCTATCGTATTGCGTACGTCACGTCCCGGGGGCGCGACGTCTGGGACCGGCATCCCGGTCCCGGGCGCGCCGGCTGCCCTAGGCTGGACGCGTCGTGTCCGGCGGAGTGGACGTCGGGCCCACAACCGGCGCCGATCGGCGCCGTGGAACAATCACCGAGGAGTTCCTTCCATGACTGATCCCCGCATCGTCACCGTCACCGGCGCGGCCGGCAACATCGGCTACGCGCTGCTCTTCCGCATCGCCTCCGGCCAGGTCTTCGGCCCCGACGTGCCGGTCGCGCTCCATCTGCTGGAGATCCCGCAGGCCGTGCACGCCGCTGAGGGCACCGCCATGGAACTGGACGACTGCGCGTTCCCGCTGTTGGCGGGCGTCGACGTCTACGACGATGCGGCCAAGGCCTTCGAGGGGGTCAACGTCGCCTACCTGGTGGGCGCCCGTCCGCGCTCGGCGGGCATGGAGCGCGCGGACCTGCTGGAGGCCAACGCGGGGATCTTCGGTCCCCAGGGCGCGGCCATCAACGCCGGAGCCGCCGATGACGTGCGGGTCCTGGTCGTGGGCAACCCGGCCAACACCAACGCCGCCATCGCGCAGAACGCCGCCCCTGACGTTCCCGCCACGCGCTTCACGTCGATGCTGCGCCTGGATCAGAACCGCGCGATCTCCCAGCTGGCCCACAAGACGGGCGCCGCCGTCGCCGACGTCGCCAACGTCGTCGTGTGGGGCAACCACTCCGCCGACCAGTACCCGGACATCTCCTACGCGACGGTGGCGGGCAGGCCGGCCACCGAGCTCGTGGACGACGCCTGGCTGGCCGAGGAGTTCCGCCCGACCGTCGCTAAGCGCGGCGCGGCCATCATCGCGGCCCGCGGCGCCTCCTCCGCCGCTTCGGCCGCCAACGCGGCCATCGACCACATGCACTCGTGGATCCACGGCACGCCCGAGGGCCAGTTCGTCACCGCCGGCTACTACTCCGACGGCTCCCATTACGGCGTTCCGGCCGGTCTGTCCTTCGGTTTCCCGGTGCGCTCGGTGGACGGCGATTTCCAGGTGGTCGACGATCTGGCGATCTCCGACGCCACGCGCGCGGGCATCGACCACAACATCGCCGCTCTGCAGGAGGAGTACGACGCCGTCAAGGCGCTCGGCTTCATCAAGTGAGCGGGCGCGGGCGCGCGCCCGCGGACACGTCTGCGCCTCCATTGACGAGGGCGACGCCCCCGTCCGGGACCCAGGTTCCGGGAGGGGGCGTCTTCGTCGAGGGGGAAAGGCCAGGACGGGGCGCCGCATTCGGTCAACCATGTAATTTGTTGAACCTAGGCCTGGGGCGGAGGGCGTGCTTCAATGGCGGCACCATCCGAGCGCCGGGGGATCGGCGCCGTCCCATCCGGAGGTCCACCGTGTCACGACCTGGAGAGTGCGTGGGATACGTCCCGGGCGGCTTCGACATGCTTCACATCGGCCATCTCAACATCCTGCGGGCCGCCCGCGACCGGTGCGACCGCCTGGTCGTGGGCGTGGCCACCGACGAGTCGCTGATGCGGATGAAGGGCCGACCTCCCGTCATCCCCCATCACGAGCGCATGGAGCTCATCGCCAGCCTGCGCTTCGTCGACGACGTCGTCACGGACATCGACCGGGACAAGCGCGTCGCCTGGCGTCGGCATCCCTTCGACGTCCTCTTCAAGGGCGACGACTGGAAGGACACGGCGCGCGGCGACCTGCTCGAGCAGCAGATGGCCGAGGTCGGCGCCCGGGTGGTGTATCTGCCGTACACGCCGTCGACATCCTCGACGATGCTGCGGCAGTTCCTTGCCTCCTCCATCGCTGAGGCGGCGGCGGTGGAGTGAGAAATGGCTGACCGCCGCGCCCGGGACGGCGCGGCGGTCAGCCTCATTGCGAGCGGGCCTGCCGTCAGTAGGCGCCCTCCGCGGTGGTGACGGCCCGGACCGTCCGCACGAGGATGCGCAGATCCCGCGCCAGCGTCACGTTCTCGACGTAGAACAGATCGAGGTCGACCGAGTCGTCCCAGGACAGCGTCGAGCGCCCCGACGTCTGCCACAGACCCGTGATGCCTGGTTTCACCATGAACTTGCGGTGGACCATGTCCTCGTAGAGCGCGACCTCGCGGGCCAACGGCGGGCGCGGGCCGACCAGGCTCATCGTCCCGCCCCAGACGTTGAACAGCTGGGGGAGCTCGTCGAGGCTGAATCGGCGCAGGACGCGGCCGACCCGGGTGATGCGGGGGTCGTCGGTCATCTTGAACATCACGTCGTTCCCGGCGTCCCGCTCGCCCTGCGCCTGCACGGCCGCCAGGCGGGCCTCGGCGTCCACGACCATGGTGCGGAACTTGAGCATCGTGAACTCGGAGCCGCGCAGGCCGACGCGCCGCTGGCGGAACAGGACGGGGCCGCCGTCCCCCGCCTTGATGAGCACGGCGATGACGGCGAGCACCGGGAGCAGCAGCGCGATGGCCAGTGTCGAGAGGACGAGGTCGACGCCCCGCTTGACCACGGCGGTGGGCCCGCCCAGCGAGGGGGCGTGGATGTGGAGCTCGGCCAGGCCGTCGACGTGCCGGATGGAGACGCGCTCCGCCCCGACGCCGGTGAGCGAGGTGACGAGCGCCAGGCGGAGGTCGGCCCCTTCGAGGGCCCACCGCAGGGCGCGCAGCGCCTGCGGATTGAAGCCGGACAGGCTGTCGACCAGCAGGACGTCGGCGCGCTGGGCCTGCATGACGGCGAGGATCCCCGCCGTGTCGTCGGGCCGGTCCGGGGACGGCGACCACTGGGCGCCGGCGTCGACGGACGCGACGACGGTCAGCCCCAGCTCGTAGGCGCGCGTGAGGGTGCGGGTGAGCCCGGCTGAGGCGTCGTCCCGCGTGAGGATCACGCAGCGCTGGGTGAGCCGGCCCGCGCGCCTCAGGCGCAGCAGCAGGCGGCGGCTGGCCCGCCGTCCGATGAGCAGCATCGCCAATCCGACGGGCAGGGTGAAGGCGAAGAACCCCTTCCCCCAGTCGATGTCGAGGACGTCGCCCAGCACCGCGGCGCCGGCGAAGAGGATGAGGGTGGCCAGCACGACGGCCCAGTTCTGGTCGCCGGTCGAGGAGATGACGGACAGCCGGTAGGTGCCCAGGGCGCGCAGCAGCAGTCCCCAGGCTGCGACGGCGATGACCGTCGCCACGGCCGTCTGGCCGGGAGGGAACGCCGCCAGCGAATGGCCGTCGGCCACCGCGGAGACATCGGGGAACACCCGTGTGCCGACGGCGAGCGTGGTGACGATGACGGCGAGATCGAGCAGGGCCACGACAGAGGTGAAGAGGGCGGGAGAGGGGCTCCGTGGCAGGGCCAGGTCGAAGGCGGGGAGGGCGGAGCGCTCGGTGACCGCGGAGGACATGCGCGGACTCCTTCTGAGCGAGAGGGTGGATACGGGCCGCGGTTCCCGGCTCCCGCCGAAGCGGAAGCAGTGGGACGGGGAATGCGCGGGAGCACGGGCCGCACACCGCTGAGGGCAGCGCCGTCCACGGTGTGCGGCCCGATGAGGATGGGACGGGCCATCAGGCTAACCGAGTCGCACAGGGTTGTGAAGGCGCTGGAGACGTCAACCGAGTCAATGTCAAAGAACTGATAGCCCGATGCTCCCTGAGTAGTGAAGGGAAGGAATTGAGACTGTCGGAGCAACCATAAGTTCCGTGAATTGCCGTGATTGCAGCGATGGTGGGGCCTCGTAGCCGCCGCCCCTCCTCGCCGTCCTCGTTGGTGCGTCTCCGCTCTACCTCAGGTCCCCCGGCACCGACATCGGCGCCGACGGACACGCCGGCTGAGGCCGGCTCCGGCTGCGCTAGGCTGTCCGCGTCGTGACTGGCGCACAGGTGGGGGACCACCGGGGAGCGATCGATCGGACGCCGCGGCCGCCCGCCTGGGCCGGGGCTCCAGCCGGGGCACCGGTGTGGAGATGTGGAGAACCCATGAGCGATTCCCTCAATGACATGACGCTGGCGGAGCTGGATCCCGAGATCCGCGCCGTCCTGGACCACGAGCTCGACCGCCAGCGCGGGACGCTGGAGATGATCGCCTCGGAGAATTTCGTGCCCCGCGCAGTCCTCGAGGCACAGGGCTCGGTGCTGACGAACAAGTACGCCGAAGGCTATCCGGGGCGCCGCTACTACGGCGGCTGCGAGTTCGTCGACGTCGCCGAGCAATTGGCGATCGATCGCGCAAAGGCCGTGTTCGGGGCGGACTACGCGAACGTCCAGCCCCACTCCGGAGCCCAGGCGAACGCGGCGGCGCTCATGGCGATGGCAGCGCCGGGCGACACGATCCTGGGGCTCTCGCTGGCCCACGGGGGCCACCTCACCCACGGGATGGCCATCAACTTCTCCGGCAAGCTCTACCACGCCACCGCCTACGAGGTCTCGCGCGACACCCAGCGCATCGAGCCCGAGCAGGTCCGCGAGGTCGCCCTGCGCGAACGCCCCCGCGTGATCATCGCAGGCTGGTCGGCCTACCCCCGCCACCTGGACTTCCAGGCCTTCCGTGACATCGCGGACGAGGTCGGGGCCGCGCTGTGGGTCGACATGGCGCACTTCGCGGGTCTCGTGGCCGCGGGCGTCCACCCGAATCCGCTCCCGTTCGCCGACGTCGTCACCACGACCGTCCACAAGACGTTGGGCGGCCCGCGCTCGGGGATGATCCTGTCCTCGCGCGGAGGGCAGTGGGGCAAGAAGCTCAACTCCGCCGTGTTCCCCGGCCAGCAGGGCGGCCCGCTCATGCACGTCATCGCCGCGAAGGCGATCGCGATGAAGGTCGCGCAGACGGACGCGTTCCGCGACCGCCAGGTGCGCACGCTCGAGGGCGCGCAGAGGCTCGCGGAGCGCCTGTCCGCCCCCGACGCGGCCGCGGCGGGGATCCGCCTGGTCACGGGCGGCACGGACGTCCACCTCGTGCTCGTCGACCTCGTGGGCTCCCCGCTCGACGGCAAGCAGGCGGAGGACCTGCTCCACGACGTCGGCATCACCGTCAACCGCAACGCGGTCCCCTTCGATCCGCGCCCGCCGGCCGTCACGTCGGGCCTGCGCATCGGGACGCCGGCGTTGGCCACCCGCGGCTTCACGGCCGAGGACTTCGAGGAGGTCGCCGACATCATCGCCACCGCGCTCGTCCAGGGCGCGGGCGGCGTCGACGTCGAGGGCCTGCGCGCCCGCGTGCGGCGCCTCACCGACGCCCATCCCCTTTATGAGGGGTTGCCGCAGTGAGGACGCCCTGGGAGGGGCCGGCGCAGATCCTCGACGGGGCCGCCACGGCCGGGGCCATCAGGGAGGAGCTGCGCGTCCGGGTCCGGGCGCTGCGCGAGCGGGGCGTCGTCCCCGGCCTGGGCACGATCCTGGTCGGGGAGGATCCCGGATCGGTGGCCTATGTCGCCGGCAAGCATCGGGACTGCGCGGAGGTCGGCATCGAGTCGATCCGCATCGACCTGCCCGCCACGGCGACGCGGGCGCAGATCGAGGGGGCCGTCGACCGGCTCAACGGCGATCCGCGCTGCACCGGCTTCATCGTCCAGCTGCCCCTTCCGAGCGAGGTGGACGCCAACGCCGTCCTCGAGCGCGTCGATCCGGCCAAGGACGCCGACGGCCTGCATCCGACGAACCTCGGGCGGCTGGTCCTGCGCGGCTCCGGTCCGATCGACTCTCCGCTGCCCTGCACGCCGCGCGCCGTCATCGAGCTGATGACCCGGCACGGGATCTCGCTGGACGGGGCCGACGTCTGCGTGATCGGCCGGGGCGTGACGGTCGGCCGCTCGATCGGCCTGCTGCTCACCCGCCGCGACGTGAACGCGACGGTGACGCTGTGCCACACGGGCACGCACGATCTGGCGGACAAGATTCGCGCGGCCGACGTGGTGGTGGCCGCCGCCGGGTCCGCGGGCCTGGTGACCGCGTCCATGGTGCGTCCCGGCGCGGTCGTGGTGGACGTCGGGGTCTCGCGCGAGCCCGCGCCGGACGGGAGGTCCCGGCTGGTGGGCGACGTGGCCGACGGCGTCGACCGCGTCGCCTCCTGGCTGTCGCCGAATCCGCGCGGCGTCGGTCCGATGACCCGGGCTCTCCTGCTCGCCAATGTCGTGGAGGCCGCCGAGCGGGGGGCGTGACGCCGGGAGGGGCGTCACTCCCGTCCGCGGGCGAGGGCCGCGGCGTGGGCGAGGACCTCGTGGTCGCGATGGGCGGGCAGATCGATCTGGAATGTCGCGTGGCCGACGGAGACGGGGAAGTGGGTGGCGACGCAGGTCTGGAGCGTGTGCAGGATGCCCTCATGGGCCGCCTGATCGAGGTCGGGATCGACCGTGACGTGCGCGGTGAGGGACACCGTCCCCGTGGCGATCGTCGTGACGTGGAGGTCGTGGACGTCCCTGACCCCGGGCACCGCCAGGATGTGGGAGCGGACGTCGGCGAGGTCGAGGCCGCGGGGCGTCTCCTCCATGAGGATCGCCAGAGAGCGGCGCAGGAGCGCGACGGCGCGCGGGGCCATGAGGACGGCGATGAGCAGCGAGGCCATCGCGTCCCCGCCGGACCATCCCGTGGCCATCGCGAGGACGGCCGCGACGATGACGGCGAGCGAGCCCAGCGCGTCGTTGGCGACCTCGAGGAACGCGGCGCGCATGTTGAGGGAGTCGCCGCGCCCCCCGGACAGGATGGCCAGGGACGCCGCATTGGCGACGAGCCCGATGACGCCGATGACGAGCATCGGCGCGGGCTCGAGGACGCCGGGGCGGAGCAGCCGCTGGACGGCCTCCCACGCCACGGTCACGCAGATGACGGCCAGCATGCCGGCTTGGAGCGCGGCGGCCACCACCTCGGAGCGGGCCCACCCCCAGGTGTGGCGGTCGTCGCGGGGCCGGGCCACGAGGTGCGCGGCGATGAGGGCGATGACGAGCCCCATGGAGTCGACGGCCATGTGCCCGGCGTCGGCGGCCAGGGCGAGGGAGCCCGTGAGGGACGCGCCGACGAGTTCGGCGACGAGGACTGTGCCGGTGACCGCGAGGGCGGCGGACAGGCGCCCCCGCGAGGTGCCGGCGGGGGCGTGGTCGTGGCCGTGAGGCGCGTGCGCGGATCCATCGACGAGGGCGTCCGGGGCGTCCTCGACCTGCGGGCGCGCGTCGCACCGCGGAGCGTGATCGCGCGGGGACGGCTGCGGGGTCCGGTCTCGCCTGCTCATCCGAAAAGCTCCTGAGACTCGTTCTCACATACCCTCGGGGGGTATCCGGGGTTTCCCACGCTAGCCCAGGCCGGGCAGAATGTCACCCATGATCTCGATCGCGACAGTCAACCTCAACGGCGTCCGCGCGGCCGCCAAGCGCGGCCTGGTGCCATGGCTCGACGAGCAGTCCCCCGACGTCGTCCTCATGCAGGAGGTCCGCGCCGACGCCGCCACCACCGCCGGGCTGCTGGGGGACGGATGGCGCCTCGCCGTCGTCCCCTCGCGGATGAAGGGGCGCGCGGGAGTGGCCGTCGCCGTGCGCGCGGACTCGGCCGGCGCCCCGGCCGTCGCCGACGTCCGCGGGGAGCTCGACGGCGATGAGACCGACCGGGACTCGGGGCGGTGGCTCGAGGTCGACCTCGATCTGGCCTCGGGCGCGCGCCTGACGGTCGTGTCCGCCTACTTCCATTCCGGCGAGGTCGACACGCCCCGGCAGGAGGCGAAGATGGCCCATCTGCCCCGCATCGGGGCGCGGATGGCGGCGCTGCTCGCCCAGGCGCAGGCCGGCGGCCGGCAGACGGTGGTGGCCGGCGACTTCAACGTCGTGCGCTCGCGGGCCGACATCAAGAACTGGACGCCCAACCACAACAAGCGCGCGGGCGTGCTCGACGAGGAGATCGCCTTCCTCGACCGCTGGGTCGAGCAGGGGTGGCGCGACGTCACCCGGGATCTGGCCGGCGCGGTCCAGGGGCCCTACACGTGGTGGTCCTGGCGCGGCAAGGCCTTCGACAACGACGCGGGGTGGCGCATCGACTACCAGTTCGCCACGCCCGAGCTGGCCGAGCGCGCGCGGTCCTTCCGCATCGGGCGTGCGGCGAGCTACGACGCCCGCTTCTCCGACCATGCGCCCCTGACGGTCGACTACGACCTCTGAGGCGTCTCGGGGGCGGGCGCAGACGCCCCCGCGCCGACAGCGTCGGCCGATCCGACCGCGACCGTGGGGTCCTCGGCGCGGGCGGGCAGGAGCTCGCCCGTCACCGGATGGTGCGGCCATGCCAGGGTCTCCGGGACGCTCAGTGTGACGAAGTTCGGGCGTTCGCGGAAATGCAGCGTGACGGAGGCCGTGAGCGGCACGGCCTGAGGCGGGTTCGCCATCCACGCCGCGACCGTGAGGACGACGCGGACCAGCAGGTTGATCCACAGGACCAGGGTGACCACCGTGGTGGCCGTGGCCAGGATCGGGCTGTCGACGGCGCCCACCGCCGTCGTCCCGAGGACCTGGAGGACCTGCGCGGCGACCCCGAACAGGAGCAGGCCGCCCAGCAGGTCGGCGCGGGGCACGCGCACGCCGGCGACGACCCGGACCAGGAGGAGCAGGACGGCCGCGTCGACGAGCAGTGAGAGCAGGTGGGTGCCCACCGAGATCGCGGGCCGGCCGGCGCCGGGGGAGACGCCCAGGCGGTCCATCGTCCAGTCGCCGAACACGTCGGTGAGCAGGCCCAGCCCTGCGCCGACGACCAGGCTGGCGGCCAGCCCGGCGGCGCCGACGGCGTTGCGCAGGATCGTGAGCAGGCCGTTCTCCGGCACCGAGACCACGCCGAACATCGACCGGATCGAGGCGGCCAACGACCCGACCACCGAGATCCCCGACCACGCCGCGACCAACAGCGCGATGACGCCCGTGAGCGACCACGCGTCGGACTCCACCAGGGCGTCGGGGTCGACGAGGCCCGACCCGGAGGAGCCGGTCTTCAACAGGCCGGGCATCGCGGTGTTGAGGGCGTCGATGACGGCGCGACGGAGCTCCTCGTGGCCGCCCAGGACGGCCATGAAGACGGTCCACCCGACGGTGAGGGCCGCGGTGAGGGACAGCAGCGTCGTCAGCGCCATGCCGCCTGAGAGCAGCCCTCCGTTGCGCGCCCCGTAGCGGGCCAGCGTGCGGGCGATGCGGGTGCCGTTCCACCAGGCCACGAGGGCCTGGATGCGCGGGACGAGCCCGGGGGTGGCCAGCGCGCGGCGCAGGCTTCGGGGCGGGTCCGCTGACGGGGCGTCACTGTGGGGCATGTCTCCAACATAGAGGACCGCCCCGCCGGCCGCGCGCAGCGGCCCGCGGCGCGCGGCTGCCGGGCCGGGTCGGGCCGGGTCCACGGGCCTCAGGACAGCTCGAAGTCGAAGAGCGCCATCGAGGAGTACCTCCCCGACTCGTCGACGCGGTCCAGACGGAATCCCGGCACGATCCAGGAGGCCTCGAAGTCGGCCCCGAGCTCGAGAGCCAGATCGATCGCGGGGTCCTCGACGCCCTGGGCGAGCGTGACGTGGGGGTGGTAGGGGAACCGGAGGGGCCGGTCCAGGGGCCCGGTGCGCACGTCGTCGGCCAGGATCCGGCACTCCGGGGCGCCCTCGTCGACGGAGACGTAGGCGACCTGCGTGGTCGGCCGGAAGGAGTCGGCGCCGCGCAGGGTGAGGCGGAAGGGGTGGTGGCGCTGCGCGACGGAGCGCAGGTGGCGGATCACGCGGGTGCGATCCTCCCGGGGCACGGACACGGGCGGCAGGATCGTGATGTGGGCCGGCACCAGCGCGCCCTGGAGGTCGCCGAGGTTGAGCCGCAGCTCCGTGAGCTGGGTGACCCAGGGTTCCGGAATGGCGACGACCACGCCCAGCCATTCCTGGCCGCGCAACCGTTCGGGAAGGTACATGGGCCACCTGTGCTGGGACGCGGACGCGGGGCCCGGCCGGGACCCGCGGCCCTCCATCCTAGGCGCCGCGGGGACGCGCCCGCGGCTGGGAGGGCGCCTGCCCTACACTGGGGGGCGGCCGCGCGCGCCCCTGCGGGCGGTCTCTCACAGTGGATGCGACCGTGGCGCGTGGGCGCGCCGGAGGGAGGACCCGGACGTGGCGGCGAAGGTGCGCAGGACGGCGACGAAACTGGCCGACGGCCGGGATCTGTTCTATTTCGACGATTCCCCGGAGTACGTGTCGGGGGAGAGGACCCGTCGGCTCGACGATCCCCGCCCCCTGGGCGACCGGTTCGCCCCCGCCACGGGCCCCGACGGCGTCGAGCGCCCGTTCGTCGGCCCGCAGATGCGCCACGATCCGCTGACGGGGGAGTGGATCCCGATGGCGACGCATCGGATGAACCGGACCTTCCTGCCGCCGGCGGACGCCAACCCCCTGGCTCCGGCGCGCCCCGGCGCCGCCTACTCCGACGGTGAGGTGCCGGACACGGACTACGACGTCGTCGTCTTCGAGAACCGCTTCCCCTCCCTCATGCGCGCCCCCGGCGCGGCCATCGGCGCCCCGCCGGAGATCCAGGAGGGCCAGCCGCTGTTCTTCTCGGCGCCCGCGGCGGGGCGCTGCGAGGTCATCTGCTTCACGCCGTCGATCCAGGACACGCTGGCCACGGTCCCGCATTCCCGCATGCGCACCGTCATCGAGGCCTGGGCGGACCGCACGGCCGAGCTGTCCGCGATGGAGGGCATCCAGCAGGTCTTCTGCTTCGAGAACCACGGCAAGGAGATCGGGGTGACACTGTCCCACCCGCACGGGCAGATCTACGCCTACCCCTACCTCACGCCGAAGACCCACGCGATGGCCGCCCAGGCGCTCGCCTACCGCCAGGAGACCGGGCGCGACCTCCAGGCCGACGTCTGGGACGCCGAACTCGAGTCGGGCCGGCGCGTCATCGCCCAGACCGAGCACTGGGTGCTGTTCGTGCCCTTCGCGGCCCGCTGGCCCGTCGAGATGCATCTGGCCCCCCGGCGCCCGGTCCCCGACATCCCGGCCCTCGGCGACGAGGAGCGCGAGGACCTCGCCGACATCTATCTCCACATGTTGCAGGCCGGCAACCGCTTCTTCCAGGATCCCGACGGGATGGGCATCGAGCTGCCCTACATCGCCGCCTGGCACCAGGCCCCCGTCCACGAGTTCCGCGAGGACCTGCATCTGCACCTGGAGTTCTTCTCCATCCTGCGGGCCCCGAACAAGCTGAAGTACCTGGCCGGCTCCGAGTCGGGCATGGCCGCATGGATCTCCGACACGACGCCGGAGAAGATCGCTGACCGCCTGCGGGAGGTGTGGTGATGGCGACACCCACCCCCCTCGACGAGGGCGCCCCCGTGGCGGCCTCCGCGGGTCCTGCGTCCTCCGCCGACGCGACTGCGGGTGCGGCGCCGGCGCCGACCGTCGACACGCTGCCGGCCGCCACCCGGGAGCAGGGCGCGGCGGCGGCCGCCGCCCTGTTCGCCGCCGTGTTCGGCGGCGCCCCCGACGGCGTGTGGAGCGCCCCGGGACGGGTCAATGTCATCGGCGAGCACGTCGACTACAACGGCGGGCTGTGCCTGCCGATCGCCCTGCCGCACCGCGCCTTCATGGCCGTGCGCGCGCGTCCGGACCGCCGGGTCCGCCTGGTCTCCCCCCAGACGCGCGAGGCCGTCGACCAGTTCGACCTGGACGCGGTGGGCCCGAAGGGCTCGGCCGGTGAGGTCCGCGGCTGGGCGGCTTACCCCGTGGGCGTCGCGTGGTCCCTCGAGCAGGCGGGGTACGGCCCGTTGCCCGGGTTCGACGCGGCCCTGTGGTCCTGCGTGCCCCTGGGCTCGGGACTGTCGTCGTCGGCGGCCCTGGAATGCTCCATGGCCGTCGCCCTGGACGATCTGGCCCACCTGGGCCTGGCCGGGACGGAGGAGGCCCCCGACGCCGACGGGCGGCGCGTCCTCGTCGACGCCTGCCGACGCGCCGAGAACGACGTCGCCGGCGCGAACACCGGGGGGCTCGACCAGTCCGCCTCGCTCCTGTGCGCGCAGGGCCACGCCCTGGAGCTGGACTGTCGCGACATGTCGACCGTGCCGATCCCCTTCGACCTGACGGCCCAGGGCCTGGAACTGCTCGTCATCAACACCCGCGCCCCCCACCAACTGGTCGACGGCCAGTACGCGGAGCGCCGGGCGGCCTGCGAGGAGGCCGCTCGACTGCTCGGCGTCGGCCTGCTCGTCGAGGTCGCCGACCGCGACCTGGGTCAGACCCTGGCCGCCCTGCCCGCCGACGCCATGCGCCGCCGGGTGCGCCACGTCGTCACGGAGATCCGCCGGACGCGCGCGTTCATCGCCCTGCTCGGCGAGGGGCCGTTGGCGGGAGAGCGCCTCGACCGCGCGGCCGCCCTGCTCGATGCCTCCCACGACTCCCTGCGCGACGACTACCAGGTGACGGTGCCCGAGCTCGACGTCGCCGTGGACACCGCCCGGGCGCTGGGCGCGCACGGCGCCCGGATGACGGGCGGCGGGTTCGGAGGCTCGGCGATCGCCCTGGTCGACCGCGCCGACAGCGGGAGGATCGCCGCCGGCATCGCCGAGGCCTTCGGGGCCCGCGGCTTCAACGCCCCGCAGTTCATCCCGACGCTGCCGGGGGCCCCCGCCGGACGCGACGCCTGAGGGCTCCCCGCC
>JAFAAX010000086.1 GCA_023426345.1 Actinomycetes bacterium
GGCGGGGACGGCCTCGGCCGACGTCCGGCCGCACGACGGCGCGGCCGGGGCCCGGACAGGCGACGACGCGGCCGACCGGCGCGAGGGGGGCGAGGACCGATGAGCGGAGTCGCCTGGATGCTGCCCATCCCCGTCCTGCTCCCGCTGCTGGGCGCCGGACTCACCCTGGTCGTCGGGCGCCGGCCGCGGCTCCAGCAGCTCATCGCGCTGGCCGTCCTGTCGGCCACCACCGCGGTCGCCGCCGTCCTGGCCGTGGCCGCGAACGCCGGGCCGGTCGTCCTCGACGTCGGATCGTGGTCCGCGCCCATCGGCGTCACCCTGGTCGCGGACCGGCTGGCTGCGCTCATGCTGGTGGTCAGCCAGATCGTCACGCTGGCGGTGCTGGTCTACTCGCTCGCCCAGAACCTGGCCGACGACCATCCCGGCGCGCCGATCAGCGTCTACTTCCCGACGTTCCTCATCCTGTCCGCCGGGGTGTCCGACGCGTTCCTCACGGGCGACTTGTTCAACCTCTACGTCGGGTTCGAGATCCTGTTGGCCGCCTCCTTCGTCCTCATCACGCTGGGCGGCACTCACGGGCGGGTGCGGGCGGGCAGCGTCTACGTGGTCGTCTCCCTGGTGTCGTCGGCGATCTTCCTGGGCGGCATCGGCCTGGTCTACGCGGCGACCGGCACCGTCAACATGGCGCAGCTGGCGGAGCGCCTGCCGGAGATCGACCCGGGCGTCGCGCTGATGATCCACGTCGTTCTGCTCGTGGCGTTCGGCATTAAAGCGGCGATCGTGCCGCTGCAGGCCTGGCTGCCCGACTCCTATCCGACGGCGCCCGCCCCCGTCACCGCCGTGTTCGCGGGCCTCATGACGAAGGTCGGCGTCTACGCGCTCATCCGTCTGGAGGTCCTGCTGTTCCCCGGCGGGCAGTTGGACGGCGTCCTGGCTGTCGTCGGCCTGGCCACGATGATCATCGGCATCCTGGGCGCGGTGGCCCAGGACGACATCAAGAGGCTGCTGTCCTTCACCCTGGTGTCCCACATCGCCTTCATGGTGTGGGGCCTGTCGCTGTCCTCGGAGTGGGGCCTAGCGGGCGCGATCTACTACGCCGCGCACCACATCATCGTCCAGACGACGCTGTTCCTCATTGCGGGGCTCATCGAGCGCCGCACGGGGACGACCTCGCTGTCGCGCCTGTCGGGACTGGCGAAGTCCGCCCCCGCGATCGCGATCATGTTCTTCGTCGCCGGCATCAACCTGGTCGGCGCCCCTCCTCTGACGGGGTTCGTCGGGAAGCTCGGGCTGGCGCGGGCCTCCGTCCAGGCGGCGACGCCGATGGCGTGGATGCTGTTGGCCGGCGGCCTGGCGACCTCCTTCCTCACGCTGTACGTGTTCGTCAAGTGGTGGCACCAGGCGTTCTGGCAGACCAGCGGCGAGGCGTCGCCGGTGCTCATGGATCCGGTGACCGCTCCCGGCGCCTCCGACCGCGCCCGGGCCGCCGCCCGGCGGCAGGTGGACCGCGCCTCGCGGGCGCTCGGGCCCGTGGCGGCGCGCTCCGAGCGGGCCGCGCAGGCCTCCCGCACGCGGGCCGAGCAGAAGGCGCCGGGCACCTCGCGCCTGATGACGGCCTCGGTGGCCGTCCTGGTCGGCGTCCAGATCGCGATGGCCGTGTTCTCGGGGCCGATCTGGGACTACGTCTCCCGCTCCGCCGCGGACCTCATGGCGCGCACGCCCTACGTCTCCTCCGTGCTCTCCGACAACGGGCGCGGCCAGGGCGAGTCCGACGTCCACTCCGGGACGGGGACGGACACCGGGACCGGGTCCGAGGTCGACGGCGGGACCGGCACGGATGGAGGTGGTCACTGATGTGGCGCCGCCTCAGCCAGGGCGCGACCGAGTGGCGGGGCAACACCGTGTCTCGGTCCCGTCGCTGGCGCGACCGGCTCTCCGGAGGGCTGACGCTGTGGCTCGCGGTCTTGTGGGTGATGGTGTTTGGGCACATCACCTGGGTGACCGTCCTCGGGGGCGTGCTGGCGGCCGTGGCGGTCCAGTGGTTCTTCCCGCTGCCGCACACGTCCTCGACCTGGCACGTGCGCCCGTTGGCCGTCCTCGTCCTGCTGATCCGCTTCCTCGGGGACGTCATCCGGGCGGGCCTGCAGGTCTCGTGGCTGGTGCTCTCCGGGCGCCATGTGCGCTCGGCGATCGTGCGCGTCGATCTGCGGAGCGCCGATCCCGTCCACCTCACCGCGATCTCGGCCATGACGTCGCTGGTTCCCGGCACGATCGTGGTGCGAGTCGACAGGCTCGCCGGCTCGGTCTATCTCCACGTCCTCGACGTCGACGGGCAGGGCGGACTCGACGCGGTCCGCTCCGCGGTCCTGGACCAGGAGCGCCGGATCCTCATGGCGATCGGCAGCAACGCGGATCTCCGAGCCGCGGGGATCACGCCGCCCTCGGACCGGGTCTGGGACCGCCTGTGGGCGCGCGCCGGACGCGGCTCCGAGCGCCGGGACCGTGCCGGTGACCCGGCGGGGGAGACCCGGAAGGAGCGGCGATGAGCGCTTTGGATGTCGTGCATCTGGTGACGGCCCTGATGGCGGTCGCAGCGGGACTCCTCGCGCTGTGGCGGCTGGCGAGGGGCCCGTCCCTGCTGGACCGCACCATCGCCAACGATGTGCTCACGGCCGTCGGGGTGGGCATGGTCGGCGTGATGATCGTCGGCTGGGCGCGCGACGACTTGTCGGTGCTCCTCGTCATCCTGGCTCTGACGGCCTTCATCAGCGCCGTCGTCATCTCCCGCTTCGCGGTGCGCGAGCGCGCCGATGTGCGTCGCATCCTCACCCAGGAGGAGGCCGACCGCCAGCAGGCCGCCCGTGAGCGGGCCGCCCGCGAGGCGGACGAGGCCGACGCCGAGGACGCCGCCCTCGAGGCGGAGCTCCCCGACAGCGCGGACGCGGGCGCCGACGATCCGGAGGGGCTCTCGGGGGCGGACGCAGACCGGGGAGCGGGCCCGGACCCGCTCGTGGACTCGGGCCCGGACGGGGGATCCGGCCCGGACGGGGGCTCCGGTTCGGATCCGAGCTCGGCGGGCTCCGGTCCCGCGGAGGTCCCGACGCCCAGGGAGGAGCCCTCATGACTCTCGAGATCCTCGCCGACTGGGCCGGCGCCCTGCTGCTGTTCATCGGCGTGTTCTTCACGCTGGTCGCGGCCATCGGGTTGGTCCGGCTGCCGGATGTCTACTCGCGGGCGCACGCCGCCTCCAAGCCGCAGTTCCTCGGGCTGATGCTCGTGCTGGTCGGCATCGGCCTGGAGTCGTGGCAGTGGCGGTGGATCGTGCTGACGGTGGTCGTCCTGATCCTCCAGTTCCTCACCGCGCCGGTCGCGTCCCACCTGGTCGGGCGCGCCGTCCACCGGACGGGCGTCGCCGAGCCGCACCCCTCAGAGGGCCTTCCCGGCGCCGACCTGGTCGTCGACGAGCTCGCCGAGGATCTCCAGAACTCCTCCCTCGGCGACGCCTCCTGACACCGGTTCCCGACCGACCGGGGCCTGAGAGGTCCGCCCCGTGCGTGCGTCGCTCCGAGGGTGAGTCTCGGTGCCCGTTCTGGACGATCTCATGCGCGGGACCCCGATGAGACTCAGGCCCAGAGCCACCGCGCGCCCGGCGCCGCGGCCGGTTCCGCCCTCGTCCCGCAGGAATCACGGCCCGGAGGGCCCGGGCCAGCGGACTCAGACGGGCAGCAGCAGCGTCGCCGCGACCAGCGCTGTGGCGGCGACCTCGCCCAGGCCGATGGCCAGGGGCCTCCACGGGCCCCTGCGCGCCTGGTCCCAGGGGACGGCCGCCGCGCGCGCGATGAGCAGCACCGACACCGCCGGAACGGCCCACGACACGGCGCCGGCGTCCCACGCGGCCAGCGCGCCCGCCGCCGAGACGGCCGACCAGGCCACCGAGCCCGCGATCCACCGGACGCTCCCGCGCTCGCGGATCAGGGACCGCACATAGGGGACGGTCCCGACGAAGTAGGCCGTGAGCACTGCCGTGACGATCCAGGCGTGGGCCCAGCCGACGCCGGGGCCCGCCGCGGTCATCGCTCCCGCATCCCTCCACGGCCACCCGCCGGCCCCGTCACCCGCCCCCGCCGTCGTCGCGCTCACCGACGCCCGGAGACCGCGCCAGGCCGGCCCGGTCGCCCAGTCGTAGGACACGGCACAGGTGAGCCCGCAGGCGAGGACGGCCGACAGCCGCGAGGCGAGGGAGCGCCCTCGTCCGCGCCACGCCTCGACGAAGGCGACGGCGACCAGGGGAAGGAACAGGACCGCCCACGCGAGCAGGCCGGGTGCCAGCGCCACGGCGGAGACCCCGGCCGCAGCGGACACGGCTCCCCACGTCAGCAGCGCCGGCACGTAGCGGGCGCGCCGCGCGGGACGTCGTCGCGCCGTCATCCACGACCCCGCCGCGTTGAAGAACAGGAATCCCGCGACCCATCCGACGAGCAGCAGCGCGTGCTCCCAGCGGATGCCGCCCACACACGCGCCGACCAGGGCGGGAACGGTGGCCATCGGCCAGGCTCCGTGCTCGTCGCTGATCCACCCGCCGGCGATGAGGCGGCGGCGCGCGGACGGATGGCGCGCCGAGGGCCGGGATGGCGGAGTCCCGCTCGGTGCCTGCCCGGGCGCCGCCTGGCGGGCCGGCCTGGGCGATGCCGCCTCGGCCCCGGTCTGCGGAGCGTGCTCGGCCGCGGTCATGGCTCCCACCCTAGGATCGGCCGCGGGGAACCGACCGCGACAGGGCGTCAGATCCAGCCCTTGGCCCGAGCGATGTCGGCGGCCATGTGCCGGTTGGGGGCGCCGAGCTTCGTCGCCGCGGACGATAGATAGTTGCGCACCGTCCCCGCGCTCAGTCCCGCGCGCCGCGCGATCTCGTCGACGGGCGCGCCGTCGGCCGCGAGCTCCAGCACGTCCGCCTCCCGCGGGGTCAGCGGCGAGTCCCCTGCGGCGATCGCCTCCGCCGACAGCTCCGGGTCGACGTAGCGGTGCCCGGCGTGGACTCGCCGGACGACGTCGGTGAGGACGCGCGCCGAGGCCGTCTTCGGCAGGAATCCGCGGGCGCCCGCGGCCAGCGCCCGTTTGAGGTGCCCGGGCCGCGCGTGCGAGGTGAGGACGACGCACCGGGTCGACGGCGTGGACCGCTCCACCGCCTCGATGACCTCGATCCCGTCTGCTCCCGGCATCTGCAGGTCGACGAGCGCCACGTCCGGGGCGTACCGGTCGATCTGGGCGATCGCCTCGGGGCCGGAGGCCGCGACGGCGACCACCTCCAGATCGTCTTGCAGGGAGAGGATCGCCTCCAGCGCGTCGCGCAGTAGGGCCTCGTCGTCGGCCACCAGCACCCGGATCATGCGTCCTCCTCCGGCGCGCGTCCCGTGCGCCCGCCCTCGTCCTGGTCGTCCCGCTCATCGACGAGGGCGACGCCCTGCGCGCGGGGCGGGGGAATGCGGGCGACCACGGTGAACGACGGCGGGTCGCTCTGCGCGACGAGCGAGCCGCCGAGCCCGCGCAGGCGCGCGTCGAGCCCCTCCAGGCCGGATCCTCCGGCGCCTGCCGGCGGGCCGTCCGACGGCGCGCGCTCCACCCCGTCGTTGCGGACGGTGAGGACGGCCGAGCCGTCCGGATCGACGCCCAGCTGGACCGTCGCCGTCGACGCGTCGGAGTGGCGGACCACGTTCGTGGCGGTCTCGCGGACGACGCGGGCGAAGGGCTCGACGGCCCAGGAGGGGATGTCCGAGGGGTCGCCGATGACGCGGACCCGGGTGCCCGCCGAGTCGAGGAGGCCGCGGGCACCAGCGACCTCCGCTGAGAGGTCGGGGGCGCGGTAACCGGCCAGGATGCCCCTCACCTCGCGGAGCGCGTCGTCGGCCAGGGCGCGCACCCCGCGGGACTCCGCGGCGGCCCGATCGACCCGACCGGCCTCGGCCAGGGCGGCCGCCAGGTCGGACTTCACGGCGACAGCCGTCAGCGTGCGGCCGAAGACGTCGTGGAGGTCGCGGGCGATGCGCAGACGCTCGTCGGCGACGGCCAGATCGGCGCGCAGGGCGTCCATCTGCTCCTGGTCGCGCACCGCCCACAGGATGGTCAGCGACCACCGGGTCGACAGCAGGACGCCCGCGCCGATCAGCACCGTGGGGACGAACACGACCGCCAGGGAGACGACGAGCCGATCAGCGAGGCTCCTCGCGGTGTCCGGGGCGGCCAGGATGGACGCTCCGGTGAGGAGGGCGGCGATCAGCACGGACGCCGCCGTGAGCCGGGGAGCTGTGAGTCGGGGCGTCAGGGCGAACAGGGCGACCAGCAGCACGGCCAGCAGGGGGGCGACGGGGGCGAGCGAGGCCGTGGCCGATCCGAATCCGCGGCCGTCGGGCAGGACCACGACGGCCAGAGCCGCACCGGCCAGCGTGGCGGCGCCCAGGAGGACGGAGTGCCACTGGGGGATCGGGACGCCATCGAGTTCGTGGGCGCACAGCGCCCGGATCGTCAGGGCCGCCGCCACGCATTGGATGGCGAGGACGGCGAGCCAGGGAGCCGTCCACGCGGTGATGCTCCCCGGCGCCGCGATCAGCAGCGCCGCCGTGAGGGGCACCATGGCCAGGATCAGGTACAGGGACAGCAGGACGTAGGTGCGGGCCTGCTGCAGCCCCGTGCGGGTGGCGCTCATGCCTCCAGCCTTCCATCCTTCTCGCCGGAACCGGTCGATCTTCCACGCGGACACCGGATTCGGCGGGAAAGACGGACCGTCCTCGGCGGGAAGAGAGAGGGCCTGCCTCACCGCCGGGGGACGAAGCGCATCCGCGCCCGCGCCGCCCAGATCCCGACCAACGCCCACGCGGCGAGCACGGCGACGGGCCGAGCCGCCGCGGTCCAGGACGCCCCCAGGTCGGCCGAGGCCGCTGTGTGCCGCAGCGCCGTGCCCTCCAGGCCCAGGCCGATGAGGTCGCCGACTGCGTACAGGGGCGTCGCCGACGCGGCGGTCTGCACGGCGTCGGGCATGACGGAGAGAGGAAGGCTGGTCCCTGACAGCACCAGGAACACCATGAGCAGGGGCATGGTGGAGTACTGCGCCCCCTCGACGGTCGTGGTCAGCGACGATGTCCACGCCGACAGAGCCGTCATGATGACGGCCCCGCCGATCACCCCGACGAGCGGCAGCACCGGATTCGCGAACGTGGGCGCCCCGAACAGCAGCATCGCCACCCCTCCGCCCAGAAGCATCTGGATCAGAAAGACCAGGATCGAGGGCAGGCTGGTGGCGATCAGCGCCTCCCAGCGGGTGGCCTCGCCGGTGGAGAGCCGCTGGAAGACCCCGTCCTCGCGGCGCGCCACCAGGATGCAGGTGACGTTGTAGTAGACGACGAACAACAGGCTCCACGCGGACAGCATCTGCACCAGGAACAGGGTGAAAGCCGGCCCCTCCAGGGCGTTGCCCATCACGGGGCCGAGCGCCAGGACCATGACCGGCGCCGTGAGCAGGGCGGTCAGCAGGATCGTCCGGTTGCGGATGAACAGCGTGACCTCGGCCCGGGACATCGCCAGGATGCGCCGCAGCGGCGTGCGGAGGGCAGGGCTCATCGGATGGCCTCCCCCGCGGCATCCGCGACCGTCATCGCCAGGAACGCCTGTTCCAACGAGGCCGACCGGGCGTCCAGGTCCAGCAGCCGGACACCATCCGCGTCGGCCGCCCGCAGCAGCGCGCCGAGCGTCGCCTGCAGGTCGTCGGTGCGCAGGTGGACGCGGCCGCGCTCGACGAGGGGCGCCGCGACCAGCCCCGGCAGTCCCGCCATCCCCGATCCGCGGGCAAGGGAGGGACCCGGCCAGGCGCGGCCGCCCTCGTCGATGGGGGAGATCTCGAGGGACGAGGGCGGGGCCGCCCCCGGCCCGCCGGACGGCGTGAACGCGATCGACGAGGGCTGACTGGCGACGATCTCCGCGACGGTGCCGCGGGCGACGATGCGCCCGCGGGACATCACGAGGACGCGGTCGGCCAGCTCCTCGGCCTCCTCAAGGTAGTGCGTGGTGAGCAGCACGGTCGCGCCGCCGTCGAGCATCGAGCGGATGAGGTCCCAGGTGCGCCGGCGGGACGCGGGATCGAGGCCGGTCGTCGGCTCGTCGAGGAACAGGACCTGCGGGCGCCCCAGGGTCGCCATGGCCAGGTCCAGGCGCCGGCGCTCGCCGCCGGAGAGGGACTTCACGCGGACGTCCGCACGCGCGCGCAGGTCCACGAGTTCCAGGGAGTCCGCGACGGGGCGGGGCGCCGTCAGCGTGCCCGCCCACATCGTGAGCGTCTCGCGCACCGTGAGGTCGCCGGCGAACCCGGCCTCCTGCAGCATCATGCCGGTGTGGGGGCGCACCAGCGCGCGCTCGCGGACGGGGTCGCGGCCGAGGACGCGGACCGAGCCGGAGGTGGGCGGCGCGAGGCCCTCGACGATCTCGACCAGGGAGGTCTTCCCGGCGCCGTTGACGCCCAGGACGGCGACGAGTTCACCGGACCGGACCTCGAAGGAGACGTCGTCGACGGCGGTGAACCCTCGGCGCGGTCCCTGGACGGAGGCCGGTGGGCGGGCGGAGCCTGCGCCGGTGCGGGCGCCGGTTCCGGCGCCGTGGCGCGCGCGCCCGGGCGGCCCGTAGCGGCGGGTGACGTGGTCGATCTCGAGGGCGTTCATGGGGCTCTCTCTGGGGGGCGGGCCGGCTGGGACGGGTCGGTTGATGGGGGCGGGTGGGACGGATGAGTCCGCTTCGGCGCCCGGCCGGGCGCGTCGTCGGTTCCAGTCTCGGGGCGCCCGCGCGCCGACGGCAGTGCGGATCCTCATCGCTTCGCGGGGGTTCCGCACGGGCCGGCCATGACAGATGTCAGGCGCCGCGATTCTTCCCGCCCCCGGTCTTGCCGTCCTCCCGCCCCTCGCGCCTCCCCGCCGTCGCGCCCGCCCGCGCGGCTGTGGCGTCCACTACGGTGGGGCCATGGGGGAACGGTTGCGCGCGTGGACGGACACGGAGCAGGACGTCGCCTTCGTGGCGGACGCCTTCGACGACCCGGAGATGAACCGCCAGGGCGAGGTGGCGGGCTCGGAGGACGCCCGCGCGTGGCTGCGCGAGCGCCTGGAGGGCCCCGGTCAGTGGGCGTGGTGCCTGGAGGTGGACGGGGAGGCGGCGGGCGCCGTGCGGATCTCGCAGCTGTCGGACCTGCATCGAACGGGGTGGGTGTCCTACTGGATCCACCGGGACAGGCGAGGACACGGGCGGGCGGGGCGCGCCGCGGAGGCCGCCTGCACGTGGGCGCTCACCGACGGCAACCTGTTCCGCCTCGAGCTGGGCTTCCGCGCCGACAACCTCGCCTCCTTCCAGACCGCTCTGCAGGCGGGCTTCCACCGCGAGGGCGTCGAGCGCCTCAAGTTCGTGCGCCCCGACCGCGACGCCCCCAGCTTCGATCCGGCGGACCGCGTCGACGTGTGGACCTGCGCGCGTCTGCGCACGGATCCGCGTCCCATGCTCGGAGGCGTGGAGTTGGACTGGGTGCCGCGTCCGCTGCCCGCGCCGGCCGTGTGACCGCGGCGCCCTCGCCGATCCTGCGTCCGTGGCCGGTCCCGTGCCGGTCGCTCCCGCGGCCCTCGTCGCCCTCGTCCCCGTCCCCTCACTCTCCCGGGGGGATCGACCAGGGCGGCCCGGGCCCGAGAGACGGCCTGCGCCCGTCGAGGTGACAGCCGTTGCCGGGCGCCGCGCCGGCTGGCATGCTGGGGATCACAGTCCGCCGCGCGAGCGGCGCCGGCAGAAGGAGTCCGAATGTCCGAGCAATCGACGGCCGAGCTGGTGGAGGCGCTGGCGCATCCGACGGAGGACGACGTCGCCGCGATGGACGCCTGGTGGCGCGCCGACAACTACCTGACGGTCGGGCAGATCTACCTCAAATCGAACCCCCTGCTGCGGACGGCCCTGACGGCGGACGACATCAAGCCCAGACTGCTGGGCCACTGGGGGACGTCGCCGGGGCTGTCGTTCATCTACGCGCACGCCTCGCGGCTGATCCGCATGACCGGCCAGGACATGATCTACATCACCGGCCCCGGCCACGGCGGTCCCGCCCTCGTGGCGGCGACGTACCTGGAGGACACCTACACCGAGGTCTACCCGCGCATCACGGAGGACGAGGACGGCGTGCTGCGCCTGTTCCGCCAGTTCTCCGCGCCCGGCGGCATCCCCTCGCACGTGTCGGTGACGACGCCGGGGTCCATCAACGAGGGCGGCGAGCTGGGCTACAGCCTGGTCCACGCCTTCGGCGCGGTTTTCGACAATCCGGACCTCATCGCGCTGACGGTGGTCGGCGACGGCGAGGCCGAGACCGGTCCGCTGGAGGGCTCCTGGAAGGGGATCTCGTTCCTCAATCCCGCCCGCGACGGCGCGGTCCTGCCGATCCTCCACCTCAACGGCGCGAAGATCGCGAGCCCCACGGTCCAGGGCCGCAAGAACCCAGAGGACCTGCGCAAACTCTACGAGGGCCACGGTTACGAGGTCATCGAGGTGACGGTCGACGAGGGAGCGGACGCGATCCCGCAGGCGCACCGCGACATCGACCGGGCCCTGGCCCATGCGTGGGGCCGCATCCGGGAGATCCAGACGGCCGCCCGCACGGTCGGCCCGGACGGAGTGCCGGCGGGCCTGGCCCCGGAGGCCGGCAACGGCGCGCAGCCGCGCTGGCCGATGATCATCCTGCGCTCCCCCAAGGGCTGGACGGGGCCCCACGAGGTCGACGGCGTGGTCGTCGAGGGCACGTGGCGCGCCCACCAGGTCCCGCTGTCGGGCGTCAAGGAGAACCCGGAGCACCTGGCGATCCTCGAACGCTGGCTGCGGTCCTACCGGCCCGAGGAGCTCTTCGACGAGCGCGGCGCCGTGGTCGACCTGGTCCGCCGGGCCAACCCGCGCGGCGACAAGCGGATGTCCGCGAACCCCGCGGCCAACGGCGGCGGCGCGTACACGCCGCTGGACATGCCGGACTGGCGGGACTTCGCCCTGGATTTTGCGCCCGACCAGCGCGGCACGTTCCTCCACGAGTCGACGCGGACGCTGGGGGAGTTCCTCGCCGAGCTCTACCGGCGCAACCCGGAGACCTTCCGCCTGTTCTGCCCGGACGAGGCCAACTCGAACCGGCTGGGCGCCGTCTTCGACGTGACGGACCGGGCGTTCATGGAGCCGACCAACGACCTGGACGTCAAGCTCTCGCGCAACGGCCGCGTCATGGAGGTCCTGTCCGAGCACAACACCCACGGCTGGCTGGAGGGCTACAACCTCACCGGCCGCCACGGCCTGTTCGCCTCCTACGAGGCCTTCGGCATGGTGTGCGTGTCCCAGACGATCCAGCATGCGAAGTGGCTGGAGGAGGGCGTGAGCCTGGACTGGCGCACCCCGGTCCCCTCCCTCAACATCCTGCTGTCCTCGACGTGCTGGCGCAACGACCACAACGGGTTCTCCCACCAGGGCCCGGGCGTGCTGTCCACCGTCCTCAACCTGCGCGGCGACGTCGTGCGCGCCTACCTGCCCCCGGATGCGAACTGCCTGCTGGAGATCGCGGACTACGCCTTCGAGACCCGCGACCGCGTCAACCTCATCGTCCAGGACAAGCAGCCGCAGTTCCAGTGGCTGACCCGCGACGAGGCCTACCTCCACTGCCAGAAGGGCTACGGCATCTGGGACTGGGCGGGCAACGAGGACCCGGACTCGCCGTCCGACCCGGACATCGTCATCGCGTGCGCGGGCGACGTGGTGACCACGGAGGCCGTGGCCGCCGCCCAGATCCTGCGCCAGATGCTGCCGCACCTGACGGTGCGCGTGGTCAACGTGGTGCGGCTGCAGACCCTGTGCCGCCCGAAGGACCACCCCAACGGCATGTCGGACCAGGATTTCGCGGAGACGTTCACGGATCACACGGACGTCATCTTCTGCTTCCACGGGTACCCGGGCGCCGTCCACCAGCTGGTCCACGGGCGTCCCGACGCCGACCGCTTCCACGTGCGCGGCTTCATCGAGGAGGGCACCACCACGACGCCCTTCGACATGGTGGTGCGCAACAAGGTCGACCGCTTCCATCTGGTGATGGACGCGGTCAACAACTGCCGGCGCACGATCCGCGGGGGCGCGGACCTCAAGCGGTGGTGCGAGCGCCAGCTCGAGCGCCACGAGTCCTACAAGGTCGACACCCTGGAGGACCTCCCCGAGATCCGCAACTGGCAGTTCCAGGCCTGAGCGGTCCCGCCCGTCCCCGCGTGACACGCGCAGGCCCGTCGCGAAGACGGTCCCCTTTTTCACCGAAGACGGTCCCCTTCTTCACCGAAGACGGTTCTCGCGCGGCCTCAGCTCATCGCATGAGATGTTGCTGAGGGTCCACGGCGTCGTGAAGAACTCGGTCGATGTGGATGGACGTGCCCACGAGCCGATAGACCACGAAGTGTCGAGGCTTGGCAATGCCGTGAGAACCCGGAGGAACATGATCACGACTCAGACTCAGGTGCCATGTCCTGAAACCGTCACCGAGTTCTGGACGAGGAGAGGAACCTGCTCGCGCTGGATCTGCGGCAATGTCTGCGAGAGCGGTGGTGATCAGCGCTTCATATCCGTCTCTGACAGTCGGGCCGAAGTGCTCGACAGACCAGACGAGGATCCTGCGGATGTCCTCGCGAGCCTCCGGTGCGAGGACCAGGCGTTGGTTCACGTCGTCCTGCGTTCGACGAGCGCAGTGGCCTCTCGTCCGATCCTCCGGATGTGGTCGCGAAGCTGGTCAGATCGAACTTCGACACCATCACCGGCCGCGATGCTGGTCTCGGCAACCTCCACGGCTTCCCGGAGTGCCTCAGTCTGTGCGGCGTGCTGGTCGTCGTCACCCTCGAGACCGATGAGCAGCTCCCGGGCAAGTTCTGCCTGGTCGCTCCGGCTCAGTGACCGGGCGCTGTCGAGGACATGGGCGACATTCGAGGCCATGGGGCGAGTCTAGCCGTTGACCGGCCGACGCGGTGATGAGGAGTGTATGGGCGGGCTGAGCGGACCCCGAGCGCTGGTGCGAGCGCCAGTTGGAGCGCCACGCGCGCTACACCATCGAGCACCTGGAGGACCTTCCCGAGATTCGCAACTGGACGTTCCAGGGGTGAAGATGGAGGACCGGGCCTCCCAGCGTGACACGCGCGGCCCCGCCGCGAAGACGGTTCCCTTCTTCACCGAAGACGGTCGTCTCTTGCGTCGAAGACGGTTCCCCTGCGGATGTCCTCGCGAAGCTGGTCAGGTCGGACTTCGACACCCTCACAGGCAGCGATGCTGGTTTCGGCAACCTCCACTGCTTCTCGGAGCGCGTCTGGCCGGTGACTGGGCGACGTGGTGATGAGGCGCTTCTGGGTCGGCTGCGCGGCTGTCGAGCGGTGGTGCGCGCGCCGACGGCGCCTGATGTCAGTCTGCTACACCCCCTGATGTACATTCTCTACACTTGCCGGACCGGTGGGGGCAGGGGAACAACGGGCCTGCGGATGACGCTGTGGGCGGCGAGCGCCTCGGCGCGGGTGCGGCCCAGGTCGACCACGGGCGCGGGGTACGCGGCGGTGCCCCACTCCTCGACGTTGGCGCGGATGTACGCGCCGTCCGGGTCAAACCTGCGGGCCTGGCGATCAGGGTTGAAGATGCGGAAGTAGGGGGCCGCGTCCGCCCCGGATCCGGCGATCCACTGCCAGTTGAATGGGTTGCTCGCTGCGTCCGCGTCGACCAGGGTGTCCCAGAACCACTGCTCGCCCACGCGCCAGTCGATGAGCAGGTTCTTGGTGAGGAACGACGCGGTGACCATGCGCACCCGGTTGTGCATCCAGCCGGTGCGCCACAGCTCCCGCATCCCCGCATCGACCAGGGCCACGCCGGTGCGTCCCTCCTGCCACGCCCGGAGCAGGTCGGGGCGACGGGCGGGCCAAGGGAAGCCGTCGAACTCGGCCCGCCAGTTCCTGGTGGCCAGGCCCGGGGAGTAGTGCAGCGTGTGCCACGCGAACTCGCGCCATCCGAGTTCAGTGAGGAAGCCCGCTGCGCCGTCCTCCGTCCCAGGGCCTTCCTGGCGGGCCTGGACGACGGTATGCCAGACCTGGTGGGGGCTGAGCTCCCCCCAGCGCAGGTGCGGTGACAGCCGGGACGTCCCCACGATCGAGGGGATCTCCCGCTCCGAGGAATAGGCCGCCAGGCGCTCCCTCACGAAGGAGCGCAGGGCGCGCTGAGCGGCTGCTTCGCCCGGCTCCCACGTGGCATCGAGGCCCCCGGCCCAGTCGGGCCGGCCCGGCAGCAGCTCGAGGTCGTCGAGTTCCAGGGTCTCGGCCCGCAGCAGACTCGGGGCCGGCGAGGGGGACGAGGACGGGGGCGGACCAGCGGGCGGTGGGAGCGGGCGGCGCGGCGACGGCCGGGACAGACATGCTCGCCAGAACGGCGTGAACACCGAGTACGGCGCACCGTCGCGGGTGAGGATCGTTCCCGGCTCGAACAGCAAGGTGGCGGCGAAGGACTCGACGCCGATTCCCCGAGCCGCCAGGTGCGCCCGGACGGTGCGGTCCACTGCGCGCTCCGGGCCGCCGTAGCGCCGGTTCCACACCACCGCAGCGGCACCGGCACGGGCGGCGACGGCCGGGACCTCGCGGGATGCGGGCCCGCTACGCAGGACCAGGGCGATCCCGAGGTCCGCCAGCGACGCGGTCAGTGCGGCCAGGCTGTGGTGGAGCCACCATTTGGCGGCGCCGCCGAGCGGGCGAACTCCCGGGGACTGCTCGTCGAGGACGTACACGGCGATAACCGTCCCCCCGCGATCCAGCGCCGCGCGCAGGGCCGGGTTGTCCGCGACCCGGAGGTCGTCGCGGAACCAGACGAGCACCGACCGGGGTCTGGCGCCCCGGGGTCTGGCGCCCTGGGCCTCTGCGGTCATGGGCGTGTTCCTCCGTCCGTGGCCGCGCGGGCGCCCTCGTCAATGAGCTCCGCGGAAGGGCGCGACAGCCGCGAAGGCCACCAGATGGCGGACCCGATGTCGTCGCTGAGGGCGGGAACCAGGAGGGAACGGACGACGAACGTGTCGATCAGGACGCCGACGGAGACGATGACGGCGAGTTGGACGAGGAACAGGATCGGGATGACGGCCAGCGCGGCGAACGTCGCGGCCAGGACCAGCCCGGCGGAGGTGATGACCCCGCCGGTGAGGGCCAACCCCCTGACGATGCCCGTGCGGGTGCCGTGGCGCAGCGCCTCCTCACGGACCCGCGTCATCAGGAAGATGTTGTAGTCGATGCCCAGTGCCACCAGGAAGACGAACCCGTAGAGAGGGACCGCGGGGTCCGCGCCGGGAAATCCGAGCACGTGGGTGAACAGGAGGCCCGACACGCCAAGCGCCGTCCCGAAGGACAGCGCGGTGGTCGCGACCAGCAGCACCGGGGCCACGAGGGAGCGCAGCAGCAGCACCAGGATGATCAGGATGACGGCCAGGATGACCGGGATGATGACGGTCCGGTCCCGGATCGCGGCGTCGTTGGTGTCGATGGCCGTGGCAGTGACGCCGCCGATGATCGCACCGGGGTACGCGTCGGACAGGTCGGCCCGCAGAGTGCGCACGGTCTGCTGCGCGGCGTCGGAGTCCGCGGCGTCGGTGAGAGTGGCCTGCAGCATGATGTCTCCGGCGTCGACCGTCGGGGCGGGTGGGAGAGATCCGGGCGGTCCGACGGCCTGGATGCCGTCCGCCGTCACGGGGGCGGACCCGCTGGGGGAGTCGGCGGCGACGACGCTCACGCCGGCGACCCCCTGGTGGCCGAGCATGAGGTCGGCCGCGCCCTGCAGGTCGGCTTGGTCGACGATCACGAGGGCGGGACTGCCCGAACCGCCGGGGAAGTGCTCGCCGAGCAGTACCTGGCCGTCGCGCGCCTGCGAGGGGCCGAGCACCAGGTCGGACTGGGCCACGCCGGAGGCACTGAACCCGGTCGCCGCCACGACGCCGAGGCCGAGCACCGCGGCGGTCACCATCCAGATCGGCCGGGCATGGCGCTGGATTCGGGCGCCGAGCCGGGCCCACAGGCCCCGGGAGGACGCCGGGTTCGTGGCGGGCAGGGCGGCCCCGCCCGCGGTGGCGCCCCCGCTCCCCGCGTCCGCACCCGCCGCGCCCGCACCCGCCTCTGCACCCGCTTCGTAGCGTGGGCGGCGCGGCCAGAACGCCGACCGGCCGAGGATCAGGAGCAGCGCAGGCAGCAAGGTGAGCGCCGCCAGCATCGCGAAGACGATGCCGATGGAGGTGACCGGCCCCAGCATCCTGTTCGACGTGAGGTCGCTGAGCAGGAGGCACAGCAGACCGGCGATGACGGTGCTGCCGGAGGCGATGATCGGCCCGGAGGCGGCGCGCCACGCCTGCCTCGTCGCGCTGCGGGCGTCCGGGTGGACGCGCAGCGCCTCGCGGAACCGGGCGACGTAGAGCAGTGAGTAGTCGGTGGCGGCGCCGATGACGAGGATGAACAAGATGCCTTGCGTCTGGCCGTTGAGCAGCAGAACGCCGGCCCGGGCGAGCCACCACACGGTGAGCAGCGCCACACACAGCGCGACAAGGCTGGTGGTCAGGACCACCAGGGGCAGCAGCAGCGAGCGATACACCGCGAGGAGGATGACCAGGACCGCCACGAGGGCGACGGCCAGCAGGATGCCGTCGATCCCGGCGAACGCATCGAGCAGATCGGCGCTGAACCCCGCGGGGCCTGTGACGTGGACGTCGATCCCCGTCGGCGCGGTGTCCCGCAGCGTCTGTCCCACCCGGTCGACCGCGGCGCCGACGTCCGCATCGGACGTGATCGGCACGAACGCCTCCACGGCGCGGCCGTCGTCGGAGGGGATCGCCGGGGAGACCCCGTCGGCGACTCCGTCGAGGTCGGGCAGGGCGGCCACCTGGGCGGAGATCGCCGAGACCTGCTGGGCGTTCAGTTCGTCCTCCGAGGAGAACACGACGATGGCGGGCAGGTCGTCGGACGTGGCGAACGCCCCGCGCTGCGCGTCCACCTTCGCCGCGTCGGAGGAACTGGGCAGGTAGTGCGCCGGGTCGTTGGACGACACCTCGTCGACGCGGCCGAAGTAGGGCCCCCCGATCGCCGCCGCCGCCAGCCAGGCGACGATGAGCAGGACGGGCGCCACCACCCGCAGCAGGCGTCGCGCTCCGCTCGGTGGGCGCGGGGGCGGGGCGGGGGAGGGGGACGAGGGCGGCCCCGCGTGGCCGTGTTGCGCGCTCATCGGTGCACTCCGGGGGTGCTGGCGCCGCTCCCGGCATCCGTCCTGACCCCGGTCCGGGGCTTGCGTGGAGGCAGGAGCACCAGGACCGAGGTCGAGGCACGGTACTCCTGGTAGCCCGGGTGGCCACCCCAGCGCGCGTCCGCCTTCCGTTCCAGAAGTGGGATCCCGCTCACGCGGGTGAGGAGGATCAGGACGAACACGGGAGAGACGAGAGTGGCGTACTGCCATCCGCGTAGCGCTGGGAGTGCCGCAACGGCGAGGCCGAGCCAGGCGACGATCTCGCCGAAGTAATTGGGGTGGCGCGACCACGCCCACAGGCCGGTCCGGATGAAGTCCGTCTTGTTCGCAGGATCGGCGCGGAAGCGCTTCTTCTGGAGGTCCGCCGCCACCTCGACGGCGAAGCCGAGGATCCAGATGACCAGTCCGACGATCGTCACGGCGCTGAGGCCGGGCCGCTCGGTCGCGGTCACCGCGGCGAGGACCGCGGACAGCGTGAGCGTCACCCACAGGCCCTGCGTCACCCACACGACGAGGAAGCGGGGAGCGTCCGGTGTGATCGCTTCGAACCGGTTGTCCCCGCCGCTGCGGCGGACCCGGGCGAACAGGAACGAGCCCAGGCGTGCCGCCCACACCACCACCGCGCCCGCCAGCAGCAGGGCCGGAAGATCGGTGTGGCCGGTGAGGATCAGCGCGCCCAGGATGGCGGTGACGAAGGTCAGGCTCCCCACCAGGTCGAAGTACCTCTCGGTCTGCGCGAGCCACGCCGGGAGGAAAGCGGCGAACTGGACCAGGAAGATCCATCCGACCACCACCGTGAAGACAGGGACGCCACCTACTGTGGCACCGCCCTGGGAACCGGCCCGCGCCATCGCGGCACTCACCGCCAGCACCGCGACGACCACCGCGAGAGACCGGCCGGCAGAGCGTGCCGACGGGGTGGTTCGAGGGGCGGTGCCGGAGCGGTCGCTCCGCTCGCCACGTCGGCTGACGTGAGGCGTCTCGGTCATGTCTGATCCTGTTCGTCGTAGAGGGCATCGAGGTGTGGTGCCACCGCGCGGAGGAACTCGGCGCGGCGCAGCTTGAGGGTGGGCGTCAGGAGCGTGTGTTCCGGCCCGGTGAGGTCCATGACGAGCACTCTGAAACGGCGCACCTGCTCTGCTCGCGACACGGCTGCGTTGGCTGCCGTGATGGTCCGCTGGAGATGGGCGACGATCGTGTCGTCGACGATGTGCCGACCGGGCGGCGCGCAGGATTCTCGGGCGTCCGCCACGCACCGGGCGGACGCAGCGTGGCCCTTCCGCTGCGCCCAGGCGATTGCCTCGTCCGTGTCCAGGACCACCAGCGCCGCGGCATAGGGCTTGTCCTCGCCGACCATGACGGCGTGAGCGATCAGGGGATCCGTGCCGACCGCCTGTTCCCAGGGCTCGGGGGCGATGTTCTTCCCATTGGAGGTGACAAGGATGTTCTTCCGGCGTCCCCGGATGAACAGGAAGCCGTCCTCGTCGAGGGTTCCCTGGTCACCCGTGCGGAAGAATCCGTCAATGTGGGAGTCCTGGTCATTCTCGGTGTGAAGGTACCCGGGGCTGACGCCCACCCCGCGGACCAGCACCTCGCCCTCGTCGGAGATGCGCACGGTCGAGCCGGGAATCGGTGTGCCGACGGAGCCCGCTCGCAGGCGCCCGGGACGAATTCCCGTCACCGGCGCAGTCGTCTCTGTCAGGCCGTAGCCTTCGAGCACCGGGACTCCGATGCCGCGGTAGAAGTTGCCCAGATCCGGATCCAGGCGCGACGCGCCGGAGAGGAGGTACTCGACGCGGCCCCCCAGGACACCGCGCATCCGACGGAAGAACAGGCGATCGGCGATCATGTGCCTCATGCGCAGGCCCCAGGGAGCCGAGAGGCCCGCGTCGTCCTGGACCCGTTCGAGATGGCGACCCCAGGAGACGGCCGTGCGGTCCGCCGCGGCAAGAGCCCGTCCGAGCCCTCGTTCGCGGGCCTTCGTGTGAGCGGCAGCGCGGATCTTCTCCAGCAGATGCGGGACCACCACCATGAAGGTGGGACGGACCTCTGCCATCGCCGCCACCGCCCCTGAGGGATCGCTCAGGTGGACCACCTTCATGCCGGCATGCACGGACACCAATTGCAGCCCTTGCGCGAGCACGTGCGCCAGGGGCAAGAGGACGATGGTGGAGGCCCGGTCATTGACGACCTCGTTGTAGGCCGCGCCGACCTGGACGACCAGACGGACGAAGTTCCCGTGGGTGATGCGCACACCCTTCTGGCCGCCGGTGGCGCCCGAGGTGAAGACGATGCTCGCCAGGTCGTCGGGGCGTGCCAGTGCGCTGCGGCGGTCGACGTCCTCGTCGATGACACCGCCACGGACGCCCCGATCAACCAGGTCCGACAGGTCCCGGCCGGAGTCAGCGTCGAACGACCACACATGAAGCCCCGGACACGCCTGCTCGAGCACGTCACGGTGGGAGGGGCCACCTGCCAACGCGACGCGGACGTCGCAGTCGGAGAGGATCGCCGCGACCTGCGTGGAGGAGGCCGTGTCGTGGATCGGGACGACCACGGCTCCGGCTGCCCAGATCGCGAAGTCCGCGACCGCCCATTCGTAGCGCGTCGGTGACATGATCACCACCGCCTCACCCGGGCGGACCCCGGCTGCGATGAGTCCCTTGGCCAGTGCGCGCACCTCGTTGCGGAACTGAGTGGTGGTCACATCGACCAGTCGGCCGTTCACGTGACGGCCGAAGGCGACGTGCGCGGGATCGATGCGCTGTCTGTCCTCGAGAAGGCACGAGGTCGACACCAGATCAGGTCTGTCCATGATCTGCGGCACAGTCATCTGGCGCATTGCTGTGTCCTCCTCGCGGTGTCTGCCGACGTCCCGACCGTCTACGGAGCTGATAACTAGAGAAGCTAGCAGCTAGCCGGCCATGATACAAGCGAAGTGATAAAGTTCCGCCATGTCGACGTCTGCGGAGGGGAGCGCGCCCGAGCGTGCCGAGTCGGAGCGTGGCGTGTACAGCGTGGAGTCCAACGACCCCGACGGGGTGCTGGTCGACCGCTCCGGTCTGTCGGAGGGCGATGTCGCCCAGATCAATCGGCTGATGGGGGCGATGGGCAGGCTGCGCCAGGCCGACGACCGGCTGTCGGATGCCTCGACGCGCTACATGAAGCTGAACAAGACGGACATGCGTGCCCTCCACTTCCTCATCGTCTGCCAGAATCGCGGTGAACTGACGACTCCTGGAGACATCGCAGCCCATCTCGGTATCACGACGGCGTCCACCACGAAGCTCCTCGACAGGCTGGCGCGCGCCGGCCACATCACGCGGGAACCGCATCCCTCGGACCGTCGCGCACTGGTGGTGCGCATCACCGCGGAGACCCGGCGCATCGCGACGGACACGGTCGGGCGCCAGCAGTCTAGACGGTTCGGTGTGGCCGCGCGCCGGACCCCGGAGGAGCGTGAGGTCGTGATCTCCTTCCTCGAAGACACGGCCCGGGAGTTGTCTGACGCGGCCGAGGACTGGCCCGAGGACTGATCTCTGGGGCGGCTATTCACGGACTATGCATGAATAGACTATGAGCGTATAGTGCTCCGTGTCGGAGGCGACGGCGCCAACGCGCCGCTCCTCGCCCCGGAATTCCCGACCTCGAGGAGGAGTTGTGTACACGATCGACGAGGCCATGGCGGTGGTCCATGCCCGCCCCGGCCTGGTGGTGGCGCTGGCGTTCGCGACCTACGGGTTCGGGTTCGCCCAGTACATCACGAGCATGTGGATGCAGCGGCGCAACAAGGACTGTCCATTCTTCTTCTGGCAGCATGCGTGGTACTTCGGCCACGACCTCACGTTCGTCCTACTGTTCCGCCAGTGGTTCTTCGAGGTCGACTTCTGGTTGTTCAAGGTCTTGTGGGCCGGGTGCGTGGCCTTCGTGGCGATCGAGATCTACTCCCTGTACCTGGTCGTGAAGAACGAACGCCAAGCCGTGTGGGGACGCTTCCACGACGCCCCGGTCACCGAGGGGCAGGCCTGGCTGCGCGGCATCCTCATCTACGCGATCGGCGTGGTCGCGTTCATGTCGATCCGCGTGCTCATCGGCGACCCGATGTGCCTGGTCCTCATGATGTCCACCAACGCCACCCTGGCCATCGCCACGCAGTTCAAGCTGGAGGCCAACAAGCAGTACCGTCCCGGCGATGTGGCCTTGGGCGTGTTCATCTTCTTGGGGACCCTGTTCACCTTCGCGCCCTTCGGCTTCTTCACCACGGTCATCCAGGTCCTGTCCCAGCCGTGGTTCTACATCCTGGGTGTTGTGGCCGCCGTGTGCTCGGCCCGCTACTTGGTGCTCGCCGTGCGGCAGTCGCGCACGCTTCCCGCCCTCACCCTGGATGCGGCCGGCCAGGCGGTGCCCGCAGCGGCCGCCGCCTGAACGCACCCGGGTCGCCCTCGTCGATCACGGGCGAGGGCGACCCGCGCACCCAGCCCCAGGGCCGCCCTCGTCCATCCTGAGACGAGAGACCCGCCCGCTGCCTTCCCCGCAGAGAATCGAGTTCCCCCGTGTCCTGGTACGACACCCTCATCCAGGCGTACACGTTCGACAACGTGGCGCTGCTGGTCGCCTCCGTCATCACGTTCGGCTTCGGGTTCTGGGAGTACATCTACAGCTTCCGCCTGACCCGCCGGGAAGGCGTGGGCCCCTTCCCGATCTGGATGCACACCTTCTACTTCGCCCATGACAGCTCGTGGGCGGTCATCTTGTTCCTGGCGGCGTCGCGCCGGGAGTGGAACTGGTTCCTGCTGGGCGCCTCCATCGCCCTGCTGGTGTGGACCCTGTTCGAGACCTACAACCTGGTGACAGCGGTCCGCTCGCCCGTCGAGCGGCGCGAGGCGTTCTCCCGCTACCTCGGCCAGGACGTGACGCCGGGCCGCGCCGCGGTGGCGATCCTGGTGCAGATCCTCGCGTTCTACGGGCTGGTCAACGTCCTCATCCAGTTCATGGGCGAAGGCTCCTTCTTCCAGTGGGCCGCGATCACCAACATGGTGATGGCCACGGGCCCCGCCACCGTGTGGCTGCGCCGGGGATCCCGCGACGGCAACGGGATGGGCATCGCCCTGGTCATCCTGGGGGGCACGCTCAACACGTTCCTCCCCCTCTCGATGTTCGCCACCGCGCTGCCCCAGGTCTTCAACCGCCCATGGTTCTACATCGCCGGCGTCATCTTCACGGGCATCGCCCTGGCCAACGTCGTCATGGTCTCCCGCTTCCCCGCCAAGACGCAGACCGAGGGCCAGAAGCACCCCATCTGGTGAGGCACCGGTAGGCTGACGTCGTGGCAGCACCATCGACCAGCGCGCGCGAGGACATCCTGCGCGCCGCCTATGGGCTTTTCCTCGACGTCGGATACGACAAGGCCACCTACCAGCACATCGCTGAGCGTTCGGGGCACGAACGCCCTCTCGTGCAGTACCACATCCCCCACAAGGCGGACCTGGCGACGCGTTTCCTCACCGACGTGCTGAGTGCCAGCGAGGAGGCTCTGCGCGCCGCGCATCTGGCCGAACCGGGGGAGCCGATCAGCTACCGCTACGTGCTGGCACAGGTCTACTACGCAGCCCTGTCCACGCCGTCACTGCGCCGGTTCGCGATGGATGCGTTGGACCGCCGCTCGATCATCGCCCGAGTCTTGGCCGACGACATCGAGTGGAACCTGGCGCTCATCCACCCCGACGATGCCCGGCGCCAGGCCGTGGTGGACGACTGCGTGATGGGGGTCGGTGGCGCCTATGAGCTGTTCCTCCACCGCCTGCGCGAGGGGCAGGACACCAATCCCGCGGACCTGGCCTCGCGCACGCTGCTGACCAGTATCCGGTCCGAGCCCGAGGCCCGCGACACGACCGAGGCAGGCATCCGCGCCCACACGCTGGCATCCGACACGCTCCAGGCGGCGGCCGACCACGTGGTCGCGAGGCTCGCAGAGATGCCGGCCTGACGGGAGGCGGCGAGACACAACACGGGAGCGCCGTCCTCGCCACTCACGAAACGACGCGAACTCAGCGGACGGGAAGACACAAGAGCCCGGGACCTGACTGCTCAGGCTCCGGGCTCACGTGCATCACTCCGGTCGGGGTAGCGGGATTTGAACCCACGACCTCTTCGTCCCGAACGAAGCGCGCTACCAAACTGCGCCATACCCCGGTGCGACCACCCGAGTATAGCCGGGCCCGTGGGGGCCGGACAAACCGTGCAGGCCGCCTCAGCAGGACGGATCGGTCACACGGGCATCAGATGGAGGACCGTGACCTCGGGGCGAGTCGCCACGCGCACCGGCGCGAACGGAGAGTTCCCCAAGCCTGCGGAGACGTGGAGCGGCGCCGCGTCCCGATCCGCCGTCCAGATGTGCAGACCTTTGGCGAATCTCCGAGGCAGGTCGCAGTTCGTCACGATCGCGCCGAAGAAAGGGAGGCCGATCTGGCCGCCGTGCGTGTGGCCGGCGACGATGACGTCGGGATGCAGATGCGTGAAGGCGTCGAGGACGCGGATGTAGGGGGCGTGGGTGACGGCCAGGCGCAGCGACGAGTCGTCGGCCCAGGAGGCGCCCGGGAGCGGCACGCGGTCCCGGCCCAGGTGGGGATCGTCGACGCCGACCAGGCTGACCGGCTGGGCGCTCGAGGCCCTCGTCGCCCCGGAGCCGGACCCCGCCACCGGCACCTCCAGCATCGCGGAACGGTTGGACAGGTCCACCCATCCGGCCGCGAGGAAGTCCGTGACCATGGCCCGCCATGGCAGGTCCGGGATGTCGTTCTCGTGCCCGCGGTCGGCGGCGTGTCCGGGATCCAGGCGAGCGGCCGAGGGCTGGGGCTCGGCGCGCGTCCCGAACTCGTCCTCCAGAGGCCGGCTCGGGGACGCGGCGGCGCCGCCGGCGGCCGGAGCGTCCACGCGCGGGTCGCGACGCAGGTAGTGCGCCCAGTTCCGGTGCCGCGGCGAGTAGTAGTCGTTCGAGCCCAGCACGAACGCGCCGGGGAGCCCCCGGAAGGGGGCATAGGCGGCGCGCACCAGGGGAAGGCCGTCGGCCGACCCGAAGTTGTCGCCCGTGGACAAGACCAGGTCGATCTGCTCCGTGCGGGCGACGCGGGTGAGGAAGTCGACCAGGAACTCCTGCCCCGGGTACAAGTGGAGGTCGGAGATCTGGAGGATCCGCAGTTCGCGCCCGCCGCGCGACGCCGGGACGGGCACGTGGACGTGGCGCACCGTCGGGAACCGGCGCTCGACCTCGCCCCACGCCAGCGTCGCGCCGCCCGCCGCGACGACGCCGCCCAGTGTCAGCCCCAAGGCGCGCCCCCGGGCGATGAGCCCGCGGGGCGCCAGGGAAGGCTGGTCCGCCAGCGCGTCCAGCATCTCGCCGGGCGAGGGGATGAGCGGCGCGGGGGCGTTCATCCCTGACCGCCCTGGGACCCGCCCTGCCCCGATCCGTCGCCGCCCTGGTCGGTGGTGGCGGGAGTGGGAGTGGCGTCGCCCTCGTTCGTTGTCTGCGCGTCGGGGGCCGTCGAGCTCGACGGCGTGGGGGAGGGGGAGGGCTTGGGGACGTCGCCGATGAAGACGTTGGGCATGGCGGCCATCTCGTAGGCGCTCATCACTGTGTCCATGTAGGGCACCCAGATCCTCACCGCCACGCTCGAGCCGTAGGGGTAGTCGTAGTAGGTCCCCCCCAGCACGAAGTCGGAGACCTGGGTCGAGGAGGCCTTTGCGTGGCCCATCCAGGCGGCGGTGGCCACTTGGGGCGTGAATCCGACGGTCCACGTGTTCGAGTTGTCGTTGGTGGTGCCGGTCTTCGCCGCGAACTCCCGCCCGCCGTCCAAGGCGATGACGGACTCCGCCCATGGCGGCCGGTAGTACGAGCCATTGGCCAGGCGCAGGGTCGTCGCGACCTTCTCGGCGACGGTGGCATCGAGGACCCGCGTGCAAGAGGGGTCGTAGGCCTTCAGCGTTTGGCCGTCGCGGTCCGTCACGGTGGTGATCGTCTGTGGCTGGCACAGGATGCCGTCGTTGGCGATCGCCGAGTACGCCGAGGCCATCTTGAGGGGGGACGTGACGCTGGTCCCGATGATGTTGGAGGGCACCGGGGCGACCGTCGAGCCATCGGGGTTGGTGACACCCAGGTCGGCGGCGTCCTGGAAGATCGCGCAGAAATCGAGCTTCGTCGACATGTTGATGAACACCTGGTTGGCGGAGATGCCCAGGCCCTTGATCACCTGCATCGCGCCGTCTTTGCCTGTCAGGTCCTCGACCGTCCAGGTGCCGTTGTCGCCGACGGGCACGAAGGTTCCGTTGGAGCAATTGAACTCCCCCGTCCGATACACGCGGTCGGTGCGTCCGGCGGTGTCGTAGGCTCCGTGGCCCTCCTTGAACCACTCGATGAGGGTGAAGAGCTTGAAGGTCGAACCGGGTTGGAACGTGCCGTCGGCGGCGTAGTTGAACATCGTCTGGCGGGGGTTGTCCTCGACGGCGGGCCCATATGCGGTGTTCTGCGCCATCGACAGGATGCGGCCGGTGCCGGGTTCCACCGACGTGAGGACGTCGTCCAGTCCCCCGTCCCCGTAGCCGTTGTCCACGGGCAGAGCCCCCGTCAGCGTCTGGTAGGCGGCGTCCTGCATCTGCGGTTTGATCGTCGTTCGGATCTCGATGCCGCCTGTCTTGAGCAGCTGCTCGCGCTCGCTGGCCGTGTCTCCGTATGCCGCGTCGTTGAGGAAGTCGTTGATGACGTAGTCGCAGAAGTACTCCATGGTGGCCTTCGCTCCGGAGCATCCGGAGGTCCGCACGTCCGGGTGGAGCATGTCGGCGACATTGACGGCCACGGCCTGGTCGTACTGCTCCTGGGTGATGACGCCCTGGTTGAGCATGGTGCCGAGCACCGTGTCGCGCCGCTCCTGGGCCGCGTCGGGATGCTGGAGGGGGTCGTACTCCACGGGGGACTGGACCAGGCCGGCGAGCAGGGCGGCCTCGTTGAAGTCCAGCTGGCTGGCGGACTTCGAGAAGTACTCCTTGCTGGCGGCCTCGACCCCGTAGGTGGTGGGCCCGAACGGGGCGATGTTGAGGTAGCCGGTGAGGATCTGGTCCTTGGACATCTTCGTCTCAAGGGTGAGGGCGTACTTCATCTCCCGCAGCTTGCGGGCCGGCGTCTGTTCGGTGGCGTCGGCGACGATGCTCGCATCGCCCTCGAGGTAGCCCTGTTCGATGAGCATGTTGCGGATGTACTGCTGGGTGATGGTCGAGGCGCCCTGCGTGTCGCTGCCCGTCAAGTTGGACACGAGGGCGCGGGCGACGCCATCGGGGTCGACCCCGTGGTGCTCGTAGAAGCGCTTGTCCTCGATGGCGACGATGGCCTGCTTCATGATGTCGGGGATCTTGTCCGACGGCACGACGATGCGGCGCTTGTCGAAGAACGTGGCGATCGTGTTGCCGTCCGCGTCGAGCATCGTGGATTCCACAGCGGGCTGGACGACCTGCAGGTCGCCGGGCATCCCGTCGAAGACGGTGGGCACGGCCTTCGCCACCGTGCCGATGGAGCCCGTCGCCGGGACCAACAGGCCCGCGCCCAGCACGCCGGTCAGTCCCGCCAGGCTGAGGAAGGCCAACAGGAGTGCGACCAGCTGCACGGGGGTGACGGCGCGTGAGCGGGGAGACGACATGGGTCAAGGATACGTGTCGGAGATGATCACGGGCCTGTGAGTGCGCTGGACGGCCTCGTCGCCGGTGTGCGCCGGACGGCCGTGAGCACGATCGGCCCGGTTTTGAGTTGCCGATGGGATGTGTGTATCGTCACATGTGTGCGGCAGGTCAGCGATGACCGGAGACGGAGTGCGGACATGATCGGTGTCGATGACGACCAGAGTTGGGCGGCCCGGGCCCTGTGTGCGACGGGGGAGCCCGATGCGTTGTTCGTCCAGGGGGCGTCCCAGCGCCAGGTGCGCCAGCGGTGCCTGGAGTGCGTGGTGCGCCTGGAGTGCCTGGCCGATGCGTTGCAGTCCGAGGCGAACTTCGGCGTGTGGGGGGGCCTGACCGAGCGCGAGCGGCGCGCGCTGCTCCGCCGTTACCCCGGCGTCGACGACTGGGAGCAATGGCTGACCACCTCCGAGGATCCCGTCGCCGTGGAACTGCGGTCCCCGCAGATCCCCCACGTCCTGTCTCTGGTGCGCCGCTAGGATGGCGCCCATGACGAAATGGGAGTACGCGACGATCCCCCTGCTCACCCATGCCACCAAGGCGATCCTCGATCAATGGGGGCAGGACGGGTGGGAACTCGTCCAGGTCGTCCCCGGGCCCACGGGCTCGGAGAACCTGGTGGCCTACCTCAAGCGCCCGATCGACTGACGCGACTTCGGTCCCCTTTCCTCGCGAGTTCGGTCCCTTTCTTCCGCGACTTCGGTGTTGCCGGACGTGTGTGGCCGCCGAGGTTCGCCCGTCTGGGACTGACGTGCCCGGAGGCCCGCCGGGTCGTTGGCGGGGTTCGCGCTGTGCGATCGTGAGGCATCTGGTAGCGGCTCTTCGACAAGACGAGGTGGAGCATCGCGGAACGTCTTTCGTCGCGTCCCACCAGTGACGAGGACGGCCGTGGCTGTGCCGGCCGCGTCGTGGCGCCCGCATGGCGGGGCGCATCCGATCAGGGCTCGGAGAAGATGGCATGACCACCGACGCGGCGCCACCTGATCGCGGGCTTTCCGCCGATGGTCACCCATTCGAAGGTCGCGCGCCCGTCCGGGCCGGTGAAGCTCCAGGTCATCTCCCAGATCCCCTGGGTGCCCTGGACGGCCTTGACGCGAAGCGCCTTCGGCCAGGGGGTGCCGGGATCCTCGATATGGCTGATTGCGGCGGGGATGAATGCTTCTCGCACGACGTCACTGAACATCGCGAACTCGGCCCCCGATAATCGTCGTCGGTCATGGACGAATCGTTCTGTCTGCTCGAATTTCACGAGGATGCCCGCTCGTCCGCCTCCCGGGCCAAGTCGGCCAGGAAGTCGTCCGCGCTGTCGAACGTCTGGACACGGCCGTTGTCGATGTCCTGCTGAGCCTCCTTCTCCATCTCCTGCCAGCGCTCCGTCCAGAACCACTGCTGATCCGCGGGGTGCGGGAGGAGGGGCCTCAACTCGATGACGCCGTCGTCCCGCTCGGTGATCTTCACCTGAGCTCCAGGCTCATCCAAATGATGGCGGTGCCGCACGTCGGCGGGCAGGGTGATCGAGCCGCGACTGGGGGACACGGCGGCATACTGTGCGGCAGAGGTCGACATGCGGAAAGCCTACCGTCAATCTGCCAGTTCGCCATGTCGCCAGTTCGCCATGTCGCCAGTTCGCCAGTTCGCCGGGCCGATGCTCGTCCCGTCCGGCTCGGACACGGCGAAGGGGGCGCCGCGGCCCCTGCCGCGACGCCCCCCAGCGATCTGCTCAGCGTGCGCGGCGCGCCAAGCGGTCCACGTCCAGCAGTGTGACGGCGCGGCCCTCCAGGCGGATCCAGCCGCGCGACACGAAGTCCGCCAGCGACTTGTTGACGGTCTCGCGCGAGGCGCCGACCAACTGGGCCAGTTCCTCCTGCGTGAGGTCGTGGGGGACGTGGACGCCCTCGTCGGTGGGCGTGCCGAAGCGGTCGGCCAGATCCAGCAGGGCCTTCGCGACGCGCCCGGGGACGTCGGAGAACACCAGGTCCGACATCGACTCGTTCGTGCGGCGCAGACGCTGGGCGAGGGCCTTGAGCATGTGCTTGGCCAGCGTCGGGTTCGTGTCGAGGATCGCCATGAGATCCTCGTGGTCGAGGTACAGCAGGGTCGCGGGGGACACGGCCGTGGCCGTGGTGGAGCGCGAACCGGGATCGAAGAGCGTGAGCTCGCCGATGATCTCGCCGGGGCCCAGGACGGCGATGAGGGACTCGCGGCCGTCGTTGGAGGTGTGGCCGAGCTTCACCTTGCCCTCGGTGATGATGTAGAGCCGGTCGCCCAGGTCGCCCTCGTCGAAGAGCGTCTCCCCGCGGCGCAGCGTCGTGTGCCCCATCGTGGATTGCAGTGACTCCTGCTGGGCCTCGTCGAGGCCGTCGAAGAGAGGCACCTGACTGAGGAAGTTGCCGTCAGCGATCATGTCTCACCAAACTCCGTTCGTCTACCAGTACGAGCCGAGCTGGCGCCGGCTCCGTTCTCACGTCTCATTGTGGCGCACATGTGACCTCCGCCACCAGCCATTCGCCGGGGTGTGGACGCGCCCACCGGCCTATTATGCCGCAGTGTCTCCCCGCTCACCCGCCGCCCCACCGCCGACCGACGGTTCGAACGCCCTGACCGCCGCCCAGACGCGGGCGCGCGAGGTGGCGCGGCGGCTGCAGGCGGCCTATCCCGGCGCCCACACGCGGCTCGATCATCGCAACGCCTTCGAGCTCCTGATCGCCACCGTCCTGTCCGCGCAGACCACGGACGACCGCGTCAACACCGTGACGCCGGAGCTGTTCCGCCACTGGCCCACGCCCGAGTCCCTGGCCGGTGCCCGACCCGACCAGGTCGAGCCGGTCATCCGGGTCCTGGGCTTCCAGCACCGCCGGGCCGCGCAGATCGTCGGCGTCGCCCGGGCGCTGTGCGATCGCTTCGGCGCGGAGGTGCCCGAGGCCTCCTCCGATCTGGAGTCCCTGCCCGGCGTGGGGCGCAAGACCGCGAACGTCGTGCGCGGCAACTGGTTCGGGATCCCGGCGCTCACCGTCGACACGCATGTCGGACGCGTGTCGCGGCGACTGGGGTGGACGACGTCCGCCGATCCCGCGGTCGCCGAGCGCGACATCTGCGCGCTGCTGCCCGGCCTCGACTGGACGCAACTGTCCCACGACCTCATCTGGCACGGGCGCGCCGTGTGCCATCCCCGGCGTCCCGCCTGCGACGCCTGCCCGGTCGCGGACCTCTGCCCGTCCGCGGGCCGCGTGGACTGAGCGCCGGAAGCCGCCGCCGGACCCGACCCATCCTCCTTGACGAGGGCGACCCCGCTCGCGGGAGGGCGGGTCCGCGCAGGGGCGTCGCCCTCGTCACTGCTCGCGGGGCGGGACCTGCGCGACGTGGCGGAGGATGAGCTCGGCGAGCGCGCGGGGCGACTCCTCGGCGGCGAAGTGCCCGGAATCGCGCAGGACCTCCTGGGCGAACCCGCCATCGGTGCGCGCGGCGTCCCCGGCGAACTCGCGGGGGGACAGGCCGCCGTCCTGGGCGCACTGGATCGACAGGACCGGGACGTGGATGTCGGCGTCCAGGGCGCGGCGCGACGCCAGCGTGAGGTGGCGGGTGGCGGAGAACGAGTCCGTCGTCGCGGACGCCGCGAAGGGGCGCGTCATCGCCAGGCGGTAGGGCTCGGCCTCCCGGAGCAGGCGCTCGCGGTGGGTGGGGGCGGCCCACGCGCGGATGAGGCCGTCGATCAGCCGCCCGTTCTCCAGCAGGCGGACGCGACGCAGGGGCACGTCCATGCGGACCTCGAGCAGCCGCCCCTTCGATAGGCGGGTCGGGCGGCGCAGCACCGGACGATCGCGGGGGTGCGGCGCCGCGACGGTGACGACGGAGCGCAGCATCACGGTGTCGCTGGCTCCGATCATCCAGGCGACGGCCCCGCCCATGCCCGCCCCGACGACGGTGAACTGGGCGACGCCCATCGCGGAGACGACGGCCCGGACGTCGCGGGACAGCTGGAGGAGGTCGGGCTCGTCGCGTTGGAGGTCCGAGGTGCCGAATCCGCGCTGGTCGAGGGCGATGACGTGGTGCCCGCGCTCGGCCAGCTCGGGGATGACGCGCCGCCAGGACCTCCAGAACAGGGGGAAGTCGTGGAGGAGGACGATCGCGTGCCGGGGATCGTCGGGCCCCGACTCGGCGACGTGGAACGACGCGCCGCCGGCGCTGATCTGGCGGTGGGTCCACGGTCCGGGCTCCTCCAGGAGCGAGCGCGGGACCTCGGGATGGAATTCCACGGATGGCTCCCGGAAGTGTCGGCGGCGTCGGCAGGCTGTCGCGCCGCAGGGGATCAGTGGCGGGCGCCGGCCTTCGCCGCCTTGGCCGCGCGGCGGCGCTCGCGGGCGGTGAGGTAGGCGCCCTCGGGGTTGACGCGCTCGACCTGTGCGCGCGTCGCCTCTTCGGCGCGGCCGACGCGGCGGACGCGGTGGGAGAGGAATCCGACGAGCAGCAGGGCCAGCCCGAGCACCAGGAGCCGGCCGGAATAGCCGGAGGCCTGCAGATGGTGGGCGATGTTCCCGCCCAGCGTGTTCCAGCCGACGAGCTTCTCCATGAACGGCAGGACCAGATCGGCGGTCCATCCGGGGGCGGCCACCCAGGGCGCGCCCACCACGGCGATGAGCGCGCCGACGACCTGGGCGCCCAGAGAGGAGCGGATCGCCAAGAGGATCAGGAGCGCCCCGACGAGGAGGCCCCCGAGCAGCTCCAGGACGGCGGCCATGTTGACCGCGCCGGTGGTCATCGGGCTGTCCGTCGCCAGCGTCATGCGCGCGCCGGCGTCCGCCAGCAGGTACCACGCCAGCGGCGTGAGGATCAGCGTGAGGATCAGGCCCCACACGTGGGCCGCGGTGCGGCGGGGCACCTCCGGGACGACGGTGGTGCCCTCGAAGATCGCATCGTCCAGGGTGCTCGGGGTCGTCGACGGGCGGGGCGGCTCGGGCGCGGCGGCGCTCTCCGCGCGGGGACGCCACGCGGTCTCGGCCTCCTCGACGGGGGCGGGCGATGTCGGGGTGACCAGGGAGCGGCGTCGCACGAACGTCTGGGTGGTGTCGCTCTCCGCGGGCTCATCGGCCGGGGCCGGCTCGGACGCCTCGGGGGCGGGCGCTTCGGGCGCCGGCTCGGCGGTGGCATCGACGGGGGCCGGGGCGGAGCGGCCGAGGTGACGGTCGAGGATGTCGGGCGGCGCTGCCGCGCGCGGGTCGTCGGGCTCTGGAGCCGCGGCGGGCGTGGCCGGGGCGTCGTGAGCCGCGCCGGAGACGGAGGGGGA
>JAFAAX010000088.1 GCA_023426345.1 Actinomycetes bacterium
GGAGGCGCCGTCCCTCGCGACGGCGCCTCCCCCTCACTGCGCCAGCCGCGTCCCCACGGCGTCGATCGCCACCACGGTCACGGCCGTCACAGCCAGGATCACGCCCACAGCGGGCCACCCGATGGCCGTCGTGAAGACGCCCTCCGCGGCGACGGCCGCCGCGATGACGCAGTTCCCGGCGACGGTACCTCCCACCCACCGGCTCGGGGCCGATCGCCACAACGCCCCACGCGTCCGTGTGACCAGGATCGTCGCCATGGCGGAGAACATCACGTAGGCGAACATCACCGAGCCGACCTGACCGGCGGCCAGACCGCAGACGTGCACGGCGACACCCAGGAGAGCACCTCCCACCGCCGTCCACGCGGCGGCGAGCGCCGCGGATCGGCCGGCGAGCCCGCGGACGCTCCACCGCTCGGGGACCGAGGAGGCTCCGGCCCGATCCGTCCCCAACGCCAGGGTGACCAGGTCGTTGAGCACGACGATCATCACAATGAGCGTGAGCGACACAGGGAAGAACCCATTGAGGAGATAGCCGAGGACCAGGAGGAGCGCCAGCTCGGCCGTGCGCGCGAGCTTCGTGACCGTCCAGGTCATCATCCTGGCGTACACCCGGTGTCCGCTGTCCACGAGGTCCGCGACAGGCTCGAGCCCCTCCCGGGTGAGGATCAGGCGCGACGCGGACTTCGCCGCGTCTGCCGCCGAGCGCACGGCGATCCCGACGTCGGCCTGTTTGAGCGCTGGCGCATCATTGACGCCGTCGCCTGTCATGCCGACCACGTGGCCCTGACCCTGGAGGATCATGACGACGCGGTGCTTGTCCTCGGGCCTGACCTGGGCCAGGACGTCGAAGGCTTCGGGATGCGCGACGGCGTCCTCGCTGGTCCCGATGCGGGACCCTATTCCGACGCGGGCCGCGATCGCCCGCGCCGAGGGAGCGCCGTCCCCGGTGACCATCACGATGCGGACACCGCGCTGGCGGATCTTCTCCAGTGCGCTGGCCGCATCCTCTCGGGGTTCGTCTCCCAGAACGAGCAGCCCCCGGACACGGACGCCGCCGGCGGGACCCCAGGCCACCAGGACGACGCGGGAGCCCCGCGAAGACAGGTTCCGGACGCGTTCCAGGCATCCGGGCGGCACATCTGAGCGTCGCGCGACCGCGCCGGGCGCGCCCAGAAGCACCGTCAGACCGCCAGGGCGGCGGCCCTGCGCCACGACGGCGCGGGAGATCCCGATCGAGGGATCGAATCCGGTGAAGGCGGTCCGATCCGGCGGGACGACGCGGGCCGCTCGCGCGGCAGACATGACGGCCGCGCTCACCGCGTCCGCTGCCTGCGAGTCCGTCGCGGACGCGGCCATTGAGAGAACGTCCTCCCGGATGGCCCCCTCGAAGCACTCGACGCCGGTGATCATCGGCTCATTGCGCGTGAGCGTCCCCGTTTTGTCCACCAGAAGGACATCCATCGCTCCGGCCTCCTGGATGCCGGACAGGCCCGCCGTGAGGACGCCTCTGTCGACGAGCGCCCGCGCCTCGACGGAGTTGGCGACCGTGAAACTGGAGGGCATCGAGATCGGGACCGTCGCGATGATCAGGACCGCGATGTACGGAGCCAAGTCCCTCCATGGCTCGCCCCTGACGACCGCCGTGCCCACCAGAACGGCGATCAGCACGGCGTCCAGCATGGCCAGGAGGCGGACCACGGTGAACAGCAGCGCCTGAAGACGTCCGGGAGGATCGGAACGACGCACCAGATCGGCGTTCCTCCCGAGGGAACTCGCAGCGCCTGTGGCGCTCACGATGCCTGTCGCCTCGCCGTGCCGGACGGCGGGTCCCCCCGTCAACAGGTCTCCGGCGCCTCGACGGACCGGCCCCGACTCGCCGGTGACGGAGGACTCGTCGGCCTCCACGGATCCTTCGCGGATCGCGAGATCGGCCGGAACCACCTCTCCGACGGAGACGCGCACGACATCGCCGGGAACGATCTCCCTCGCGGCAAGGACGGTCCACCGGCCATCGCGGAGCACGCGAGCGCGGACCTGCAGCCGATCGCGCAACTCGCCGACGGCGCGGGCCGCTCGGATCGACTGGACCTCGCCCGTCACCGCGGAGAACACGAGGAGAAGGAGGACGAACGCGGCCTGGACTCCCCGCCCCAGAACGATCTCGAACACCATCGCGGCTTCCAACAGCCACGCCGTCGGATTCCACATTCTCCTCAGAGTGGCCCGGACCGGTCCGGAGCCATCCTCCGGAACCTCATTCGATCCGTGCTCCCGTCGCCTCTCCTCGGCCTCGGACGTGGTCAGTCCGCGCCAAGAGGCCGATCTCCCCGTGGCAGAATCAGTAGACATGCCGAAGCCCCCTCGCTCGATGATCGAGGTCCGCGCCCGTCGGCCGTGAGGAGTCCCGCCCCGTCCACCACTCCTCCCCAGGAATGTGCGGCGCGGGGCTCCTCACGGTCGACGGGCGCGCCTCGTCAGACGGCACCCACATCGACAGCGATCGTCGACGACGCGCGGGTCCGGCCGCGGCTGGGAGGATCGGGAACGCGGACAGGCCACCGGTGACGTCCACGCGTGCCTCGTCCATTGAGGCGTGTCTGATGGCGCACGGATCCCCACCCTTCCGCGGGCGCACTCCCACCCACAGGTCATCGACCAGGTAGGAATCATCGGCCGTCGCGGCGGTTCGGGCACAGCCCTGGCGGAATCCATCGCCTGCCGATGATGATAACCGATCGCCGCGCGCCTTCGCGCATCGTGCCCCGCATGGGAGCGACCGCCCCCAACGAGACATCGATCACGTGAGACGCACCACGGGCACCCGCATCTCGTCCGGCGTGAGCGACCCGTGGACGCCGATCTGGGCGATCGAGCCGGGCGTCTGCCACCGGGAGTCGACGATGCCGGCGTGGCCGCGCAGGAACACCAGCGCGTCGCCGACCAGCCCGGCCCCGGGACCCTCCCCCAGGACGCCGGGGATCTCCTCGGGGCCGAGCACCCACGCCCGGCCGTCGAGGATCTCCCGCCACCGGGACAGGACCTCGGCGCCGCGGCCCGGCAGGGCGTGGACGTGGACGCTGCGGGCCTCCCCGGCGATGGCGCGGACACCCTGGTCCAGATCGGGCCGGGCGGCCAGATCCAGCAGGCGGTCCGGCCCCGTGTCGACCATGCCGTGGTCCGCCGTCAGCACGGTGGCGACCCCGGGCGGGACCTCGCGCAACAGGGAGCCGAGGCCCCGGTCGAAGTCCTCGAGCGCGGTGGTCCACTGCTCGGACCCACAGCCGTGGTGATGGCCCGTGTGATCGATGTCGGACCAGTAGAGGTAGATCAGGGGGGTCCCGGCCCGCAGCTCCCGGACGGCGGCCCGCCGGCGCTGCGACCACGAGACCGCCCCGACGTGGCGCGCGCCGCGCAGCGCCGCCCGCGTGAGCCCGGACCCGGCGAACGTCGGCGGCGAGATCACGCAGGACTCCACGCCGGCGCGCGCCAACCGCTCGAAGGCCGTGTCGCAGGGCTGCCACTGCACCGGGTCGACGCCGTCGGCGAAGGCGAGCAGGTTCATCACGTCCGGGCGCCGCCCGGTCCCCGCTCCGCCCTCGCGCAGCACGGAGTAGCCGACCATGCGGGTCCTGCCGGGGCGCTGCCCCGTCGCGAACGCGGTGATCGCCGCGGCCGTCGTGGACGGCGCGACCGTGCGGGCCTCCCGGATGTCGCCGCGGTGGGCGCGCAGGACCGGGGCGTGCCCCAACCGCGCCTCCAGGGGGATCAGGCCCAGTCCGTCGACCAGGATGACCATCACCTGTCGGGCCGAGCCGACGGGCAGTCCCAGCGATGCGGGGACGCCCTCGTCGAGGGCACCGGGCAGGCCGGGGTCGATCGCGGCCACGCACGCCCCCAGGACGCCGGTGAGGGACAGGTCGCCCGGCGCGGGCAGGTCGGCGCCGGCCAGCGCGCCGGAGGCGGACGGCCAGGCGCCGGACTCACTCATGGGCGCCCGCCAGCAGGGACGTCAGCACGTCGACGAAGCGCCCGGCGCTCTCCAGCGCCTCCGGGCCGTCCGAGGACGCGGTGAGGCGGACGGTGAGATCGTCGGGCGCCGTGGTCACCCCGTATCCGTGGTCCAGGGGGCACTCGGGGTCGTCGCAGGACTGCGGCCAGATCTCGCCGCGCCGCTGGGCGCCGATGTTGAGCAGGACGGAGATCTCCGACGGGCCCGAGCCCGCCCCGCGGGCGGTCGGCTCGGGGACCACCTCCACCACGGACACGCCCTGGATGCGGGCCAGGGGCGCCATGGTCGTGGCGACGGCCGCCGCGCCGTCGTCCTGCTCATCGATGTGGACCTGGACCAGATGGATCGGAGTGAGAGCGGACACGGTGAGGTGGCGGAACATCGAGGTCGCGTCGAACGCCGCGTCGAGCTGGCACATCCAGGCCAGGGCCTCGCGCCCGCCCAGCGCCCGACGCAGCGAGCGCGCGACCAGCGCGGGATAGAAGCCGAGCCGGTCGATCTCCTGCCACATGTCCATCCCCCGATTGTGCCCCGGGGCGGCGTGGGAGTCGATTCGCCGTCCGGCGGGGAGGGACAATGTCCCCCATGCGCCACAAGGAGTCCACTCTGTCCCCCGAGCCCGCCCAGGAGAGCATCTCGGAGATCGACGTCTCGGAGGAGATGAAGGGCTCCTATCTGGAGTATGCGTTGTCGGTGATCTATGCGCGCGCCCTGCCGGACGCCCGCGACGGACTCAAGCCCGTCCAACGGCGGATCCTCTACCAGATGGACCAGATGGGCCTGCGCCCCGACCGCGGGCACGTGAAGTCCCAGCGCGTCGTCGGGGAGGTCATGGGCAAGCTCCACCCCCACGGCGACTCGGCGATCTACGACGCCCTGGTCCGCATGGCCCAGCCGTTCAACCTCCGCGTCCCCCTGGTGGACGGCCACGGCAACTTCGGATCGCTGGACGACGGGCCCGCCGCCCCGCGCTACACGGAGGCTCGGCTGGCCCCGTCCGCCCTGGACATGGTCGCCGACCTCGACCAAGACGTCGTCGACTTCGTCCCGAACTACGACAACCAGTTCACCCAGCCCGACGTCCTGCCCGCCGGATTCCCGAACCTCCTGGTCAACGGCGCCTCGGGCATCGCCGTGGGCATGGCGACGAACATCGCGCCGCACAACCTCGGCGAGACGGTGGCGGCCGCCATCCACCTCCTCGACCATCCCGACGCCACGACCGCGGACCTCATGCGCTACGTCCCGGGCCCCGACCTGCCCGAGGGCGGCGTCATCGTGGGCCTCGACGGCATCCGGGAGGCCTACGAGACCGGGCGAGGCGCCTTCCGCACCCGCGCGCGGGTCTCGATCGAGCGTGTGACGGCCCGCAAGCAGGGCATCGTCGTCACGGAGCTCCCCTACATGGTGGGCCCCGAGCGCGTCATCGAGAAGATCAAGGAGAACGTCCAGGCCGGCCGCCTCAAGGGCGTCTCCGCCGTCCAGAACCTCACGGACCGCCTCCACGGCCTGCGCCTGGTCATCGAGGTGAAGAACGGGTTCAACCCGGAGGCGGTCCTCCAGCAGCTCTACGCCCGCACCCCGCTGGAGGACTCCTTCTCGATCAACGCCGTCGCCCTGGTGGGCGGCACCCCGCAGACGCTGGGCCTGCGCGACATGCTCCAGGTGTTCGTCGACCACCGCCTCGAGGTGACGACCCGGCGCTCCCGCTTCCGCCTCGGCCGCCATCAGGAGCGCCTCCACCTGGTCGAGGGCCTGCTGGTTGCCATCCTCGACATCGACGACGTCATCGCCATCATCCGCTCCTCCGACGACGTCGAGGAGGCCCGCTCGCGCCTGATGATCGCCTTCGACCTGGACGAGGTGCAGGCGAACCACATCCTCGAGCTGCGGCTGCGCCGCCTCACCCGCCTCTCGCGCCTGGAGCTCGAGTCCGAGCGCGACGATCTGCGCGCGAAAATCGCCGAGCTCGAGCGGATCCTCGGCGATCCCGCGCTGCTCCGCGACCTCGTGAAGTCCGAGATGCGCGACGTCGCCGCGCGCTTGGGCACGCCGCGGCGCACGCTCCTGCTGGCCGCCGCCGGGGGGCAGGGCGAGGGCGTCCCCGCCTCCGCCGCCGGGGTCCCGCTGGCGGCGGCCCTCCCGGAGACCTCCCGCCGCAAGGGGCTGGATCTCGAGATCGCCGACGATCCCTGCGTCGTCGTGCTGTCGGCCTCCGGGGCCCTCGCCCGCGTCCAGGGCGGAGAGCCGCTCGAGCCGGGCCCGCGCGCGGCGTCCGACGGGTGGCGGATGCAGCTGGCGACCACGGCCCGCTCGCAGATCGCGGTCGTCACGCAGGACGGCGTCGCGCATCGCCTGGAGGTCGTCGACCTGCCTGCGCTCCCCCGCTTCGAGACCGGGCTCTCGCTGGCGGGGGCCACGCCGGCCCCTCTGCTCCTCCACACCGATTCCCCCGCCGTCGGCGTGCTGGATCCCGGCGCGCAGACCGTCGTGGCGATGGGCACGGCCCGCGGCGTCGTCAAGCGGCTCCGCCCGGACGTCCTCCAGCGCGACACGTGGGAGGTCCTCGGGCTCGAGGACGGCGACCGACTGGTCGGGTTCGGCCCGTGCCCCGACGACGCCGAGCTGGTGTTCATCACCTCCGACGCCCAGCTGCTGCGCGTGGCGGCCGACACGGTGCGCCCGCAGGGCCGCACGGCCGCGGGGGTGGCGGGCGTCAGGCTGGCCCCGGGCGCGGAGGCGGTCGGGTTCTGGGTGGTGCCCGACGCGGAGGAGGCCGTCGTGGTCACGGTGGCGGCCGTCGCCGACGCGCTGCCGGGCACCGGGCAGACCTCCGTCAAGGTGACGCCTTTGGACGCCTACCCGGTCAAGGGCCGCGCCGGGCAGGGTGTGCGCGCGCAGCGCTTCCTGCGCAGCGAGGACCACCTGGACCTCGCCTGGGCGGGTCCGCGGCCCGCGCGCGCCGCCTCGGCCGACGGGTCTCCCGTCGATCTGCCCGCCGAGGATCCGCGCCGCGATGGCTCCGGTCAGCCGGTCTCCGCGCCGATCGCCACGATCGGGTAAGGGCCCACCGGGCTCCGCCGTCCCCTCCCTGACGAGGGCGGCCCGATCGAACCGGGACCATCGGCCCATCAACCTATAGCACCTGACGAATACTGTTGGTGTATTCGCTATCCGCTATAGGAGGTCGGAGCAATGGAGCAGAACGTCATTCATGACGCGGTGGTGATCGGTGCGGGGATCGCAGGCCTGAACGCCGCCCATCGCCTCATCGACGGGGGCGCGGACGTCGTGGTCGTCGCCGACACCGTCGGCGGGCGCACCGTCTACGACAAGGACCAGAGGGTCAACTTCGGGACGTACTTCGTCATGTCGAACTACCACAACGCGAAGAGGTTCGTCACGCAGACGCAGTGGATCAACCCGCTGTCCTGCCGGTTCTTCGACGAGGGAGGCGACTCCTACGCGACCCTGTCGACGCACACGCTCAAGCGCTCGCCGGGTTTCGTCGCGTTCATGGCGGCAATGACGACGTTCATCCGCCACTACGAGCGGTTCAAGAAGAACTGCGAGTTCATGTCCCAGCGCGACGCGATGGCGCTGGAACCCTACATCCGCAGGCTCTACGACCAGCCGGCATCGGCCTGGATCGCGGAGCATCACATCGGGGGCTTCGCGAAGGACTACATCACGAAGTTCTCCTACGCCTGCACGGGCGTGGACGCGGAGGCGATCAACGCCCTGGACTTCTGCAACGTCACGCACGGGCTGGTCCTGCAGATGCACCTGTTCACCTTCGACGCGGACGCCCAGGAGAAGGCTCTGGACGGGCACTTCGTCAACGATCTCGTCGTGTCCCATCAGGAGCAGGACGGCATCCACGTCGTCCTCACCGAGGGCGGGAGGGACATCCGCGCGCGCAACGTCATCTTCGCGGCGCCCGCGTTCGACACGGCCCGGCTGCTCGGACTGGACGCATCCGTCGTGCGCCCGACCTCGGCGCTGTACGTGGAGAACATCCGCGGCACGATGCGCCCGGGCCTGGACCAGGCGGACATGAACCTGTTCCCGTTCTCCTCGCCCGTCATCTTCACCGCGAAGCAGCCCGCAGGCACCTTCCTCGTGTACAGCCGAGAACCCGACATCGACAAGGACCGGCTGTTCACCGACTGGGAACTGGTGGGGCGCAAGGAGTGGCCGAAGGCCGAGTACGTCGTCGGCAACTCCTACATCGAGCAGCAGTACGGGCCCTCGACGTTCGTGGCCGGGGACCACAACGGCCTGGGTCTGGAGCCCGCGGCGATCTCCGGCCTCTATGCCGCCAACCAGGTCCTCAAGACGCTGGCCGCCCGCCCCGGCGCCGCGCAGGCCACCTTCACCCCGCCGTCCTCGTCCTTCGCCGCGTCCGCCACCACCCAGGAGTCCTGACATCATGCGCCTCGCCCACAAGACAAGCGCCCACTTCTCGCGGCGCCACCCGCTCCTCACGGCCGCCGCGTGCACCGTGGTCACCGCGCCCGCCACCATCCTGGGCGGCATGTGGATCTACGGACTCAAGGGGTTCAGCACGAAGGAGGAGCGCCAGCGTCCCCTTCCCGGTGACGACCTGCTGCGCCCCTCCGACCCCAGAGTGCGCCTGCAGGAGGACATCGAGATCGACGCGCCCCGCGAGGTCGTCTGGGAGGTCCTGGCCCAGCTCGGTCAGGACAAGGGCGGGTTCTATGCCCTGTCCTGGCTGGAGCGCCTGTTCACGTTCCACATCCACAACACCTTCGACCGGGTCGACGCCTGGCAGACGGTGGAGCCCGGCGATTTCCTCTTCTACCACCAGTCCGGCATCGGCTCCCAGATCGTCGAGGTCGGGCCCGGCCGCTACGTCACGTCGATCTCCGACACGCGCAATCCCCCGACGGCCGAAGGCGGGATGGCGCTCAAGCCGCCGTTCGGCATCTCCGACTTCACATGGACGTGGGTCTTCTACCTGGAGGACCTGCCGGACGGGCGCACCCGCTTCGTCAACCGCTGCGACTCCACGTGGCAGCCGTGGGGCAAACTCGTTCCCAAGGCCCTCACCTACGTCGTTCTGGGATCCCCTTCGGTGTTCATGGTCCGCAAGATGCTCCAGAAGGTCAAGCAGGTCGCCGAGGGCCGCCAGAAGCCCCAGCTCATCGACCGCGCCGTGCGCGCGATCGGCGTGTGGGACCCCCAGGCGCGTCGGAAGCCGCTGGGTATCGGTCATTCGTGAACAGCCTCCGACACCGGATCGGGTGACGGTCGATGCATGAGCTGGGCGTCACCCGGGCGGTCCTCCAGATCATCTTGGACGCGGTGGCCGGGTATGCGGAGCTCGGTGCCGCCGTCTGCTCGCCGGCGCCCGCAGACGTCCTCGACGACCTGTGCCTGGGTCTGTCCGCGGTGGCCCTCGGACTCGTCATCTGGCTCGCGGTCGTGCTGGTGGGGGATCCTGATGGCAGGGTCCGCGCCTCCTTGAGCCGCGAGGGCCGCTCGGGAGGCGCCACCGAATAGGATGCCCACGAAGAGGATGCGCGCGGGCGACGACGTCGCCCCACCGGGCGCGACCTGGACGAATGAGACGAGTGAGAAGGACGCGATGGTCGTCAGAATCCCGAATCCGCTGCCGCTGGCCAGCGGCCCGGAGGATGGCCGGGACCATCCGGTCGGCCTGGTCGAGCGCGCGTGCGAACTCCAGGCCGCCCTGGGCTATCCGGTGCGGATGAAGATGATCAAGGTCCTGGGCTCCCACCGTGACCACCCGCTGTCCGTGTCCGAGGTGGCCGAGATCCTCAACATCAGCCAGCCCACAGCGACCAAACACCTGCGCATCCTGCATGACGCGGGCTTCGCCGACCGCGAGCAGGCGGGCCCCCGGGTCCACTACTCGCTCAACCTGGACACGGTCGCCGAGTACCGCCGGATCATGGACCTCGCCTTCGCGCACGCCCTGACGCCCTGCGTCAACGGCTTCGACTGCGACACCTGCCCCTACGCCGAGACCTGCATCTAGGCACCGCCGACGCAGGTCGGGCCGGGCGCGCGCTCCGCGCCGCTCAGAGATTGATCGCGTAGAGCCGCGACTGCCCGACGGTGCGGAAGCCCAACTGGTCGTAGACGACCAGGGCCCCGGAGTGGTTGGCAGAACCGAGTCCGGCGGCCGCGCGGTCCATGCCGTCGCGTCGCTGCGCGGCCATCGAGGACACGATGAGCGCGTCGGCCACGCGCGTGTAGCGCCAGGGCTCCAAGACGCCCATCTGGTCGATGTAGCCCTCCTTCCAGCCCAGCGCCGGCCAGTCCTGCTCGTAGCGCGACGCCAGGAGGAACCCCGCGGCCCGCGGGCGGTCCCCCCGGCAGTCCAACGCGACGAAGGACCAGTCGGGGACGAAGGCCGTGCGCCCCATCAGCCATTGCTCCATGGTTTGGGGGGGACGCCCCCACTCCTGCTCCGAGAGGCGGTTCGCCGCCTGCCGGGCGACGTCCTCCAGGTCCTCCGACCATGGCGCGATCGCCAGGTAGCTGCCGAGCTCCGGCATCCGCGGCAGTGTCGCCAGAACGGCTCGCAGCTCGTAGTAGGTGCGCGCCCAGTGGTAGCCGAGGTCCTCCAGATGGTCGACCAGCTGGTCGTTGCCCGGCTCGACGTGCATGACGATCTGCGCGGGCTCCCCCTGCGGCCTCCGGTCGAGCACGGAGCGCGCCGTCGCCGTCTGCCACTCGATGACGGCGTGGCCCAACCCGAGCCGCCGGAAACGCGGATCGACCCCACCCTGGCACACGCACTCCAAGTGCCCCGAGCGCCGCACCGACACAAGCCCGAAGGCCACCATCTGCCCGGAGCGCAGGCCACGGGTCGCGAACCCGGCCACCCCGTACCAGGGCATGCCCTCCGCTAGCATCTCGACGACCTCGTCGTAGGACGTGCGGTAGGGCGGGTTGTCGGCGGCCTCCACGCGCGCGAGGAGATGCGTGAGCGGCGCCGCGTCGGCGGCCGTCATCGTCCGCCACGCGATGCCGCGATCGTTCGCGGGAACCAGGACCTCGGCGCTCATCTCGCCTCCCTCGGGGGCCGTCAACGGATGGGGCGCGCCCCTCTCGGGGGGCGGCGCCCGGCGTCACAGATCGATCGTGTAGTACACCTGCGAGGCCTGGTCGAGGAACCCCCAGTGCTCGTAGATCGCGTGGGCGTCGCTGGGACTGTCCATGTCGACGTCCAGACCGATGCGGCGCATGCCCGAGGCGGCCGCCGACTCCACCGCCGCGGACATCAGGGCCGTCGCCAGGCCGTGCCCCCGATGTCCCGGGGCCACGCCCAGCAGCTCGGCGTACGCCTCGGTGACGCCCTCGGCCACCCAGCGCTCTGCGGGGCGGCCGACCGCCAGGTATCCCGCGATCTCGCCCTGCGGTGACACCGCGGCGAAGGACCACCGCGGATCCAGCTCGGTCAGCGCCTCCGTCCACCAGCGCCCGCGCAGCTCCGGCCAGAAATGGTCCCGGAAGGCCTCCATGTGGACGTCTCGCACCCGGTGCGCATCGACCTCGGCCCACGGGACCACGCGGTACCCGTCACGCGGCGGGATCGCCGCTTCCGCGCCCTCGATCTCCCGGTACATCACGCGGAACGTGCGCCGGGCGTAGAAGCCCGCCGCGATGTAGAGGCGACGGCGGTCCGTGACGTGGGCGTCGACGACGTTCGTCACCTGGGCGGGCAGCTCCGAGTCACCGCCGAACGCCTCCAGCAGCATCTGGCGCGCGCGCCCGTCCTGCCAGAACAGCAGCGCGCGACCGACCCCGCGTCCTCGCCAGTGCGGGGCGATGAAGGCGTTGACCACGGCGACCGCCGCCTCCGTGACGTCGCGCAGCACGCGGACGCTGGCGACGGCGCACATCTGGTCGTCCGCGTCCAGGCCGACGATCGTGTCCATGAGGTCGGCGCCGCCGCCCTCCATCATGTCGGCGATCTCGCAGACGCCCGTGCGGTGGACCGCGTGGTCGACGTCCTCCGCCTCGCGGACGACCCGGGCGACGGCGGACCCGTCGGAGGGGATGAGGGGCCGCCACCGCAGCCCCAGGTGCGCACCCGGATAGGGGACGACGTCGGGCGCGTCCAGCCGCTCGGCCAATCGGGTCATGGCCCCCATCCTACCGGGGCGGCCGGCCCCCTCCGACGCGCGGCCCTCACGCATCGATGCGCTCCCGGTCGATGCGGGCGGACCCCTCCACGATGAAATCCTTACGGGGCCCCACCACGGACCCCATGAGCAGCTCGAAGACGTCCTCCGCCTCGCGCAGGCTCGACTCGTCGTGGAGGGTGATGCGCCGCAGGGAGCGGTGGACGGGGTCCATCGTGGTCTCGGCCAACTGGTCCGCGTCCATCTCCCCCAGGCCCTTGTAGCGCTGGATCGGTTCCTTCCAGTGCCGGCCTTGCTTGTCCAGGGCCCGTAGGCGGCGGTGGAGCTCGTCCTCGGAGTAGGTGTACACGTACTCACGAGGGCGGCGCCCCTGCGCGGACACCTCGATGCGGTGCAGCGGCGGCACGGCGGCGTAGACGCGCCCGGCCTCCACCATCGGGCGCATGTAGCGGAAGAACAGCGTGAGCAGCAGCGTGCGGATATGGGCGCCGTCGACGTCGGCGTCGGTCATCAGGATGACTTTGCCGTAGCGGGCCTGTGAGAGGTCGAATGTCCGCCCCGACCCGGCGCCGACGACCTGGATGATGTTCGCGCACTCCGCGTTGCCCAGCATGTCCGCCGTCGAGGCCTTCTGGACGTTGAGGATCTTCCCGCGGATCGGGAACAGCGCCTGGAACTCGGAGTTGCGCGCCGCCTTGGCCGTCCCCAGGGCCGAGTCGCCCTCGACGATGAACAGCTCCGTGCGGCCGACGTCGGAGGTTCGGCAGTCCGCGAGCTTGGCCGGCAGCGAGGACGTCTCCAGCGCGTTCTTGCGCCGCGAGATCTCCTTGTGGAGGCGCGCGGAGACCCGCGCCTTCATCTCGCCGACGACCTTCTCCAGCAGTTGGGAGGTCTGCTGCTTGTCGTCGCGCCGGCTGGAGGCGAACTTCGCCTCCAGCCAGTCCCCGACGACCTTCGAGACGACGGCGCGCACCTGGGGGGTGCCCAGGATCTCCTTGGTCTGGCCCTCGAACTGCGGCTCGGGCAGGCGCACCGTGACGACGGCCGTGAGGCCCGCCATGATGTCGTCCTTCTCCAGGCGCCCGTCCTTGGGCCCGACCTTGAGCTTGCGCGCGTTGCGGTCCACCTGGGCGCGGAACACCTTGAGGAGGGCTTGCTCGAAGCCGGCGAGGTGGGTGCCCCCGTTGGGCGTCTCGATGATGTTGGCGAACGACCGCTCGGTCGTGTCATAGCCCACGCCCCACCGCAGCGCGCAGTCGACGCGGCAGGTCCGCTCGACGTCCGTGGGACGCAGATGGCCGGTCTCCGGGTCGAGCTGCTGGACCGTCTCCTGGTAGGCGCCCTCGCCCATGATCTGCCAGGTGTCGGTGACCGCGCCGTCGCTGGCCAGCCAGTCCGCGAAGTCGCGGGTGCCGCCCTCGAAGTGGAAGGACTCCGTCAGCGGCTCGGCGCTCGCGACGCCGTCGCGCCCCGCCTCCCGCTCGTCCCGGCACACGATCGTCAGGCCGGGCACCAGGAAGGCCGTCTGGCGGGCGCGCGCCAGCAGGTCCTCCCAGGAGAACCCCTCGGTGGAGGGGAAGATCTGGAAGTCCGCCCAGAACCGCACGCGCGTCCCCGTCACGCCCTTCTTGACGCGGCCGACCTGTTGGAGCCGCGACGAGCTCGTGTACGGCGTGAACGGCGCGTTGGGCGTGCGCTGGCGGGTGTCGTCGAACTCGCCCGGCTCGCCGCGGCGGAAGCTCATCTGCCAGGTCCGGCTGTCGCGGTCGACCTGGACGTCCACGCGCGCGGACAGCGCGTTGACCACGGAGGCGCCGACGCCGTGCAGGCCGCCCGACGCCGCATAGGAGCCGCCCCCGAACTTGCCGCCCGCGTGGAGCTTCGTGTACACGACCTCCACGCCGGACAGTCCCACGCCCGGCACCTCGTCGACGGGGATGCCGCGGCCGTTGTCCCACACGGACGCCGAATGGTCGGGGTGCAGCGCGACCTCGATCGTGTCGCAGTAGCCCTCCAGGGCCTCATCCACCGAGTTGTCGATGATCTCCCACAGGCAGTGCATGAGCCCGCGGTGGTCCGTCGAGCCGATGTACATGCCGGGCCGTTTGCGCACGGCCTCCAGCCCCTCGAGGACCGAGAGGTGGCGGGCGCTGTAGTCGGAGCCTGCGTCTGTCGTCACCCGGTCATCCTAGGGAGTTGTCCGAATGCCGGTCACGTCGGCCCGCCGACGGCTCCCGTGAATCGGCCGGATCCTGCGCCTCGCGGTGCCTCCGCGCGTTGTGCCGAGGGCGAAAGGGGGCCCGTCGCGCTGTCGTGGCGGGGCTCGACGTGGTCTGATGGGCACATGAACACGACGACCACTCTCGAACGTCCCCCGTCGATCGACGCGCCGGCCCTCACTGCGGTCGACCGCTGCGACTACTGCGGCGCCCGGGCGTGGGTCCGAGTGACGCTGGCAGGCGGCCAGCTGCTCTTCTGCGCCCACCACGCCCGCGAGAACATGGACGCGCTGCGCGCCGTCGCCGTGTCCATCCAGGACGACACGCATCTCCTGGTCGCCGACGAGGCCGGTGCCGCGCGCTGATCCCGTCCCACCCGTCGAGCCTGCCCGCGGGCCGCGTCCGCCTCGGGCGCGGCCCGCGGCGCGTCGATTGTGTAGGTTGGGCGGGACCCCGCACAGAAGGAGCACAAGGGAATGGGATTGATCTCCGGACGCCGCGCCGCCGCCGCGGAGACGCCGCCGGTCACCCGCGACCGATTGGTCGCGCTCTTCGAGGAGAACCAGTGGAAGTACTTCATCGACAACGAGGGCGACTTGGGCGGGAACTGGGACGACGACCAGTTCTACTTCCTCCTGCGCGGGTCGGACTCGGAGATCCTCCACATCCAGTCGATGTGGCACATGACACCACGCATTGACTTCCTGGAGGACGTCCGCACCTTCGTCGAGCAGTGGCACCGGGAGCACCTGTGGCCCAAGTGCTACCACCGGATCTCCGACGAGGGCCGCATCCGCGTATTCTGCGAGAACACCGTCGACTACGAGAAGGGCGCCTCGGACGCGCAGCTGCTCCATCAGATCCGGTGCGCGCTGGGCACCGCATCGGGCTTCTACGACGAGCTGACGACCGCGCTCCAGCTCTGACCACCGGGAGGCACACCCCATGGGATTCTTCTCCGCCCGAGAGTCCGCCGACCCGATCCGCCCGATCTCCCAGGAGCGCATCGCGGCGCTCCTGGACGGCCAGGGCTGGCACTACCAGATCGACGACGAGGGCGACCTGGGCGGCGTCTGGAACGGGAATTCCTTCTATTTCCTGCTCACCGGCCAGGATCAGGAGCTCCTCCAGGTTCTCGGCTATCTGCGCCCGCGCATCCCGGCGGAGCAGGTCGAGGCGCTCCGCCAGTTCGTCGAGGACTGGCATCGCGATCACTTCTGGCCGAAGTGCTACGTCCTCGACGATCCCGACGACGGCTCGCTGCGCCTGGCGGCTACGGTCACCATCGACCACGAGCAGGGGGCCACCGACGCGCAGCTCCTCCAGCATCTGCTGTGCGGACTGGGCACCAGCGGGCAGGTCTTCTCCGCGGCGTGCGAGGCCTTCGGCCTGGAGGACCCCGATCCAGAAGACCACTGAGGGTGAGCGGCCGCCCTCTTCTCTCCGTCGAGAGCATTTCTCACTCCCACTGACGACTTCAGTCTGCCGGCGCGGTGGAGCCCGCCTTCTGCGAAAGATCCTCCAGATGGCAACGCACCTGCCTCCTTACGATCTCCCAGAATCGGGTTGACGATAAACCCAAAAGAACCCGATCAGGGCCCGGTGAACTCTATCTCCTCAACGTCGAACTCGGCATCGCACGCCTCTTGGCCTCGGGACCGTCACTTCGGACCGGGCACATCCAGCGTCGCGCGCCCAAAGCGATGATTTCGGCCCGCCGCTTGGCTACACCGGCACGTGCCAAGAACGCCCTCTGCAGCTGCCTCATTGCCCGAGCGGGCTTTACTGAGAGAAACTGCACCAAGATGACTCTCGTCGCAGCCAATAGCCCCCCTTCATCGCAGAAGTCATTACCGAGCGGTGCTTGAACACCGTGCATAGCACCACCTCTTCCCATATGAAATTCCACATAAGAAGAGCTAGTGTAATTCAACGTTCCTGATATTCATTTTCAATTATGACAGCTTCCTCCATTAACGGTCTGCACCCAAAGACAGCAGGTTCTCGGAACAAGAATGGGTTGGAATAGTATAGTTATAGTTACAGAGGCATCTATTCAAGCCACGGGTCTGCATATCGTCATTGAAAGGCAACCTGCCGACCTTCGACAGAAGGATAGGCGCCGGCCAGCCCTCTGACGGTTGCGCGTGTATTCTATATCTGAGTCTCACCTAGAACTCGAAGACATATTCCATATTTGTCAAATTGAATAGTCACAGTATACGGAATGAAGGCCGCAGAGTTCCAGGTCACAATGATTCCATCCTCTTCGTTCTGCCGAGAGAACGGCTGACCTACAATCCCGATAATCTCCGATAGTGGACGCCCAGCTAGTCGCCCCAACTGATTGAGCTTCTTACGAAGCGTCATCCCACTAATCGTAGGAACAGGTCCAGGATAGGAAAAGAAGGCCCACGCGCAATCTGGTGGAACCCACGCATCGGGAGATGGCGGGTAATTTGGGTTGAATGCGCAACCCAGATGTTCGACCTCCTCCGAAGATACGGGAAGATATGCATCAGCTACTGCTAACTCGACTTCTGCCATCTTGCCTTGTTCTAGCAGCGAGCCCATCGCAAGCTGTCGGCACCTTCGTGCGTGCGCGGGGGCGAAGACAACATCTTCAGTAGCCTCCTCCTCGACCGGCCGCGCTTCTTGGGCGGCGAAACTCAGCGGGCCCCCGCAAGACGGGCAGAAATTCCAGTCTTCATTCACGACCTTCATTCCGCAGGATGGACAGAACTGCATAGGGACCAACCTCCTTGTTGAAGAGCTCTCCTCATGACAATGACGATATTTGGAGTATACATCTGGTAACGGGCAGAACTCGCGATTCTAGTAGGTTGTTACATGGTAGAGCACACCTTCCAGACGAGAACCTGAGGGGGAAGCACCGTGTCTAGTCCAAGTCGACTTCGGCCCGCTGGCACGGTAGAGCACACCCCCGTCGACCGTACTCGAGCATAGGCCGACGGAGAAGTCTCTGACGAGGACGCTCGAGTCGGCATGAGCCCCCGCCGAAGTCGGGAGAGGGGAACGTTTCATCCGGGCAGCAACGTTCGGAGTCTGGGGCAACGACGAAATCAAGATCCACGCGGGACGATCGGCGGATCTGGAACACACCGTGCGACTTGGTCCTCGCAACGGCGCGTGTGGATCGACGCCTTCGAAGCTGAAGGAGAGACGTATACTCGGGAAGCTGATGCCCATTGACGGGTGCATACATTGAGGAAGGAACCGTGTTGACTGGCGTTCGATGTGTGATGGCTATGTTTTACATGCTGTCGGTGGTCGTGCTGGGTGCGGGTTGCGGTGGCGGCCCTACGGAATCCGAGCCAGTGCTCTCGGACTCGTGTGACACGGCTATGCAACTGGCTGCAGAAGAGACTCAGGCTGGCGGATACACCGACACGGCATTTCGCGGAACAGTCCTGAATTGCTCGTCCACCGATGAGTGGGTCGCCGGTGTCCAAAAGTACCCCGCGGCCGCCATGTATTACCACGCGCCGACGGAGGATGAGGCGCTGAGCGTTCTTGAGACGCTCTGCTACAGCGTCACAGGACCCGCATGCGGCAATCTGGGGGCTGGAACGACACAGACGCAGATGAATCAGACTGGTGGACGGGCCGACGACGTGCTTGACGACCGTCTTGCTGGGTTGACGCTCCAGTATCCTCCACGCGACCTCCCTATTGAGTGTGCCGGCGGGACGGTGACGTTCAACGAAGACTTCACGGTCACAACTCCACAAGATTTCCGAGACAGCTGTCTCGCAATTCCGGATGCCATCTTCGTCGTCGTCGACGATTATACTATCCAGTTTCTGGGAGACTCTGGAACGTGGACGTTCTCAGTTTCGGGTGCGAACGCAGAGAAGATTAGTTTGAACCGCACGGGGTACGACGCTAGCTTTTGGGCCGACCGGACGTCGACCGTAAACCCCTGGGAATAACGTAAGAACTCTCGGAATCGAATGCGAACCGTCGAAGGATCTCTCGCGAGGCACTCTATGTCGATCAGCGACCGCGACGATGGCTCGATAGGTCAGGCTCACAGATTGACTAGTGGTGGGACAACACAATTGCTGAGTCGCTGTGGTCAAGGCTAAAGACTAAGTTCTAAGATCGACGCGTGTGGATGGACTACAAGCAGGTGACCCGTGGGGTTGCCCGCTCGATCGAGGAAACGTACAACGCACGAGACTGCACTCAGCATTGGGGTACGTGACGCCTGTCCCGTTCGAGTAGCGGATCAAGAATAAGCAATCAGAGACTTTGGTCGCGGAAAACGTCGCTTGAAACGTCTCCAAGACTTGCGGACAAGCCCAACCTCCGTGAGGAACTAAGCGTCTGAACGCCCTTCAAGAAGAAACACCGACTCGAACTTGGTAGATGCGGGGTCAGCTGCACTGCGTACCCGTGGCGACGGTGGTTGTTACGGGGAACTTCCGAGGGGTGATGTCGCTTGGAGGAAGACTGTCCGTGAATGCCTGCGGCGTCGCGGCAGTGATAGTGCCGGTCATAACTGAGTGCCGATCCCATCAGCGGGTCCAACAGTGAACGTGGGAACTATCCGGGTCCCGCCGGACGCCCGGCGCCAGTCTCCGCCGCCGGGACGGCCCGTACCGATGACTCACCTCGACGACACCGCGCGTTCCCACGACTCGTGTCGAGGGGCCCACGACCCCCGTGACTCATGTCAGGGGTTTTCGGGCCAGTCCAGGTCCTGAGATCGCCGCGACATGAGTCACGGAAGCACCCCACCCGTCCAGATGAGTCACGGGAGTCCCTCCCCACACCCCCATCGACGAGGGCGCCCCCTCCCGGAACCTCGGATCCCGGGAGGGGGCTCGCCCCGCGCAGCGGGGCCGTCCTCGTCAATGACTCGGGGCTAACGCCCCGGGACCTCAGTCCAGGTAGTCGCGCACTCTGGCGGGATTGAGCGTTGTGCATCGGTGCAGGTCACGAGGTGGTGAACTAGCGCTATGGGCCGAAATATCCCGGACTGAACAGGTCGGCCCCAGCGAGCGATGACACGCCCGGCCGGGGCCTAGGTCCGGGACCTTCACAGGAGGTCCAGACCATGCGCAACACCCTATCCCCCACCCCGCGTGTCGACATCTGGCACGCGCCCGAGATCCCGCTCTCCCACAACCTGCCCCTACCCCGGCGTGGCCGCTGGGAGTGGCGCGACAGGCAGATCCGCACCGCCTGCGACGCCGACAGGTCCACGCTGACCGCCGGGACGTCGCGGCCCGTATCCCTCCGCCACCTGCTCATCGAGGACGAGGGCGAGCCGTTGAGCTCCGAGACCCTCGGCCTGGCCCGCGCGCTGGGAGTCCTCCAGTGAGCGTCTACCTCGGCCCCGTGATCCGCGTGTATCGTCCCCGCGACCTGGCCGCCTGCCTTGAGCGCGGCGTCATCTTCCGTCAGAC
>JAFAAX010000202.1 GCA_023426345.1 Actinomycetes bacterium
GGGGCGGGGGGGGCCCCGCCCGGTCGCAGTCGCCCAGTCTAGGCCGCTTGGAGGTCCCGGCTCCGGAAGCGCCCGACGCCCAGGGCGACCAGTGCCGCGGCCACCGCGGCCAGGACGAGCAGCGGCGTCCAGCTCATCGCCTCCTGGGGCAGTGACGGGGTCGCCTCCAGGGGCAGGACGTCGAGCACGCGCTCGGGCAGGCCCAGGGTGAGCCCCAGCATCTCGACGAGCCAGGCGACCGCGAGGAGCACCCAGGTGAGGACCGTCGACCACCGCGGGAGCCAGCCGAAGACCAGGACGGCGAGCCCGACGACGGCCATGAGCGCGGGCCAGAACGCCAGGGCCGCTCCCGTCAGGCGGAGGACCTGTCCGCCCGCGTCCGTGGACCGCCCGACCGCCAGGCCGAGGAGCGCGCCGGAGACGGCGAGCAGGACGGCGGACCCGACGACGGGGACGGCGAGCCGTCCGAGGACCCAGTCCACCCGCGACATCGGGCGGGACAGCTGGGCCTCGCCCGCGCCGCCGGCCTCGTCGGCGCGCAGCACCAGGGTCGACTGGAGCGCGAAGGACAGGACGACCAGCGCGAGGATCCGGACCAGGACCGCGACCAGCGCGTCCGTCCCCGAGCCTCCCAGGCGGGCGCTGAGCGAGCCGCCGGCGTCGGACAGGATCCGGCCCATCGACGACACGACCGACCCGAACATCAGCGCGGCGACCACGCACGCGACGGACCAGCCGATGAGCGTCCCGCGGGCCAGCCGCACGGCCAGGCCGAGCGACGTCGACCACCGGGCCGGGGCGTGGGGACGGCCCGGCCGGGCGACGATCATGCCGGCCCCGAGGTCCCGCCGCCCCTGCAGCCGCCAGGCGATCCCCAGGAGCATCGCCGCGAGCGCCACGAGCAGCAGCAACGGCCACCCGTTCTCGCGTCCCCACGGCCGCACGAGCTCGGCCCACCCGAGCGGGCTCGCCCACTCCAGACCCGTCGGGCCGAGGTCGGCGATGACGCGCACGACGTAGAACACCCCGATGACGGCGCCGCCCATCGCGTTCGCGCCGCGTCCCGTGGAGGCGATCTCCCCGGTGAGGGCCGCGACCCCCAGGGCCACCCACCCGACGCCGGTGACGGACAGGCCGAACAGGAGCGACCCCGTGATCCCGGCGCCGTCCGGGTCCAGCCCCATGGCGACGCCGACGGCGGCGCTGGCGAGCCCGGAGAGCAGGCAGAGCAGCGCGATGACGGCCCATGCGGCGGCCGACGTGGCCCGCAGGCCCAGGACCCGGGAGCGCAGCAGCTCGGTGCGGCCCGCCTCCTCGTCGGCCCGCCCGTTGCGGGTGACCAGGAAGACGACGCCGAGAGCCAGACCGATGGCGAGCGTCATCCAGATCTTCGTCCACACGGCCCCGCCCAGCGTCGAGGGGTCGTCGGCGACGCCCGTCAGCGCCCGCATGCCGGGGGAGGTGGCCAGTCTCGCGAAGTCGTCGAGGGATTGCTGGGTCGTGAACGTCTTCGAGTAGTAGTCGATGACGTAGGCGAACATGCCGACGACGAAGGCGAACCACGCGAGGAGGCGGCCCCCGTTGCGCCGCAGCACCAGGCGCAGGGCGGTGACCACGCCGGCGAGGGGTCCGGCGTTCATCGACGGGCCCCGTCCATCGGGGCGACGCGGTCGCCGTAGTGGCGCATGAACAGGTCCTCCAGGGTCGGCGGGGTGGCCGTCAACGAGGCGATCTCGAGCGTCGCCAGGCGCCCGAGGACCTCGGGGAGGTCGGTGTCGTCGACGAAGAACCGGTAGCGCCCGCCCTCGCCCGACAGGTCGTGGACGTCCGGGACGCGGGCGAGCCCGTCCGCGTCGCCGTCCAGCGTCACCGAGACCGCCGTGCGGGTGAGGTGGCGCAGGTCGGCCAGGGCCCCGGCCTCCACGGTCACGCCGTTCCGGATGATCGTCACGCGGTCCGCGAGCTTCTCGACCTCGTCGAAGAGGTGGCTGGACAGGAGGACCGTGGCGCCGCGGTCGACGGCCTCGCGGACCGACTGGGTGAAGGCCTCCTCCATCAGCGGGTCCAGGCCCGAGGTCGGTTCGTCGAGGAGCAGGAGCTCGGCGTCGGTCGCCAGAGCCGCGACCAGCGCCACCTTCTTGCGGTTGCCCGTCGAGTAGGTCCGGGCTTTGCGGCGGGGGTCCAGCTGGAACCGCTCGATGAGCCCGTCGAGCCGTGAGCGGTCCACCGGTCCGGACAGTCGCGTGAGGATGTCGAGGGCCTCCCCGCCGGTGAGGTTCGGCCAGAGGGCGACTTCGGAGGGCACGTAGGCGAGGCGCCGATGCAGGGCGACGGCGTCGCGACGGGGGTCTCCCCCGAGGACGCGGACCTGCCCGCCGTCGGCGCGCAGGAGTCCGAGCAGGATGCGCAGGGTCGTGGACTTGCCCGCGCCGTTCGGGCCGAGGAACCCGGTGACCTGCCCGGCGGGCAGGTCGAGGTCGAGGCCGTTGAGGGCGTGGACGCGGCCGAAGGACTTCCGCAGATCTTCGAGGTGGACGGCGGATTCAGAGGGTGACATGGCACGTTCCTTGGGTGCGCCGGCGGGATCACCCCGCCGGGGGATCGGAGGGAGTGCCGGACTGCGACGGTGCGTCGGACGGGTCCCCGGTGTCCGCGAGGAAATGCTCGAGCATGTCCGGCGAGGAGAGCAGCCCCTCGGTGTACAGCTCGAGCATCGGGAGGACGAAGTCGCCATCGCGGGCCAGCAGGCCGCGGGTGAACTCCTCCGGGGTGGTCCAGGTCTGGGTGAGGAACTGCATGAGCACGGCGCCCATCGCGCTCTGCGCGAAGTAGCGGACGCGCGCCTCGGGATCCCGGGAGGGCCGGATCAGTCCGGCCTCCTCGTAGGCGGTGAGCACGTCGCGGACCTGGTCCGTGAGCCTGTCCAGGAAGAGCTGCGCGGAGCGGCCCCCCGAGCTCACGGCGCGCATGACGTAGACCGTGAGCACCGCCTCGTCGTGGGTGACGTCGCGCAGGCGCTCGGCGGCGCCCTCGGGGATGTCGGGGATGGCGCCCGTCTTCACGGACGCGTACCGCCGAAGGACCTCGTCGTCGCACTCGCGCCGCAGGGCGTCCTTCGATCCGAAGTGGTGGGTGATGAGCGCCGGGGACACCCCGGCGCGCGTCGCGATGTCCCGGAAGGACGCGCGGAATCCCGAGGCGGCGAACGACTCGATCGCCGCGTCGCGGATCTGCGCCCGGGCGGTGAGGTCTGCGGCCCGCCGTCCTCCGGGGACCGGAGCTGTACGCACGACCAGGATGTTAGTCACGCGTACAGCCCCGTGTCCACCGCCGCCGCCCGGGCGTGTCGCCGGGAGGGGCCGGCTCCCTATCGGGAGGCCGCCCCGGCGACGCTGACCTGCGCGGACAGCGCGTCCGCCTCCTCGAGCGCCACCGACACCGCCAGCGTCTCGTGGGCGATCATGTCCTGGAAGGCGCGGACGTCGTCCACGTGGTCGGCGGGCACGCCCAGCACCAGGTCGATCCGGTCGGCGATGTGGAGGCCGTCCGCCTTGCGCTGGTCCTGGACGACGCGCACGACGTCGCGGGCATAGCCCTCCGCGAGGAGCTCCGGGGTGAGCGCGGCGTCGAGCACGACGAACGTGCCCCCCGCCAGGACGGCCGCGACCTGGCCCTCCGCCGCGTCGACCTTGGTCGCCGCCTGGAACTGGTCGCCCGACAGCGCCACGGGGGCGCCCTCGTCGAGGACGCCGGGGAAGACCACGGACGTCCCGTCCTCGGACATCTCCCACTCCCCCGCCTTCTGGGCCCGGAACAGCGCCGACGTCAGCTTGCGGACGGTGGGCCCGAAGGCGCGCGGGTTGAGGGTCAGCTCCCGGTGGACCGCCAGGCCCGACTCCTCGGGCGTCTGCAGTCGGACGGCCTTGACGTTGACCTCGGAGGCGATGAGGCGGGCGAAGGGCGCGAGCGCCCCCGACTGCTCGGAGACGACCGCCATCTGGGCCAGCGGCTGGCGCACCCGCAGGCCGTGCGTCTTGCGGAGGCTGTGGGCCGCCGAGACGACCTCGCGGACCTCGTCCATGGCGGCGACCAGCGCGTCGTCGGCCGCCGCGTCCGGCAGGGCCGGCCAGTCGGCGAGGTGGACGGACTCCCCGCCCGTCAGCCCGCGCCAGATCTCCTCCGCCAGCAGGGGCAGCAGCGGGGCCGCGACCTCCATGAGGGCGACGAGCGCCGTGTACAAGGTGTCGAACGCGCGGGCGTCCTCGTCCCAGAAGCGCTGGCGCTGCGTGCGCACGTACCAGTTCGTCAGGATGTCGACGTAGTCGGAGACCCGCTCGCAGGCGCCGACGATGTCGTAGGCGTCGAGGTCGGTCCGCGCCCCGTCGGCCAGGGACTTCGTGTGCGCCAGCAGGTAGCGGTCCATGACGTCCAGCCCCCCGAGCGCGTCCCCGGCGTCCAGGTCGAGGCGCGCCGCCTCGTACCCGGCCCCCCCGCGGCAGGCGCCGGCGTAGAGCGTGAAGAAGTGGTAGACGTTCCAGATCGGCAGGAGCACCTGGCGGACCGTGTCGCGGATGCCGTCCTCGGTGACGATGAGGTTGCCGCCGCGCACGACGGGCGAGCTCATGAGGAACCAGCGCATCGCGTCGGAGCCGTACTGGTCGAAGACGCGGGCGACGTCGGGGTAGTTGCGCAGGGACTTGCTCATCTTGCGTCCGTCGTCGCCCAGGACGATGCCGTGGGAGACGCAGTGGGTGAACGCCGGCCGGTCGAACAGGGCGGTCGCCAGGACGTGCAGGTTGTAGAACCAGCCGCGCGTCTGGCCGATGTACTCGACGATGAAGTCGCCCGGGTAGTGGTGCTCGAACCATTCGCGGTTCTCGAAGGGGTAGTGGACCTGCGCGAAGGGCATCGACCCGGAGTCGAACCACGTGTCGAGCACCTCCGGGACGCGCCGCATCATCGACCGCCCCGTCGGGTCGTCCGGGTTGGGGCGCACGAGCTCGTCGATGGTCGGGCGGTGCAGATCCTGGATGTCGACGCCGAAGTCGCGGCGCAGCTCCTCGAAGGACCCGTAGACGTCGACGCGCGGGTGCGCGGGGTCGTCGGACTTCCACACGGGGATCGGAGAGCCCCAGAAGCGGTTGCGCGAGATCGCCCAGTCCCGGGCGTTCGCCAGCCAGTTGCCGAAGATCCCGTCCTTGATGTGGTCGGGCACCCAGGTGATCTGCTGGTTGAGCTCGACCATGCGGTCGCGGAACTCCGTGACGCGCACGAACCAGGAGGACACCGCCTTGTAGATCAGCGGACGGCGGCAGCGCCAGCAGTGCGGGTAGGAGTGGGTGTAGGAGGCCACGCGGACCAGCACGGGGCGGTCCGCCGGGTCGCGGCGGGCGAGGTCGCCGGTCCCCTCCCGCAGGTCGGCGATGATCAGCCGGTTCGCGTCGAAGACCTGGACGCCCCGGTACTCGGGGACCTCGGCCGTGAACTTCCCGGCGTCGTCCACGGGGACGACGGGGCGGATGCCGGCGGCGGTGCAGACGCTCATGTCGTCCTCGCCGAAGGCGGGGGCGATGTGGACCAGGCCGGTGCCGTCCTCGGTGGTCACGAAGTCGCCGGCCAGGACCGTCCAGCCGCGGGCGCCGGGCGCCGCGCCCTCCCGGCGCCGCTCGGGCGTGTCGAAGTAGTCGAACATCGGGGTGTAGGAGCGCCCGACCAGGTCGGCGCCCATCAGGCGCTCGACGACCTCGGGGTCCTCGCCCAGCTCCCTCGCGTAGGAGGGGACCAGGGCCTCGGCCAGGATGACCCGCTCCCCCGCCAGCGGGCCCTGCGCGGGGCGCACCGCGACGTAGTCGATGTCCGGCCCCACGGCGATCGCGAGGTTGGAGGGCAGAGTCCACGGCGTCGTCGTCCAGATGAGGGCCAGTTCCCCCGTCTCCAGGCGCACGCCGACCGTTACCGTCTGGTCGGTGCGGTCCTGGTAGACGTCGTCGTCCATCTTGAGCTCGTGGTTGGCCAGCGGCGTCTGGTCGTGCCAGCAGTAGGGCAGCACGCGGAAGCCCTCGTAGATGAGGCCTTTGTCGAACAGCGTCTTGAACGCCCAGATCACGGACTCCATGTAGGAGGGGTCCAGCGTCTTGTAGTCGTGCTCGAAGTCGACCCAGCGGGCCTGCCGGGTGACGTAGTCCTGCCATTCCTTCGTGTACGTGAGGACGCCGGTGCGGGCGGCCTCGTTGAAGGCCTTGACGCCGATCCCCCCGGGGCCCTCGATCTGGGACTTGTCGGTGATCCCGAGGATCCGCTCGGCTTCGAGCTCGGCGGGCAGGCCGTGGGTGTCCCAGCCGAAACGGCGCTCCACGTGGCGGCCCCGCATCGTCTGGTAGCGCCCCACGACGTCTTTGACGTAGCCGGTGAGCAGGTGTCCGTAGTGGGGCAGGCCGTTGGCGAAGGGCGGGCCGTCGTAGAAGACGAACTCGTTGTCGCCGTTGCGCCCCGTGGGCCGCTGCTCGACGGACTTCGCGAACGTGGCGTCGGCCGCCCAGTAGGCCAGCGTCTCTCGCTCCATGTCCGGGAAGGACGCGGCGGGCTGGACGTCGCCGTCGCGGTGGCGGGGGTAGGTGCTCATGGTGTCCTCGTGTCGTGTGTTCCACCCACAGGGACGACTCCCGGCGCCCGCCGGGACCCGCGGTACCACCCCGCTTGCCGTCTGCGCCCCGCCCCCGCGCAGGAGGACGGGCGGCAGCCGACCGCTCGATAGGGCTGTGTCGGGCCCACCCGTCCGGTTCTACTGGGGGCCCCGCCGAGGCGGCGTCCCGTTCTTCCGGAGGCTCCCCGGCGATGCCCCGGGAGTCCCGGGCCGGATCGTGGCCGATGCCGTCATCCTAGACGATCCTCCTCCGCCTGGCCGCTCCCGTCCGCATCGGCGCCGCCCGCCCGCGTCGGAGGCCGTTCCTCCGG
>JAFAAX010000022.1 GCA_023426345.1 Actinomycetes bacterium
GTCGGTCTGCGACGGTCGGGCCGGCCCCGGTGAGACTGGGGATTCAGATCAGCCAGCGGTTCTTCTGCACGATGCTCAGCGACTTCCACCACTTGCCGAGGCCCCAGGTGTCGCCGCCGTAGAGCAGCGCGACGAGGATGAGGACCAGCGCATAGGCCCAGTGGTAGTCGACCAGCGGGTTCGTGCCCGCCTCGGCACCGGCGATCGGCGGGAACTCGGCCAGCCACATGAGGAACATGATGAGCGAACCGGACACGGCGGCGACGCGCGTGCCGATGCCGAGCATGACGGCCAGGCCGACGCCCAGCATGCCGAGCATGAACAGCCAGTCGGCGGCCGGCGACGCGATCGACGAGAACAGGCCCGTGAACGGCTTGGCCTCGTCCAGGTGGCCGAGGAAGCCCTGGGCCGGTGTGCCCCCGCGGATCCACGCCTTCTCCGAGGCGGTCGAGAAGCCCAGACCGAAGCACTTGTCCAGGAAGGCCCACAGGAAGATGAAGCCGACCGACAGGCGGGCGATGGCCAGGGTGATGCGGGCGCCCTTCCCGGGCAGGACCTTCGACTGGGAGTCATCGGCGGCGATGACGCGGCCCGCGGTGGCCGAGACGGCCGGCGAGCCCTTGGTGGTGGTACTCATGATGTCTCTCCTTGCACAACGGACCGCCGTCGCGGTGACGGCGGGGGATGAGGGGGGAAGCCGGCGGTGGCCGGGTCTCCCGGCCGTCGGAGGCATCCGGCGACCGGGAGACCCGCAGGGAGGATCAGGCGCCCGCGCCGGCGGACGTCGGAGCCGAGGTCGAGCCCGCGGCTCCGGCGGTCTTGTCCTTCAGACCGAACCAGCCGAGCCCGCCGAGGATCACGCCGACGACCAGCGCGCCGATGCCGATCCAGATGGCGATCGTGCCGACCAGCCACCAGCCGTAGGCGTTGAGCAGCATGCCGCGCAGGGCGTCGCCCTGGAACAGGGTCGTCTTGAGGCCGGTCAGGGCCTGGCACTCGTCGGTGTCCTTCTGGGCGTCGTCCTTCGAGCACGCGCCCTGGGCCGAGGAGACCTCGGAGTAGGACTTGCCGTCGGACGCCTTCATCATGTGGGCGTAGATGTAGTGGTTCGCATAGGCCTCGGCCTGCGGGCCGGTGGTCATCGGCTGGTCGCCGTACTTCTCCAGCGCGGCCTTCATGTCGTCGGTGGTGAGGGCATCGCCCGACGGCATCGTGATCTTCTCCTGGGACAGCTGGTCGGTGACGTAGCTGTGGGCGAAGTTGCCGCCGATCAGGGCGCCGACGCCCACCAGGATCAGGACCACCGCGAAGACGCGGCTGAGGACTCGATAGACGGTACGTGACATGTGCATGACTCCTGAAGGACATCCGTCGCCCGCGGGCGAGGGACTGATGGGAAAGGGACTCCGTCGAGGTCGGCGGCTCGGCCACAATCTTACCGATCTGTTGGCGTTTTCCCAGCCGCCCGCGTCCACAGCCTTCCCCTGTCCTCGCGCAGGCGCGCCGACCCGGACGAGAGCGCGCATGACCTGCTTCGATAGGACACCACGGGCGACTGTGGAGAGCCTTCCCCCTCGGTCAGGTTGTCGTCGATCGCCGCCTCGCGCGACGGAGCCATCGTGGAGGACGCCTGCCGCGCGCGGCAGGCCGGCAGTGATTCCTGACCGGATGCGAAGGGTCATGATCGCCTCCGAAACACGCGTCGATCCGCAGGATCCTGCGGATTCTCACGTGGGCCGCGGTCGATCGGGAGCCCCCGACGCGCGCAGACGGAGGCCTGCCACAGCGGGGGAGGCACCATGTCGCACCAGAGGACGGACCAAAGTCCTGAATCGTCGGGCGATTTTTTCGGCGCACCGTGATCTGGGCGATGAATTCCCGACCGCGCGGTCAGGACCGTGGCGCCATCCACTGGCCGTCGGTTCCCGGAGGGCCGTCCGACCGGTCAGGATTCAGGCTCAGCCCCAGCTCAGGCGATCGACCTCGTGGAGGACCAGCCCGATGACGCCGACCACCATCAGCGATGCGGAGACCGCCATCATCCGGGTCCGCCACCCGGCCTCCGCGACGAACTCCGCGAAGCCGTAGTTGCCCAGGCCGCCGCCTGGGGCGGCGATCGCCGCGAGGTCCAGGCCGGCCGTGGCGGCCAGCGCGCCGAGGATCCCCAGCGCGACGCAGCCCAGGGCGATCCAGCCCATCGCCCGCTGGGCGCCCACGGCGTGGCGCTCCCGCTGCTCCAGGGGGGCCAGCGCCAGCGCCCAGGCGCCTGTCACCAGGAGCGCGGCGATGACGTCGGAGGGGCGATGCCACGCGGAGACCATCACGGTCACGCCGGTCAGCGCCGTCCACGCCCACCCCGCCCAGGCGGCCGGCTCACGGAACCAGGCCGGCGCGACGATGACCAGCGCCGCGGCCACCGAGGCCGCCACCGTCGTGTGCCCGGAGGGCAGCGAGTTCTGCACGACCGTCGTGATCCCCAGGTCGGGGCGGCTCAGGACGTGCTGGAGCAGCTGGGTCGTGGCGTTCGCGCCCGCCACCATGACCAGGGCGCGGCCCGCCAGCGTCGGGCGGCGGCGGAGGATCGCGACGACCGCGACGAACACGGAGACGACCACCAGGCCCGGCGCCGAGATGACGCCCCGCACGGCGCCCTCCAGCGAGCCCAGCGCGCCGTTCCACGTCATGGTCGACTCCATGAGCATCGTGTCGACGGCCTGCCCCCACCGGGTCGACAGGGCGGCGTGCGCGACCAGCGCCGTGCCCAGGCCGCAGACCAGCACCATCGCGAGGCGCCTGGTCAGCCTCGCCGAGTAGCCGGGCGGTCGCGGCGCGTACTGGACCGGGGCCGCCGGGTCGCCCCGGTCGGTCGGGCCGCCCCGGCCGGTCGAGGACCGCGGCCGGCGAGGGGCGCGGGAGCCGTCCCGGCTCGACGGGGCGCCGTCCGGCGCGGGATCCGCCTCCTCGGCATCGTCTGGAGGCGTCGCTGCCATGGCTCCCCCTTCCGGTCCGTGTTCCGGCGCGCCGCAGGCGCGCGCACGCCCACTGTAGTGCCGGGACCGCCGGGCTTCTCCGAGCGTGTGGCGGGGCCGCCGCGCGACCCGCATCCCGCGCCCCGGGCGCCGCCCTCGGCTAGGGTGGGGCCGTCCCATCGGGGAGCCGCGCCGCCCCCACATCCGCCCACAGGAGGGAGCACCCGTGTCCGGTCCGACGCCGGTCGATGCCGCACGCATCCGGTCGATGCTCAGCCGGGGCGATGTCGCCTTCGGCGATTACGACGACGCCGAGCTGGCCGTCCCCACGACGAACGCGATCTACTTCTGGAACGCCTCGAACCCGCAGATCCTCCAGCTGCGCGGTCAGTGGCGGGGCCTGGCCGCAGACGACCACGCGTTCACCGCGCTGGCGGAGGAGGTCGCCCGCTGCAACTCGACGCGAACGGGTCCGAAGGCGTACCTGGCGCCGTTCGAGGACGGGCTGCGCTACGGGCTGATCGCCGAGTGCGACATCGTGGCGATCTCCGGTCTCACGGAACGCCAGCTCTCCTGCTTCTGCGAGACCTCCATGGGGATGATCATGTCCTTCTTCCACGACCTGGAGGAGACCCTCCCGGAGCTCGTGACGTGGGAGGACCGCTCCGTCGCCTCCGACCGGTCGGAGGCCCTGTGATGCCGCGGGCGCCCTACGCCGTCCCCGACGACCCGGCCATCCCCTACCCCGTCGACCTCGAGCGCCTGGAGCGGGTGCTCCGCGACATGGGGTACGCCGTCGACACGCTGGCCTCGGACCGCGCGGCCGGCGCGATCTTCGACGACGTCCCCTTCCTCTTCACCTTCGACTCCCAGGACCGCTTCCTGTCCGTGAGGGCCGTCTGGGACACCGGGCTGGATCCGGCGGCGTCCTCCCAACCGCTGTTCGCCGCGGCCGACGGGTGGAACCGGGAGAAGTACTTCCCGACCGTCTACCGCGCCGTCGCCGAGTCGGGCACGTCCCTCGTCTTCGCCGACTTCGTCCTGGACACCCGGCCGGGCGTCACCGACGCGCAGCTGGCCGACAACCTGGCCGCCGGCATCTCGACGGGGATCAGCGCGATCCGCTACATGAAGGAGGCCTTCGGGCAGACGCTGGGCTGGACGCCGGACGGCGGGTCCGCCGCCTGACCGGGATCGTCCCGATCGCTCCCCCGCCTGCCGGCACCCGCGTGGAGCCCCGCACCCCGCAGCGCGGGCCCCCGCGCCTCGCTAGTCTGGGGCTCGTGTCCGCCGCCCCCGCCCCTCCTGAGCCTCCGGCCGATCCTGGCCGCAGGTGCGAGGAGGCGCACGCGGCGACAGGCGTCCAGGAGCTGGGCGCGTCCGACGAGGGCGGCGCGTCGGCCTCGTCCATGGTGGAGATGCTCGAACGCCAGGGGGCGCGGGACGGCCGGCTGGTCCACATGCACGTGATCCCCGCCCGGCCCGAGCGGGCGGCCGCCTGGCCGCAGTGGGTCCCCGCGCACGTGAGGGCCCTCTACGCGCGGCAGGGCATCGACCATTTGTGGACGCACCAGCGGTCCGCGCTGGACGCGATCCGCGCCGGATCGGACACCGTCCTGGCCACGGGCACAGGGTCGGGCAAGTCCCTGGCCGCGTGGGTGCCGATCCTCTCCGACCTGTCGGGGGCCGCCGCCACGACGCGGATCTCGCAGATCCACCGCCGCCCCACCCTGCTCTACATGGCGCCGACGAAGGCGCTGGCCGCCGACCAGTTGGCGGCCCTGGACCGTCTGCTGAGCGGAGCGCCCACGGGCGACGGACCGGGCGTGCGCGCCGCCACCGCCGACGGCGACACCCCGCGGGAGGCCAAGGACTGGGCCCGCGCCCACGCGGACATCCTCCTGTCGAACCCCGACTACCTCCATTACGTCATGCTGCCCGGGCATGAGCGCTGGACCCGGTTCCTCGCCTCTTTGCGCTACGTCGTCATCGACGAGCTCCACTACTGGCGCGGCGTCACCGGCTCCCACATCGCACTGGTCGTACGGCGCCTGCTGCGCATCGCCCGGCGTCTGGGCGCCGACCCGACCGTCATCATGCTGTCCGCGACGGTCCGGGATCCCGCGCAGGTCGGGTCCGCGATGACAGGGCGCTCCGAGGTCGTCGCCATTGACGAGGACGGCGCCCCTGCCGGGGCGCACCACCTCGCGCTGTGGCAGGGACGGGTCGTGCGCGACACCTCGGAGGTCTCGATCGAGTCGTTCCTGGCGGCCGTGGCCGGGGAGGACGTCGTGCTGGAGGCCCCCGAACGGCGGGTGAGCGCCCAGACGGAGGCGGCGGGACTGACCGCCGCGTTCATGGAGGAGGGGGCGCGGGTCCTCACCTTCGTCCGTTCGCGCGGCGGGGCGGAGACCGTCGCGGCTCAGGTCCGCGACACGTTGACCTCCCATGGCTCGGCGCTGGCCGGTCGGGTCGCGGCCTACCGCGGCGGGTACCTGCCCGAGGAGCGCCGCGCCCTGGAGAGGGAACTGCGCACCGGTGGCCTGCGCGCGCTGGCCACCACGAGCGCCCTGGAGCTGGGAGTGGACGTGTCCGGGCTGGACGCGACCGTCACCGCCGGGTGGCCGGGGACGCGCGCCTCGTTGTGGCAGCAGGTCGGGCGGGCCGGGCGCGCGGGGGCAGAGGGGGTGTCGGTGCTCATCGCGTCCGACAACCCCCTGGACGCCTACCTGGTCCACCACCCGGAGACGATCACCGCGGAGGTCGAGTCCTCCGTCATCGACCCCCGCAATCCCTACGTCCTGGCGCCCCACCTGTGCGCGGCGGCCGAGGAGTACCCGTTGACGGAGGACGACCTGGACGTGTTCGGCCTGGCCGGCACGCGACTATTGGAGGAGTTGGAGGCCCAGGGATACCTCCGGCGGCGCCCGCGCGGATGGTACTGGGACGCCACCCGCGGGGAGCGCGCCGCGGACCTCACCGACCTGCGCGGCTCCGCCGGCGACGTCCAGATCGTCGAGTCCCGCAGCGGCGCCGTCATCGGGACCGTCGACGACGCCTCCGCCGACGCGCAGGTATTCCCCGACGCGATCTACCTCCACCAGGGCCGCACCTACCACGTGCTGGAGCTGGCGGCCGTGCAGGAGGGCTCGAGGCAGCGGATCGCCGTGGTCGAGGAGGTCCGCACCCGGTTGAGGACACGGCCCAGCCAGCACGTGTCCGTCGAGGTCGTCGACGCCCCCGAACAGACCTGGCAGAGTCCCGACGGGACGGTGACCTGGCACTTCGGGCCTGTCGATGTCTCCACCCGGGTCACCGACTACGACCTCCTGCGGCTGCCCGGCCTGGAGTTCATCCGCAACCAGGAGCTGCGACTGCCCACCCACACGCTGCCCACGAAGGCCGCGTGGTTCTGCCTGGGCCCCTCCGTCGCGCGCGCCGCCGGCATCGACGAGGGCGACCTGCCGGGCTCCCTGCACGCCGCCGAGCACGCGGCCATCGCCCTGCTGCCGCTGCTGGCGACCTGCGACCGGTGGGATCTGGGCGGCCTGTCGTCGGCCGACCACGAGTTCGCCCATCTGCCCACCGTGTTCGTCCACGACGCCTATCGCGGGGGCGCGGGATACGCCGAGTACGGGTTCGACCACGCCCGCGAATGGATGGAGGCGACCCTGGAGGTCGTCTCCACCTGCGCGTGCGAGGACGGATGCCCGGCCTGCGTCCAGTCCCCCAAGTGCGGCAACGGCAACGAGCCGCTGTCCAAGCAGGGAGCGATCAAGCTGCTGGGCTATCTGGTCGACCGCTGCCCGGACGCCCGTTGAAGACGCCCCCTCCCGCGACTTCGGTGCTGTTTCCCCGCGACTTCGGTGCTGTTCCGCCGCGAGATCGGTCCTCACCGATCGCGTCGCGAACGCGGCCGTCGGGCGCGGCGGGTGCCGTGCCTGTGCGGCCCAGGCGCCGCCGCCAAACGGCCTCGGGGATCTCATCGATGGCAATCGTCCCCGACCCGTCGGTGATGGCACTGGGGTCGGTCCTGTCATCGGGCGCCCGGCTCCCGCCGTCATCCCCGTGCGGGACCCAGCGCACCGAGATATGCCGCGATATGTCGCGGAGGACCGCGCGCAAATCTCAGGAAACTCCTAGGTTCGTCCAACCTTCCGCCAAGGGTGGCGCCCTACAGTCAACGACATCAAGGCACAAGGTTCCAAGGCCATCAGGGCTGTGAGGAACCGGAAAGGGACGCTCCTGGGGAAGACTCGCACTGTGTTGATGGGATGCCTGAAGGGGCCGGTCGATCGACCGGCCCCTTCCGGTGTCCGATGGCGAGTCTTCTCCTCACACCGGTCCCGCGCCGGCCCCCCCCCCC
>JAFAAX010000078.1 GCA_023426345.1 Actinomycetes bacterium
CCGTCGCACTGGACGCCCACCCCGACAGGGTCGTGCGGCTGGGGCTGGAGACGGTGCGCGGGCTGGGCGCGGCGGCCGACCGGATCGTGGCGGCCCGCGCCGAGGGAGGAGCGTTCGCGAGCCTGGCGGATCTGGCCGGGCGGGCGCATCTGTCGACCCCGGAGGTCGAGCGGCTCGCGCGTTCCGGGGCCGTCGCGTCTTTGGGGATCTCGCGCCGGGAGGCGCTGTGGGCCGCCGAGACCGTCGCCCAGGGGTCGTGGATCCAGCCCTACCTGCCGGGCACCGAGGTCGGGGCGCGGGCGCCGCGGCTGGCGCCGATGACGGATCGCGAAGAACTCCAGGAGGACTACCTCTCGATGGGGCTGACGACGGGCCGCCATCCCTTCGCCAGCGCCCGGCCGGCGCTGCGCGCCCGCGGGGTGGCGGACACCGGGGAGCTCGGCGCCCACGAGAGCGGGGAGATCGTGGCCGTCGCGGGATTCGTCACCCACCGTCAGCGCCCCCACACCGCGCGCGGCACGACGTTCCTGTCCCTGGAGGACGAGACCGGATTGGCGAACATCACGTGCTCGGTGGGCCTGTGGGCGCGCTACCGGCGGGTCGCGATGACGGCCCAGGCCCTGGTGGTCCACGGGACGCTGGAGAAGGGCGACGGCGTGACGAACGTCATCGCCCACCGCCTGGAGGAACTGGCGTTGCCCGTCTCCGTGCGGTCCCGGGACTTCCAGTGACCGGCCATCCCCGGCCCGAGTCGCAGCCCGAACCCGTGAACGCTCACTCCCTGTCCCGCGCGGCCTCCGGCAGCGGGCCCTCGATCGGCGGGTCGAAGTCGTGGAGCTCGGTGAACACCGCCCAGATCACGCTGATGATCGGGGTCGCGATGATCGCGCCCAGGATGCCGGCGGTCAGCGTGCCGACCGCGACCCCCAGCGCGACGACCAGCGGGTGGAGGGACACCTGGCGGCCCATGATGAGGGGTTGGAGGATGTGCCCCTCGAGCTGTCCGATGGCCGCGATGCCGACGCCGACCAGGGCCGCCGTGCCGATGCCGTCGCTGGCCAGTGCCACGATCATCGCGATGACCATGGCGGCGGGCGCGCCGATGAGGGGGATGAAGGCGCCGATGAACACCAGCACGCCCAGGACGGGCGCCAGCGGCACGCCGATGACCTGGAGGAAGATCCCCGCCAGGACGCCGTCCGTCGCGGCCACGAGCACCATGCCGCGGGCGTAGCCGGAGAACGTGAACCACCCCGCCGACGCGGCCCGGTGCGTCTCGTCGCGGGTGCGTGCGGGCAGCACATTGAGGAACCAGCGCCACATGTTCGCCCCGGAATGGAGGAAGAAGATGGACACGAACAGGACCAGGGCGAGGACGGTGAAGACCTCGACGACGCCGGACGCGTTGGACAGGACGTCGCCGGCCAGTGTGGACCAGTTCTCCTGCACGTAGACCGTCGCGTTGTGCACCATGTCGTCGACCCAGCTGGTGATCTGGTCGTGCGTGAGCTGGATGTGGAAGGGCGTCGACTCGAGGAACTGGATGATCTTGTCGATGCCGTCGCTGAACTGGTCCGCCAGGCTGGACCACTGGTCCGCCACCGATGTGACGACCAGGGTGAGCAGGCCGCCGAAGACGGCGACGAACGCCAGCAGGGCCGTCAGCACGGCCAGCCAGCGGCTGATCCACCGGTCGAGGAGATTGACGACGGGGTTGAGCATCGCCGTCACCAGGAGCGCGATGAAGACGCCGATGAAGACGGGGGACACGGCGGCGATGAGGTAGACGACGCCGCCGACGACGATGGCGATGCCGATGAGCGCCCAGGATCCCAGTCCCCATTTCTGGAGCCAGGGCGGGAGGACCGGGCGGCGAGGCGAGGCGCTCCCGCGCTGGAAGCGCGCAGGGGAGGGCTGATAGGCGGAGCCCAGGCGCCGGGCGCGGCGCGCGGACGGCTCCGTCTGGGAGACGGCCCGCACGAGCGGGGAGGGCGTCGCCACCCGGGTGGAGACCCAGGCCCGCGTCTCCTTCACGGACCGCGAGAGTCGTGAGCCGGCGCCCGCCAGGGGCCGGCGGCGCCGGGTGCTCTCCGTCATAGTCGTGCTCCCTTCATCGACCCTCAGGGTAGAGGGCGGACGCCGCGTTGTCTGCGGCGGCGGGCGGGGAGCCGCCCGTCAGCCCAGGAGCAGGGCCCGCAGCGCGTCGATGTCGGGGGCGACGGCCGCGGCCCCCGCGAGCTCGCCGGGCTCGGCATACCCCCATCCGGCGCCGATCACGGGCACGCCGATCTCGGCGCCGCCCTGCACGTCCCACCGGCGGTCTCCCACCAGCACGGGGCGGGAGACGTCGAGGCCCCGATGTGCGAGGCGCGCGAGGCCCTCGCGCGCCACGGTGGCCTTCGTGGACCCCGGATCCGGGGTGGCGCCCGCGATCGCGTCGAAGAACCGGGCGAACCCGAGGTGCTCGAGCTGGTGGCGCGCCATGGTCTCCTGCTTGGACGTCGCAGTCGACAGCGCCAGGCCGTTCGCCTGGAGGTCGGCGAGAAGCGCCCCCATACCGGGGTACGGATCGGGCTCCAGATAGTACTGTCGGTACAGGGAGCGGTAGTGGTCGACGGCCCGCGCGACATCCGCGCCGCGCAGACCCAGGTCCACGAAGCTCTCGTGGAGCGGCGGTCCGACGTAGCGGCGGTAGTCGGCATCCGGTCGGGGGGCCAGCCCCAGGTCCTCGGCGGTGCGCCGGAAGGCGCGGATGACGACGCCCGCGGAGTCCACGATCGTCCCGTCGACGTCGAGCAGTACGGCGGTCCAGGGGAGGCTCACCCGGCCACCCTACGGGAGGCGCCGGCGCTGGGACGAATGGTCCGGGACGCGGTCGATCCCTTATGATCGTTGAAACATCGAAATACATGGCGGGCGATGGGGATGGAGGAGCGGTGGTCGACGGACCTGGCATGAATCCCATCAGCGAGCCCGGGAACCGTCGGTCCGTGGCGTGGCGCGTCTTCTTCGAGGCCTCAGGCCGGTTGCAGGGGATCCTCGAGACTCGGCTGAAGAAACGGTTCGGCCTGTCCCTGCCCGACTACAACATCCTCCTGGCCCTGTGGGAGGCGCCCCGCCACACGCTGAGGATGGGCGAGCTGGCCGAGCGCGTCGTGTACTCCCCGTCCCGGCTCACCTATCTCGTGACGAACCTCTCGCGCGATGGGTGGGTGCGGAAGATCCCCTCGGCCGCGGACGGGCGCGGGTTCGACGCCGTGCTCACCGACGCCGGGGTCGACACGGTCCTCAAGGCCACCGAGCTCCACCAGCAGACCGTGCGCAGCTATCTCCTCGACGACATGACGGACGCCGACATCGACCAGATCGTCCGCATCTTCGGCGCCGTAGACCGCCGGATGGAGCTGGGCGGGGAGTAGGGGACGCGACCGAGTACGTCGACGTGGTCGCGGCCGCGGCAGCGCGGAAGTGGACTCGGCACTGCGCGCCGCAGAGCTCCTGCTCGATCACCGTTCGTCCGGTGACGGGCATCCGCGCAGGCTGCGAAGAGTCACGCATCAGCCGGAGATGCCCGTGCTTCTGCCTACGATCAACGGCGTGGTCAGACGATCCCAGAAGCCTCAGCGCGACCTGCGGCGCTTGCGGCGGGAAGCGAAGCGGAGGCCGCTGGATGATGCTGATTCCGCCAGTCAGGAGGGCGTCTATCGGGCTCCGGACCGTGCGGTATGCGAGGAGCGTGAGATGGTCACGTTCGTCTCCGATCCCGAGGCTCCGGTGCGCATCCAGGGCCGGACGTGGCGGCAAGCGGGCCGCCTGGTCGATTTCTACCTGGCGGTGCAGGTCCAAGCGTCGATCAATGCGCTGTGGCGTGACGAGACGACGCTGGACTGCAAGCACGGGCACCTGCACGCGCACCGGCACGTGGACGGGGCGAAGGGACCGGCCATTCATCTCGTTCGTCTCGATCACGTGGCAGACTTGAGGCGAGCGCTGCAGACGGCGATCCTGTATGCGCAGGAACGCGCGGACGCGCTGGAGACCGTGTGGGGAGGGGAGGGTGATGATGCGAGATAGCCGAGAGCTGCGGGACTTCCGGGCGGAGGTCATGTTCAACGTCATGTACCAGGGGCTCCCCCTCACGGTCGCCAACGATGCGGGTGACCTGCCGGTCGTGGTGTGCCTGGATCGTGAGCCCCTCGCGGTCCTCTTGGACAGGGTGTCGGCGGCGGGCGGGTATGCGACCGTCTTCTCGAAATCCGACGAGGGTCCGGACGGTCGCTACGTGGTGCGCCGCGCCGCGTTCATCAGCGCGGACTGCGCGTTGAACGTCGAGGCGGCCGACATGACCGATGAGGCTCCCGCCCGCAACGCCCAGATCGGTATGTTCCTGGACTACCTGGAGACCCAACCTGGTGGTGTCATCATCCCGAAGTCCCTGGGTGTGCGCGCCGACGTCGTGGAGAAGCCGACACCGGTCGAGTTCCAGCTCGCCTGACGTCTCACTTTTCTGCCGCTCACCCTCCACTTCCACTGCGGAGGGAACAAAAAGGCAGGTCACCGGTTGTTCGACCGATGACCTGCAATCGTGCGCGGAGGGGGACTTGAACCCCCACCCCCTAATACGGGGACTAGCACCTCAAGCTAGCGCGTCTGCCTATTCCGCCACCCGCGCAGGTGGTCGCGGCGCCGTCCGGAGACGCTCGCCGTGAGCGGTGAAACTCTAACACGGCGCGGACCCCGCCCACCAAATGGCGGCTGATGACGCCGCTCACTGGCGCCCCGCCGCGACGCCGGTAGGGTGGAGGGACCGAGCTGAGGAGTGACATGCACATCGACGTCTGGGCCGACGTGGCCTGCCCGTGGTGCTACCTGGGCATCCGCCACCTGCGCGCCGCCCTCGCGGACTTCGAGCACGCCCCGGGCGTCGAGGTCGCGCTCCACGCCTACTTCCTGGATCCCGAGCTGTCGGAGGCCCTGGACGTCTCCGAGGCCGAGTACCTCATGGCGCACAAGGGCGTCGAACGCGAGCAGGTCGACCGGATGCACGACCGCCTGGTGGCGCTGGGCCGAGAGGAGGGCGTCGCCTTCGACTTCGATCGGTTGGTCGTCGTCCCGACGTCGAACGCCCATCGGGTGATCGCCGCGGCCCGCGAGACCGACCTGGCCGCGGGCACGGAGTCCGGCGCGGACACGGTCCAGCTCCGGCTGGCCGAGGCCATCGACCGCGCCCACTTCGAGCGGGGACTGGACGTCTCGGACGCGAACGTCCTCATCGGATGCGCGCAGGACGTCGGCATGGCCGCCGACGAGGTCGTCGCCGCGCTGGCCGACGAGTCCCGCGCGTCGGAGGTCTTCTCCGACTACCAGATCGCGGTGCAGATGGGCGTCGACTCCGTGCCGACCTTCCTCATCGACCGCCGGTTCGTCGTCCAGGGCGGCCAGCCCGTCGCCGCACTGGCGAACGCGCTGGACACCGCGTGGACCCAGATCCACGGGGACGGGGGCTCCGCCGCCCCCGTCGGCGCGGTCGGGGAGGAGGCGGGGCGGGAATGAGCAACGCCCAGGCGAGCCCGCGCATCGAGCCCTTCGAGGTCCGCGGCGACGCGGTCGCGCTGGTGCCGCTGGCGCCCTCGGACGCGCGCGACGTCACGGAGGCCGTCCAGGATCCCGAGATCGTGAGATGGACGACGATCCCCGCGCCCTACGCCCTGTCCGACGCGCAGTGGTGGACCGGGCGCGCTGCCCACGAGTGGGCGGTCGGCGTCCCGCACTGGTCGATCCGATCGGCGGCGACCGGCGCCTTCCTGGGTGCGCTCACGCTGTTCCACCCCGGGCCCGACACGTTCGAGGTCGGCTACTGGATGGCCGCGGCGCATCGCGGACACGGGTACATGACGGAGGCCGTCCGCCTGGGCGCGACTGCGGCCTTCGAGCAGCTGGGCGCGCGGCGCGTCCAGTGGAAGGCGATGGTCGGCAACTGGGGGTCGTGGAAGCCCGTGTGGCGCAACGGCTTCCGGCGCGAGGGGACGATCCGGGCGCTGACCGACACGAAGGGCGGCGTCACGGATCACTGGAGCGCGGCGCTGATCCGCGGCGACCTGCTGCACCCGGCGGCTCCCTGGGACGGCCCGGGCGCCCACGGCCCCGAGGCCGGTCCCGCCCTGGACCCCTCTCGCCCCCAGGAGCTCGTCGCCCAGTTCCACCGCGTCTACGCGATGCCGGACCGGCGGGCCTCCGGCGAGGCGCCGACCCTCGACTACCCCCGCCTCGACATGCGGATGCGCCTGATCGCCGAGGAGTTCTCCGAACTGGTGGGCGCCGTCTACGGGCCGGCCGCCCGCGCCCTCGTCGAGGACGGCTACCGCCGCGGCGCGGACGCCGACGACGGCACCCGCGACCTGGTGGAGGCCGCCGACGCCCTGGCCGACATGGTCTACGTGATCTACGGCATGGCCCTCGAGTCGGGGATGGACCTCGACGCGGTGCTCGGCGAGGTCCAGGCCTCGAACCTCTCCAAGCTCATGCCCGACGGCTCCGTCCTGCTGCGCTCGGACGGCAAGGTCCTCAAGGGCCCCGGGTCCTTCCGCCCGGACGTCCGCCGGGCGCTCGGCCTGCCGCCCGTGCCCCCCACCTGATCCGCCTCGCCCAGGAGCCCCTGTGATCGACCCGACCAACCCCCTCGCCGTCCCATCCGGTCTGCCGTTCGGACTGCCGGACTTCGCGAGGCTCACCCCCGCGCACCTCGAGGAGGCGCTGAGCGAGGGCATGGTCCGCCAGCGCGCGGAGTGGGAGGCGATCGCCACCGACCCCGCGGGACCGACGGTGGAGAACACGGTGGTCGCCGTCGACGAGTCGGGGCGCCTCCTGGAGCGGGCGGAGTCCGCGGCCTGGACGCTGCTGTCCTCGGTGGGCGGTCCGGAGCTGGACGCCCTCTATGAGCGGTTCGCCCCGCTGCTGGCCGAGCACGCGAACACTTTCACGCTCGACGTGCGCCTGTATCGCCGCTATCTGGCCGTGGCCGCCCGCGGCGACCTCGATCCGGAGACCGCGTGGGTGGTGCACCGCCAGATCGCGGCCTTCGAGCGCCTCGGCGTCGCACTGGACGACGCGGCGCAGGAGAGGCTGCGCAGCCTCAACGCCCAGCTGGCCTCCGCGGAGGCCGACATGGACGCGCGGATCACGAAGCAGCTGAGCCGCACGGGCCTGGACGGCGACGCGCCCGACGGGTTGGACGGACTGGACCCGGCGGCCGCCGCACGCGCCCGGGAGGCCGGGGCGGCCCGCGGCCATGCCTGGTTCCTCGGCTGCCGCAACTTCACCACCCAGCTCGAGCAGTCCGCGCTGTCCCGCCCGGAGGTCCGGCGCGCCCTGCTCGACGCCTCCCAGACGCGCGGGACGGGCGAGGACCCGCAGACGGACACCCGCGCCACCGTCCTGCGGATCGTGGGTCTGCGCGCCGAACGCGCCCGGCTGCTCGGCTTCCCCGACCACGCGAGCCTCGTCATGGACGCGGAGACCGTGCCCGGGCCTGACGCCGCCCGCGAACTCCTGGTCCGCGTCGGACACGCTGCGGCGGCGAAGGTCGACGAGGACGCCGCCGAGCTCGCCCGCCTGGCGGCGGCCGACCCCGGCGGGGACGGCCTGCGGGCCGCGGACTGGCCGTTCTACGAGGACCGGCTGCGCCGGAGCCGCCTCGGCGTGGACACCGAGGCGCTGCGGCCCTATCTGGCGCTCGACCGCGTCCTCGAGGACGGCGTGTTCTGGGCGGCGGGGCGGCTCTACGGCCTCACGATGACGCCGCGCCCGGACCTGCGCGGCTGGTCCGAGGACGCGCGGTGCTGGGAGGTCCGCGACGCCGACGGGTCCCCGCTCGGCCTGTTCGTCGGGGACTGGTTCGCCCGGCCCGGCAAGCAGGGCGGGGCGTGGATGAACGAGGTCCTCGCCCCCGCGGGACCGGGGACCGGCGACGGCCCCGAGGGGCGGACGCTGCCCGTGATCGCGAACAACGCGAACTTCGCGCGGCCGGCGCCGGGAGAGCCCGCCCTGCTCACCTGGGACGAGGTCATCACCTGCTTCCACGAGTTCGGCCACGCGCTCCACGGCTTCCTCTCCCGCACGGCGTACCGCTGCGACGCCGGGACGAGCGTGCCGCGCGACTTCGTCGAGATGCCGAGCCAGCTGAACGAGATGTGGGCCTTCCACCCGGAGGTCCTCGCGCACTTCGCGCGCCACGTCGACACGGGGGAGCCGCTCCCCGGGGAGTGGCTGGACGCGCTGACGGCGTCCGCCACCTTCGGGCAGGGCTTCGCCACCCTGGAGTTCGTCGAGGCGGCCGTCATCGACCACGCCTGGCACCGGCTGGCGCCCGACCATGTGCCGGACGCCCGCGACCTGGACGCGGTCCGGCGCTTCGAGGACCGCGCGCTCGCCGAGACCGGTCTGGCCCACGCCCTGGTTCCCCCGCGTTACCGCTCGACCTACTTCGCCCACACGTTCGCCGGCGGCTACGACGCCGGGTACTACGGGTACATGTGGGCGGAGGTGCTGGTCGCGGAGCTCGAGCAGTGGTTCCGGACGGACGCGGCCGTGGACGGCGACGGGGGCCTCAACCGGCGGGCCGGGGGGATCCTGCGCCGGGAGCTCCTGGCGCGCGGCGACTCGCGCGATCCGCTCGAGTCGTTCCGGGCCGTGCGCGGCCGCGAGGCGGACCCGGCCTCCATCCTGGTGCGCCGGGGGCTGTGAGCGGGTCCGGCGTGAGATGATGAGGGCACAACCGATCGAAGGAGTCAGGACCGTGGCAAGAATCGTCGTCGTCGGTGGCGGATACGGCGGTGTGACGGTCGCCAAGGGGCTGGATCCCCTGGCCGACGTCGTGCTGATCGAGCAGAAGGACCAGTTCGTCCATCACGCGGCCGCGCTGCGGGCCGCGGTGGACGAGGTCTGGGAGAACGCGATCTTCATGCCCTACTCGAACCTGCTCGCCCGCGGCGAGGTCGTGCACGGCACGGTCGCGCGGGTCTCGGGCACCCGGGTGGAGATGTTCGGGCACGACCCGATCGACGCCGACTACGTCGTCCTGGCCACGGGCTCCACCTACCCGTTCCCCGCGAAGTACTCCTCCTCGCGGGCCGCCGTCGCGAAGGCGCGCATCGAGCAGCTCCATCAAGACCTCGCCGACGCCCAATCGGTGATGCTGGTGGGCGGCGGCACGGTCGGCATCGAGATGTCGGGCGAGCTGGCCAACGCCTTCCCCGGCATCCAGATCACGATCGTCGAGAAGGGCCCGGACATCCTGTCCACGCCCGGGTACTCCGACGGGCTGCGCGCCGAGCTGCGCGCCCAGCTCGACGATCTCGGCGTCCGCGTGGTGACGGGCTCCGAGCTGGCCTACCTGCCGCCCCAGAACGTCGGGGAGCTCGGGCGCTTCTCCGTGGCGACGAAGGCCGGCGACCAGATCGACGCCGACATCTGGTTCCAGTGCTTCGGCTCCCGGGCGAACACCGGCTACCTGGACGGGACCGAGTACCAGCCCCTCCTCCATCCCGACGGCACGGTGCGCGTCGAGCCGACCCTGCAGGTGCAGGGGCACCCCCACGTCTACGCCATCGGCGACATCACCGACGTCCGCGAGTCCAAGCGCGCCGACGCGGCCCGCCAGCAGGCGAGGGTCGTCATCACCAACGTCGAGCGGCAGCTGGAGGGGGAGTCCCCCGACGTCACCTATCAGCCGACCAAGGAATGGGTGATCCTGCCGCTGGGCCCCTCGGCGGGTGCCTCCCAGCTGGTGGACGCCGACGGCCGGACCAGGATCGTGGGTCCCGAGCAGACGGCGGAGATCAAGGGGACGGACCTCATGGTCTCCGTGATCCGCTCGCAGCTCAACCTGCCCTGAGCCCCGCTCCGCGGGGTGCCGGGTGCGCCCGCGGGCGGGTAGGCTGGGCCCATGGCCACTGATCCGCGTGACGCGCTGAATCGACTGATCGCAGCGTTCGAGCACCACTTCGACCTCGCGCAGGCGGGTGACCGCGTCGACTCGCGGACGCTGGAGGCCGCGGAGGATCTGCTTCGCGACGCCTTTTTCACCTACGACGACCAGCTGTTCACCGGCTACGGGATCGAGCTGCCCTTCGACCTGGTGGAGGACGAGGACCTCGAGGACGACGACTTCGAGGAGGACGTCCTCGACGATGCCGATGAGGACGCGGAGGACCTCGACGACGACGCTGACGTCGACGACACCGAGATCGAGGACATCGAGGCCGACTGACGGGGAGGCCGCCGCCTCACGCGCGCGAGACCTCGTCCAGGACCTCGCGGATCTGGACGGGCAGCGGCGCGTCCGACGCGTCGAGCAGCTGGGCGAGCTGGCGGGCCGTCCGGGGCCCCACGATCGCGGAGGACACGCCCGGGGCGTCGCGCGCCCACGCCAGGGCGACGTCGGACGGCGAGCGCTCCAACCCGGCCGCCGCCCGCGCCACGGCCTCGACGACGCCGGCGTCGGCGCCGCCCAGGTGGGGCGCCACGAGGCCGCGCAGATGCGGGGACGCCGCCCGCGAGTCGGGGGGCGTGGAATGCCGGTACTTGCCGGTGAGGACGCCGCCGGCCAGCGGGGAGTGCGCGAGCACGCCGACGCCGCTCCGGGCGGCCGGGCGGAGCAGATCGGCCTCCGCGCCGCGGCAGAGCAGCGAGTACTCCTCCTCGATGACGCTGATCGGCGGGCATCCCGCGGCGACGGCCCCCGCTGTGTCCCACGTCCCGCGGTGGGAGAGCCCGGCGTAGCGGGCGCGTCCCGAGCGCCAGGCGACCTCCAGCGCTGAGAGCGTCTCCTCGAGGGGGACGTCGGGGTCCGGTCCTGCGATCCAGAGATCGACGTGGTCGGTGGACAGGCGCCGCAGGGCGTCGTCGAGCGAGGAGAGCATGTCGCCGCGCGCGCCCGAGGGGATCCACCGGCCGTCGGCGCCCAGGCGCGCCCCGCCCCTCCAGGCGAGGACCAGGCGGTGCCGGCCGACGACGGGGAGCAGCGAGGCGAGGACGTCGACGGCCAGGCCGTCGCCGTGGGTCGGGGCGATCTCCACCAGATCCCCGCCCGCGTCGACGAAGGCCCCGAGCAGCTCCTGGGCCTCCTGGGCGTCCGTGTCCCGGCCCCACGTCAGGGTCCCCAACCCGATCTCCGACACCCGCAGGCCGCTGGCCCCGCATTGGCGAATCCTCATGGCATCCACCGTAGCGGCATTCCCCGCGCGCACGGGCACGGCGGTGGGTCGGGGGCGGGATGCCTCTACAGTGGCCCCATGTCATGGTTCGAAGCGGTCATCCTGGGCCTCGTCCAGGGCCTCACCGAATTCCTCCCGATCTCCTCCTCGGCGCACCTGCGCATCGTGGGGGAGCTGACGGGCACCGCCGACCCGGGGGCGGCCTTCACGGCGATCACCCAGATCGGCACGGAGACGGCGGTTCTCCTCTACTTCTGGAAGGACATCGTCCGCATCATCGGCCGATGGGCGCGGTCCCTGCCGATCGTCGGACCCGCCAAGCGGGTGCCGTCCTCCGATCCGGACGCGCGGATGGGCTGGATGATCATCGTGGGCTCGCTGCCGATCGGCATCCTGGGCCTCAAGCTGGAGGACTCGATCGACACGACCTTCCGCAACCTGTGGGTGACGGTGACGATGCTCGCGGTCTTCGGCCTCCTGCTCGGCCTGGCGGACCGCTACGGTCGGCGCGTCAAGACGCTGGACCGCATGTCCTGGGGCGACGCGATCCTCTACGGGCTCGCCCAGGCGCTGGCGCTGGTCCCCGGCGTGTCCCGGTCGGGCGGCACGATCACGATGGGCCGGGCGCTCGGGTACACGCGGGAGGCGGCGGCGCGCTACTCGTTCCTCCTCGCGATGCCCGCCGTGTTCGCGTCCGGCCTGTACAAGGCCGCGCGCGCCGTCACCGGCGGCGATCCCGTGGCCCCCGGGCCGACCGTCCTGGCCACGCTCCTCGCGTTCGTCGTCGGCTACCTCGTCATCGTCTGGTTCCTCAAGGTGGTCTCGACGGGATCGTTCGCGCCGTTCGTCTGGTACCGCCTGGGCCTGGCCGCCCTGGTCGCGGGGCTCCTCCTGGTCGGGATCCTCCAGCCCGCACCCGCGGCGGCCGCGGCCGGCCTCGGGGTCCTCCCGTGAGCGCACGAGGGCGGCTCCCCGCGCCCGCGGCCGTGCTCTTCGACCAGGACGGCACCGTCGCGGACACGGAGCCGATCTGGATGGCGTCGGAGACGGACCTCATGGAGCGCCACGGGGCGCGCTGGTCGACGGAACTCGGCACGCAGATGGTCGGCCAGCCGCTGCTGCGCTCCGCGGGCATCCTCATCGAGCATGCGGACCTGCCGATGACGCCCGAGGAGGTCGTCGACGACATGCTGTCCTTCGTTGGCGCCGCGATCCGGCGCGACGGCGTGCCGTGGCTGCCGGGCATCCCGGAGCTGCTCGGACGCCTCCACGCCCGCGGCGTGCCGACGTCCCTGGTGACGTCCACGTACGCGGTCGTCTCCCGGGAGGTCGTGGCGGCCTCGTCGTCCCTGCCCGGAGGCGGGTTCGACCTGCTGGTGGCCGGGGACGACGTGGTCCGCGCGAAGCCCGCTCCGGACGCCTATCTGCTGGCCGCGCAGCGGCTGGGCGTGGACATCGCTCAGTGCCTCGTGCTGGAGGACTCCGCGTCGGGGATCGCCTCGGCGCTGGCGGCGGGCGCCCATGTCGTCGCGATCCCCTGCGTCCTGCCCGTCGAGCCGCGGGAGGGACTGTCGATCCTGCCGTCCGCCGATGCGCTGGACGACGCGATGATCGCACGGATCCTGTCCGGCGAGGTCGTCGACGGGCGGGGCGCGACGTCGGCGTGACCGGCCGCTGGCCGGCGGGACGGCCGTTCAGGCCACCGGGTCGACGCGCGTGCCGAGCAGCCACTCGACGCGGTCCCCGGGGAGCTCGGGCGTGGCGCCGCCGAACAGGGGGCACATCGACTGCACGCGGCACCAGCCGCACAGCGGGTTCTTCCGGGGCTGGAAGTCCCCGGCTCGGGCCGCCGCCTCGATCCGGCCCCACAGGGCGGTGAGTTCCCCGGAGAAGCGCTCGATGTCGTCGGCGAGGGGATCGAGGGTGAGGACCTGGCCCGAGCGCAGATAGAGCAGTTGCGTGCGCGCCGGCAGGCGGGAGGACTCGCGCAGGAGCAGCGCGTAGAAGCGCATCTGGTACAGGGCCTCGTCGACGAAGCGCGGCTGGGGGGCTTTCCCGGTCTTGTAATCGACGACGCGGATGTCCCCGGCGGGCGAGCGGTCGATGCGGTCGATGAAACCGCGCAGGCGGATGCCGTCCGGCGTGACGGCGTCGATGCGCTGCTCGCGGCCGGCGGGCTCCAGGCGCGAGGGATCCTCGATCTGGAAGTACCGGCCCAGCACGCGGCGGACGTCCTCCATCCAGGCCTGGCGCGCCGCCTCGTCGGCGAACAGGTCCGCGACGCTGGGGTCACGGCGGACGAGGCGGTCGAAGGCCTCGGGCACCATCGACTGCGCGCGCTCGGCGCCGCGCTCGGCGGCGGGCAGGTCGAACAGGTGCTCGAGCACGGAGTGGATGAGCGTGCCCATCGCGGTGGCCGGGGTGGCGGGCTCGCGGATGCCGTCGACGACATGCAGGCGGTACTGGAGCGGGCACTTGAGGAATTCCTTCGCCCGGGACGCCGAGAGCGCCGGCCCCCACGCGCCGCCGCCGCGCGCCGCGTGGGCCGTGCCGGGGGCGTTCATGCCGGGGAGCGGGGGAGCCGGGGTCTGTGTCATGCCCCCACCGTAACCGGAGGCGCCGGCACCTGGCCCCACGGCCCCGCCTCCTGTGGAGAAGCGCGCCCACGATAGAATCCGCGCGATGAGCGATGCGACCGAGAACACTCCCGCCCCCTCCGCGCCCGACCGGCCGGCCCTGGGCCAGGACCGCCGCCGCGGCCCGCTGCGCCCCGGCGACCGGGTGCAGGTGCGCGACCCGAAGGGCCGCCTCCACACGATCACCCTGGTGGCCGGCGGCCGCTTCCAGACCAACCGCGGCACGCTGGACCACGACGCGGTCATCGGGCGCCCCGACGGCCAGGTGGTGCGCACCCCCGAGGGCCGCGAGTTCCAGGTCCTGCGCCCGCTGCTCTCGGACTACGTGATGTCGATGCCGCGCGGCGCGGCGATCGTCTACCCGAAGGACGCGGGCACGATCATCCAGATGGGCGACATCTTCCCGGGCGCCACCGTCGTCGAGGCGGGAGCGGGCTCGGGAGCGCTGTCCCTGTCCCTGCTGGACGCCGTCGGGGAGCGCGGCCGCCTGATCTCGGTGGAGCGCCGCGAGGAGTTCGCCGACATCGCCCGCGCCAACGTCGAGCTGTGGTTCGGGCGCGCCCACCCCGCGTGGGATCTGCGAGTCGGCGACCTGGCGGAGGTGCTGGCCGCGGAGGAGCCGCAGAGCATCGATCGGGTGGTCCTCGACATGCTGGCCCCGTGGGAGAACCTCGGGGCCGTCGCGCGCGCCCTCGCGCCCGGCGGCGTGCTCACCTGCTACATCGCCACCGTCACCCAGATGTCGCGCCTGGTGGAGGACCTGCGCGCCACGGGCGGCTTCACGGAGCCCCTCGCCGGCGAGACGATGCAGCGCGAATGGCACCTGGACGGCTTGGCCGTGCGCCCCGAGCACCGGATGGTCGCCCACACGGGCTTCCTGCTCACGGCGCGCCGCCTCGCCCCGGGCACGTCCCCCCAGGAACGAGGACGTCGCGTCGCGAAGGCCTCGGACGGACAGCCGGGGATGTGGGACGCCGAGGACGCGTGGAGCGACCAGGCCGTGGGCCAACGGATCTCGAGCGAGAAGAAGATCCGCCGGGTGCGCCGGGATGTCACCGCGAAGGCGTCGACCTGGGTCGTGGACGGGGACGGGGACCACACGGACGACCCGGCGTGAGGCGCCCCCGAGGAACTACGGTGGAGGTCGGCCCGGACAGGGCCGCCACAGGTGGAGGGAAGGATCAGGGGTGAGCGAGCCACAGGGGACGCCCTCGTACCGGGACAGCCGCGCGGAGGAGCTGCGCCGCACCGTGGTGTCGCTGGAGGAGAAGAACGAGCGGCTCACCCGCGCGCTGACGACCGCCCGCGGCCAGCTGCTCCAGATGCAGGAGCAACTGCGCCAGGTCAACCAGCCGCCCCTCACGCTGGCCGCCTTCGTCTCCGCGGACATCACGAAGCGGGAGATCGAGGCCGTGGTGGGCGGACGGCGCATGCGCCTGGCCGCCGCCCCGACGCTCGACCTCTCCTCCCTGGCCCACGGCCAGCTGGTGCGCGTCGACGACAAGATGGTGGCCGTGGAGCCCGACCGCTTCCCGCGCGAGGGCGTGCTGGCCACCGTCCAGGAGCTCGTCGGCGTCGACCGCGTGCTGGTGGGCACGGAGGGCGGGGCCGAGCACCTGCTCACCCTCGCCGGTCCGCTGCGCCACGGGAACCTGCGCCCGGGCGACTCCGTGATGGTCGACATGCGGGCCGGCTACGCCCTGGAGCGCATCGTGCGCTCCGACGTCGAGCAGCTGCTCACGCCCGAGGTCCCCGACGTCTCCTATGACGACATCGGCGGGCTGGACGCCCAGATCCAGCAGGTCCGCGACGCCATCGAGCTGCCGTTCCGCCATCCGGAGCTCTACCGGGCCTACGGGCTGCGCGCCCCGAAGGGCATCCTGCTCTACGGGCCACCGGGCTCCGGCAAGACGCTCATCGCGAAGGCGGTGGCGAACTCGCTGTCCCACGCGGAGACGGGGGCGCGCACGTACTTCCTGTCGATCAAGGGCCCGGAGCTGCTCAACAAGTTCGTCGGGGAGACGGAGCGCCAGATCCGCTCGATCTTCGCCCGCGCCCGGGCCCTGGCCGGCACGGACGTGCCCGTCGTCATCTTCTTCGACGAGATGGAGGCGCTGTTCCGCACCCGCGGCTCCGGCATCTCCTCCGACGTCGAGACCATGATCGTCCCCCAGCTGCTGGCCGAGATGGACGGCGTGGAGTCCCTCGACAACGTCATCATCATCGGTGCCTCGAACCGGGCCGACATGATCGACCCCGCCGTCCTGCGTCCGGGCCGCCTCGACGTGCGCATCCGCGTCGACCGCCCGGACCGCGCCGGAGCCCGGGACATCTTCTCGAAGTACCTGGTGCCGACCCTGCCGATCGCCCAGGCCGAGGTCGCGCGCCACGGCTCGCTGGAGGGGGCGCTCGACGCGTTCGCCGAGTCCGCCGTCGAGGTCCTCTACGCCCAGGACGACTCCACCGCGCTGTTCGACGCGACGCTGGCCTCCGGGCGGACGGTGCGCCTGCACACCTCCGACCTGGTGTCGGGCGCGCTGATCGCGGGCGTCGTCGAACGGGCGAAGAAGCACGCGATCACGGACTCGCTGGCGGGCCGCGGCGCCGGGCTCACCACCGCCCACGTCCTCGCGGGCGTGTCGGAGGAGACCAACGAGACCCTCGAGCTCGCGGCCACGTCCTCGCCCTCGGACTGGGCGCGCACCATCGGGCTGCGCGAGGAGATCACGGACCTGCGCCCGCTGCGCGGCCCGGCCGGGCGCCGGGCGGAAGGAGCGCCACGATGACTGTTCGACGCGTCGTCGGAACGGAGACGGAGTTCGGCGTGTACCGGCCCGGGGACCCCTGGGCGAATCCGATGGCGATGTCCGCCCAGGCAGTGGCCGCCTACGCGCGGATCTCGCGCGCGGGGACGCCCTCGTCGGGCAGCGCCCCCGTGCGCTGGGACTTCCGGGGCGAGGACCCGCTCAACGACCTGCGGGGAACGCGGATGGACCGGGCGGCGGCCGATCCGTCGCTGCTCACCGACGACCCCTATCACCTGGCCCCGCCCCACGGGACGGAGGAGATGGCGCGGCCCACGCCCGAGGAGCTGGCGCTGCCGGCCGCCACCAGCGCGGTCCTCACCAACGGCGCGCGGCTCTACGTCGATCACGCCCACCCGGAGTACTCGGCGCCGGAGTCGACGAACCCGCGCGACGCCGTGCTCTGGGACCGGGCGGGGGAGGTCATCGCCCGCCGCATCATGGAGCAGATCGCGCGCGACGGGGAGGCGCCGCTGGTCCTGGTGAAGAACAACACGGACGGCAAGGGCGCCTCCTACGGCACGCATGAGAACTACCAGGTGAACCGGGCGCTCGACCTCGACGACCTGATCCGCGGCCTCACGCCCTTCTTCGTCACCCGCCCCGTCCTGTGCGGCGCGGGGCGCGTGGGGCTCGGGCAGCGGTCGGAGGCGCCGGGGTTCCAGATCTCCCAGCGCGCCGACTTCGTCGAGAACGAGGTCGGCCTGGAGACGACGTTCAACCGGCCGATCATCAACACCCGTGACGAGCCGCATGCCGATCCGGCGCGCTTCCGCCGCCTCCACGTCATCGGCGGGGACGGGAACCTGTTCGACGTCTCGGCCTTCCTGCGCCTGGGGACCACGTCGCTGGTGCTGTGGGCGATCGAGCAGGGGATCGGGCTGGAGTGGGAGGGCCTGGCGCTGTCCGACCCGGTGGGCGAGACCTGGGAGGTCAGCCACCACCCGGACCTCGACCACCGACTCGCGGTCGCGTCGGGACGGTCGCTGACGGCGGCCGAGCTCCAGCAGGTCTACCTCGACCTGGTGCTGTCCACCTACGACCGGCTGGGCGAGGCGCCGGACGCGGCGGCACGGGAGGTGCTCGACACCTGGCAGTCCGTCCTCGACCGGATGCGCCGCGACCTGTTCTCGGTGGCCGCCGACGTCGAATGGGTGGCCAAGTACCAGTTGCTGTCCCGCCAGCGCGCCCGCCTCGGCGTCGGCTGGGACGACGCCCGCCTGGCCGCGATGGACCTCCAGTGGGCGGATCTGCGGCCCGAGCGCTCGCTGGTGGCCCGGCTGGACGCCGCGGGGCGCGTCCGCCGGCTGTTCACCCCCGAGGAGGTCGAGCGCGCCGCCGACGAGCCTCCCGCCGACACCCGCGCCCTGATCCGCGGCCGCGCCGTGGCCGCCGTCCCGTCCCTGGTCAAGGCCTCCTGGACGTCGCTGGTCGTCGACGATCCCGCCCGCGGGCGCCTGGTGCGCCGCCCGATCCCGGACGCCGGGTCCGTGGACGAGGGGCTGATCGAGCTGGTCGACCGGGGCAGGATCGTGGCCGGGGATTGACGAGGGCGGCCGCGGGGCCGCCAGGTCGGAACAAGGAAGGGAACCGGAATGCCGAGCACGCAGGTCTTCGCCGGAGGCGGAGCGGGGGAGGATCCCGAGGAGCAGGGGGGACAGGTCCAGGCGCAGGCCTCGACGGAGTCCATCGACGACCTGCTGGACCAGATCGACTCCGTCCTGGAGACGAACGCCGAGTCCTTCGTCCAGGGCTTCGTCCAGAAGGGCGGTCAGTGAGGTGAGGCGGCGCGTCGTCGGGATCGAGACGGAGCACGGGCTGACGGCGGCGCCGCTGGGCGCCGGCCCCTCCCCGATGGACGCGGACCAGGCGGCCCGGTACCTGTTCCAGCCGCTCCTGGACCGGGGCCGCTCCTCCAACGTATTCCTGCGCAACGGGGGGCGGCTCTACCTGGACGTCGGCTCCCACCCCGAGTACGCGACGGCCGAATGCGATCGGCTGGAGGACCTGCTCGCCCAGGACCGCGCGGGCGCCCTCATGCTCGCGGACCTCGCCGCCGAGGCCGACCAGGCGCTGGCCGCGCGCGGCATCCCGGCGCGCCTCCACCTGTTCCGCAACAACGTGGACTCGGCGGGCAACTCCTACGGATGCCACGAGAACTACCTGCTCCACCGGCGCCGGGACTTCCGCGAGGTCGCCGACGCGCTGGTCGCCTTCTTCATCACCCGGCAGGTGCTTGTGGGCGCCGGCCACGTCCGCGTCCAGGCCGGCGTGGCGTCCTACGTGTTCTCGCAGCGCGCCGACCAGGTGTGGGACGCGGTGTCCAGCGCGACGACGCGCGCGCGCCCGATCATCAACACGCGCGACGAGCCCCTGGCCGACTCCGGGTCCTACCGCCGCATGCACGTCATCGTCGGGGACACGAACATGGCGGAGCCGACGACGGCCCTCAAGACGGGGTCCACGGAGCTGCTGCTCACCGCCGTCGAGGACGGGCTGCGCATCCAGGACCTCGCGTTGGCCGACCCGATGCGCGCGATCCGGGAGATCAACGCGGACCTGACGGGGACCGAGAAGGTCGACCTGGCCGACGGGCGCCGGATGACGGCCGTGGAGATCCAGGACGAGATCCTCGGGCGCGTCCTGGCCCGCACGGACGCCGACGCGCTCGACGGCCTCCACCGTCAGGTCGTCGACCTGTGGACGCGCGGCCTGGCGGCGATCCGCACGGGCGACTGGACCACGGTGGACACGGAGCTCGACGTCGCGATCAAGAAGCGCCTCCTCGACGCGTACGTCGCGCGGTCGGGCCTGCCCCTGTCCGACCCCCGGGTCGCTCGGCTCGAGCTCGGCTACCACGACATCACGGCCGAGGGGCTGCGCGACCGGATGGAGGCCGGAGGCCTCATGCGGCGCCTCACCACGCCCGAGCAGGCCCGGGCGGCCGTCACCGAGCCCCCCGCCACCACGCGGGCGGCGCTGCGCGGCCGGGCCATCGCGGCCGCCGAGGACGCACGGCGGGACCTCACGGTCGACTGGGTGCATCTGCGCCCGGAGGACCAGACGGCGATGCCGGTGTCCCTCCAGGATCCGCTGGCCGCCGAGGACCCGCAGGTCGACCTCCTCATCGAGCGGATCCGGGGCGCGCACCCGGTGCTGCCG
>JAFAAX010000085.1 GCA_023426345.1 Actinomycetes bacterium
CTCCGATGGAGGACGAGGGCGGGGCGCCGGCCCCGTCCGACCGCGCCGGGTCCCGGTTCGCGGCGGCGGGCGACGATCATCGTCGAGCGGCCCCGGTCGTCCTCGCGGCGGACGGCGATCCCGGGGCGCCGGGCCGGCGGCGCGCCGTGCCGGTCGACGACCGGACGACGCTCGAACTCACCGGCCCGGAACTCGACGCCTCGGAACAGCGGCTCCTCGGCGTGGTCGCCACGCAGATCCGCGCCACGCTCGAGCATCGCGACCTTGAGGATCGCGCGCGGGAGGTGGGCGCGCTGGAGGCCTCGGACCGGGTGCGCTCCGCCCTTCTGTCGGCTGTCGGCCACGACGTGCGTCGCCCGTTGGCCGCCGCCACGGCCGCCGTGAGCGGCCTGGAGACCATGCAGGACCGGCTGTCGCCCGCCGACCGGGAGGAGCTCCTGGCCGTCGCCGCCAAGGGGCTGGCGGACCTGACGGCGCTGGTCACGGATCTGCTCGACATCTCCCGCGTGCAGGCGGGCGTCTTCCCCGTGGTCACGCAGCCGACGGACCCCGTCGACGCACTGCTGCCGGCCATGGAGGAACTGGGCCTGGGGCCCGGCGACGTCGACTTGGACCTGGCACCCGACCTGCCGCCCGTGCAGGCGGACGCCGCCCTGCTGCGGCGCATCCTCGTCAACCTCCTCGCCAACGCCCGGCGGTTCACGTCGCCGGGAAGCCCCGTGCTGCTCACCGCCGGCACGGGCGGCGCGACCGGCGGCAACGTCGAGATCCGCGTCGTCGACCACGGCCCGGGACTGCCCGCCGACCGGCGCGACGAGATCTTCACCCCGTTCCAGCGCCTGGGCGACACGGACAACACGACGGGGCTCGGCCTGGGCCTGGCCCTCTCGCGTGGCTTCGCCGAGGGGATGGGCGGAAGCCTGCGGGCCGAGGACACCCCCGGGGGAGGCCTCACCATGGTCGTGTCGCTGCCCGGGGCGGGGGCGCCCTCGTCGCCCGGCCGGGCGGGCGCCCCGCTCTCTGCCACCCCGCCGTCGCCCCCGCCCGCAGGCCCGCCGTCGCCCTCGGCCCCGCGTCCGCCCGGGGAGGCGCGCGGGAGCCTCCCCACCGGGAAGGAGCGATCATGAGGATCCTCATCGCCGACGACGACCCCCAGATCCTGCGGGCGCTGCGCATCACCCTGGGGGCCCAGGGCTACGAGCTGGAGACCGCCGCGGACGGCGAGCGGGCGCTGGGGCTCGCCGTGGACCGCCATCCCGACCTGTTCGTCCTCGACCTCGGGATGCCCGGGCTGGACGGCATGGAGGTCATCGCGGCGATCCGCGGGTGGTCCCAGGCGCCGATCCTCGTGATCTCCGGGCGCACGGGCTCCTCGGACAAGGTCGAGGCCCTGGACGCCGGGGCCGACGACTACATGACGAAGCCGTTCTCCATCGACGAGCTCCTCGCCCGCATCCGCGCCCTCGGCCGCCGGATCTCCGCCGACCCGGCCGGGGGGCCGGTCGCGGTCCTCGGCGACATCACCGTCGACCTGGCGGCCCGCACCGTCACGCGCGAGGTCGACGGCCGCACGCGTCCCATCCGGCTCACGCCCACGGAGTGGCGGGTCCTGGAGATCCTGGTGCGCAATCCCGGCGCGCTGGTCACCCGCGAGACGCTTCTCCGCGAGATCTGGGGCTCTGAGCGCGTCAGCGACTCCGGGTACCTGCGGCTCTACGTCTCGCAGCTGCGCCACAAGTTGGAGCCCGTCCCCTCCGAGCCGCGCTACATCCTCACCGAGGCGGGCATGGGCTATCGGCTGTCCAGCGGCGCGGACCCGGCCTCGCCCGACTGAGGGGACGCGGCGCGGACGTGCGTCGCCCTCGTCAATGGACGAGGGCGGCCTGCGTGGCGGGGTCCGGCGACAGCGTCCCGTGGCGAGGGCCCGGGCGCGGCGCCCGGCGGCGGTCAGCCGGCCAGCGCGTCGCCGACGAGGCTCTTCGCGGCCTCCTGGACCTCCGCGAGGTGATCGGCTCCCTTGAAGGACTCGGCGTAGATCTTGTAGACGTCCTCGGTGCCCGACGGGCGGGCGGCGAACCAGGCGTCCTCGGTGACGACCTTGAGCCCGCCGATCGGCGCGTCGTTGCCCGGGGCGCGCACGAGCTTCGCGGTGATCGGCTCGCCGGCCAGCTCGGAGGCGGTGACGTCCTCGGGGGACAGGGCCGCCAGCTTCGCCTTCTCCTCCTTCGTGGCGGCGGCGTCGATGCGGGCGTAGGCGGAGGCTCCGAAGCGGGCGACCTGCTCCTCGTGCAGCTGCGAGGGGGAGCGGCCCGTCACGGCCAGGATCTCCGAGGCCAGGAGGGCCAGGATGATCCCGTCCTTGTCGGTGGTCCACACGGTCCCGTCCTTGCGGAGGAACGACGCGCCGGCGGACTCCTCGCCGCCGAAACCCACGTCGCCGGTGAGGAGTCCGGGGACGAAGTACTTGAAGCCGACGGGGACCTCCACCAGCGCGCGTCCCATGTCGGCGACGACGCGGTCGATCAACGAGGACGACACCAGGGTCTTGCCCACCCCGGCTGCGGCCGGCCAGTCCGGGCGGTGGGTGAACAGGTACTCGATGGCGACAGCCAGATAGTGGTTCGGGTTCATCAGCCCGTCGGGCGTGACGATCCCGTGGCGGTCGGAGTCGGCATCGTTGCCGGTGGCGATGTCGTAGGGCGTGGACCCGTCCGGGCCGGGCGTCATCGCGTCGCGCAGGGAGGCCATCGCGTACGGGGACGAGCAGTCCATGCGGATCTTGCCGTCCCAGTCCAGCGTCATGAACCGCCACGTGGGGTCCACCTCGGGATTGACGACCGTGAGGTCCAGGCTGTAGCGCTCGGCAATGGCCGCCCAGTAGTCCACGGACGCCCCGCCCAGCGGATCGGCGCCGATGCGGATCCCGGCATCCCGGATGGCGTCGATGTCGATGATCGAGTCGAGCTGGTCGACGTAGTTCGCCAGGTAGTCGAAGCGGTGGACCTTCGGGTGCCGGAGCAGGTCGGAGCCGACCTCGCGGGGCACGGACCGCCAGCCCCGCCCGAGGATCTCGTTGGCTCGCCGCGCGATCCATCCCGTGGCGTCGGAGTCCGCCGGACCGCCGTGGGGCGGGTTGTACTTGAAGCCGCCGTCGCGCGGCGGGTTGTGCGAGGGCGTCACCACGATGCCGTCGGCCAGGCCGGGCCCGGTGGCCCGCAGCTCGCCCGGGGCGCCGTTCGCGTTCAGAATCGCCAGGGACACGGCGGGGGTGGGGGTGTAGGACTCGCGCGCGTCGACCATGACGTCGACGCCGGCGGCCGCCAGCACCTCCACAGCCGTGCGCCAGGCCGGCTGGGACAGGGCGTGGGTGTCGCGCCCGATGTAGAGGGGGCCGTCGATGCCCTGCTCGGAGCGATACTCGACGATCGCCTGCGTGATGGCGACGATGTGGGCCTCGTTGAAGGCGCCGTCCAGCGAGGATCCGCGGTGCCCGGAGGTCCCGAACACGACCCGCTGCTCCGGATCGCCGACGTCGGGCTCGCGGTCGTAGTAGGCCGAGACGACGTCCTGGACGTCGATGAGGTCATCGGGGAGGGCAACGGTGCCGGCGCGTTCGTGCATGTCCCCAGTCTGTCACGCGCGGCCGAGCGCAGGCGAGGGTGCTTCCGCCCACTGGACCTCCCCCGGGTTCCCATGTGGGTGTCCCTCGGGTTCCGCCGGAGGCGAGTCGCGGTGCGGTCCAACCCCGTTTGAGGCGGGGCCTGGGACTTCCGGGCGGGAATGGGATCGGCCGCGGCCACTACGCTGGGGACCGGCAATGGCAGCGGTCGACAGGGAGGTCGTCGTGGGGTGGTTCGAGTCGGTGGAGCACAACAGGTGGCTCTCGGCGCAGATGCGGGAACTGCTCGACGAGGCGCAGGGGGCCGTGGTGCCGACGGGGTTCGCCCATCTGCTCCCGCAGGGCGGCCCGGATCCGGACCGCCCCGTCGACCTGGCCGTCACCGCGCGCATGACGGATGTGTTCTCCCTGGGCGTGCTCATGGGCATCCCCGGGTGCCGGCGGCTGGCCGACCACGGCGTGCGCGCGTTGTCCACGGCGTTCGCCGATCCCGTCAACGGCGGCTGGTACTCGGCGATCCGCCCGGAGCCCGACGCCGACGGGCGCGGCGTGCCGTGGGACGAGGCCGGGCACTGGAAGTCCCAGTTCCACCACGCGTTCCTGGTGTTCGCGGCATCGGCCGCGACCATCGCGAACCGGCCGGGCGCCCTCGAACTGCTCAGCGCCGCCCTCCACGACCAGGAGCGGCACTGGATCCAGGAATCCGGGCTGGTCGTCGACGCATGGTCGGAGGACTACGCCCGGCCTCTGCCGCAGCATTCGATGGACACGCTGCTGCACACCGCGGAGGCGTACCTTTCAGCTGCCGAGGCGACCACGGATCCCGTGTGGATCGAGCGCGCCGAGGTCCTCACGCGCTTCGTCGACGGCCAGGGGCGCGCCCACGACTGGCGCGTGCCCGAGTACTTCGACGCCGACGGGGCACCGCTGGCAGCGCCGCTGTCGCGCACCGACCGCCGTCCCGTCTACGACGGGCCCTCGATCGGCCACGAGATGGCCTGGTCCCGCCTGGCGCTGCACGTGCGGGCCGCGCTGCGCTCCATGGGGCGCCCGCAGCCGGACTACCTCATGGAGATGGCCCAGGAGCTGTTCGAGCGCGCCCGCGTCGACGGGTGGCGCCGCACCGACGGGGAGCCGGGATTCGCCAACACGGTCGACGCGGAGGGCCGTCTGCTGGATGACCGGCACCTCCAGTGGGTGGCGTGCGAGGGCGTGTGCGCCGCTATCGCGCTGCGCCGGGCGCTGCTCGACGACGGCGCACAACCCGGCGAGGTCGAGCACTACGAGCACTGCTACCGCTCCTGGCTGGACCACATCAACGACGATCTCATCGTGCGCCCCGGGCAGTGGCTGCGCGTCCTCGACGCGCACAACCGGCCGCTGGATCCCGAGGTCAACAACCGCTTGGACGTCTACCACTCCATCCAGACGCTGCTGATGGCGCGCGTGCCGCTGTGGCCGCCGTTCGTTTCGGCGATCTCCCGCGGGCTGCTCGACCACCCGGAGGAGGCGCCGCGCGACCACCGCTCGTGGAACGTGTTCCGCCGGGGCGCCCGCGCCTGACGAGGGCGGCCCCAGCGAGGGCGGCCCACGCGAAGGAACGAGCCCCCGAGAGACGCCGCCCTCGTCCCACGCGGCGACTTCGGTGCTGTTTCCCCGCGACTTCGGTCCTGTTCTTCGGCGACTTCGGTTCTGCCTTCCCCCGTGAGTGTGGGTCTCCTGATCCGGTGGGCCGCTGGCTGACCTTCAGCACCGAACTCGCGGGGAAACGGGACCGAAGTCGCGGGGAAACAGCACCGAAGTCGCGGGCGTGACGGGCGTGACGGGCGTGACGGGCGCGAGAGGGAGGCCGCGGTCCCGCGCCTCTCGGGTGGCCCGCCGACAGAACGGCGAGTCCCCAGGAGGCGCCGCCCCCGTCACGTGCGACCGTTGGGCGGACAGCCGCGAGCGGGATGCGTCGGCACGTGCCACGGTGGGTCGGATCCGTCCAGGTGCTGGCGCGCGTCCGGGCATGGACGGGTAATGTTCTGACCATCCATCAGTCACGGGAGAGGAATCCTGATGAACACGACACGATCCGGCCCTCGATCCGCACGGGGGCGGCGCTCGCGGCGCGGCCTCGCGGCGATCGCTCTGGGCGCCGTGGCGACCCTGGGGCTGGCGGCCTGCGGCTCGGACGGCTCGGGCGCCACCTCCTCCGGCGATGCCGGGGCCTCCGGCGACACCGGCGCGACGACCAGCAGCTTCGACTCCGGCGACGCCACCTACGACGGGATCGTCAACGGCGGGCCGACCGCCGACGACGCGACGATCGCCGCCAACGAATGGGCGAGCGCGGTCAAGGCGTCCGGCACCCTGCGCGTCGGCGGCACGAAGACCTCCACCCTGTTCTCCCTGGAGGACCCGACGACGGGCAAGGTGACAGGCTTCGACGCCGGCCTCACCCAGCTGCTCGCCAAGTACATCCTCGGGGACGCCGCCAAGACGGAGGTCACCCAGGTCTCCGTCGACACCCGCGAGGAACTGCTGGTCAACAAGCAGGTCGACCTGGTTGCCGCCACCTACTCGATCACCCCGGAGCGCCTCGAGCGCGTCGACTTCGCCGGCCCGTACTACTCCTCGGCCTCGGGGATCCTGGTGAAGAAGGACAACACGGACATCACCGGCGTCGACGACCTGGCCGGCAAGACCGTGGCCACCCAGGCGGCCTCCACCGGTGAGACGACGCTGGCCCAGTACGCCCCCGACGCGAAGGTCCTGGCCCTGCCCGACCACGCCCAGTGCGTGCAGGCCGTCCAGCAGGGCCGCGCCGACGCCTACGTCATCGACCAGTCGCTCCTGCTCAACGCCGTGACGGCCAACGACGACGTCAAGGTGGTCGGCGGCACGTTCGGCTCCGAGGACCTCTACGGCATCGGCCTGCCGAAGGGCTCCGACGCCGAGCAGTTCGTCAACGACTTCCTGAAGAAGATCGAGGACGACGGCACGTGGTTGAAGCTCTGGCAGGCCACGATCCAGGCGAAGACCGGCGTCGAGACGGAGCCGACGCCCCCGGCGATCGGCGTGAGCGCCGACGGGCAGAGCTGAGCGCGGCACGAAGCCGGCGGATCCGTCGACGGGCCGGCCTCGGCTCGGACGGTCCAGGCGGCACGCCGGCCGGTTGCCGCGGCCCGGGCAGCATGTCGGCCACTGGCCACCGCCCGCGGGCGACGCGCGGACGGGTCGTGAGGGGGCCGCGGCCGACGGGCCCGACGGAGTCGACCGGCTGACCGGCTGACGGGTCCCGCGTGGGGCGGGGCGCCCCGCCCCACGCGGGCGCCCTCGTCAAGGAGGGACCCGGCCCCACGCGCACCGCGGGCCGGGCAACGGAAGGGGGACGGCATGGTCCTGTGGGACTACCGGGGCGAGTTCCTCGCCGGGCTGGGTGTGACGCTCCAACTGACGGCGCTCGCCTTCGTCGGCGCGCTGGTGGTGGGGACCGTCATCGCGGTCTTCCGGATCAGCCCGATCACGCCGCTGCGTGCCTTCGGCGCGTTCTTCGTGGAGGTCTTCCGCAATGTCCCGGTGATGAGCCTGCTCATCCTGGTCGCCTTCGCGCTGCCGGAGATCGGCGTGATGTGGGACCTCACGACCTCCGTGGTCGTCGCCATGACGTGCGTGGGCGGGGCGTTCCTGTGCGAGGCCGTGCGCGGCGGCATCAACGCGGTGCCCGCTGGGCAGATCGAGGCGGCGCGCTCCCTCGGGTTCACCTTCACCGGGGTGCTCGGCCACGTCGTCCTGCCCCAGGCGTTCCGCTCGATGGTCCAGCCGCTGGTCACCGTCTTCATCGGGATCCTCATCAGCTCGTCCCTGGCGGGCGTCATCGGGGTGCGCGACCTCACGGCCACGGTGTCCTCGATCAACAACCGGGAGGCGCTGGGCCTCACGACGTTCCTGGTCGCCGCCGTCCTCTACCTGGTCATCGCCCTGGCGGCCGGGGGCGTGGGCGGATGGCTCGAAAGGAAGCTGAGGGTCCTGCGATGAGCGCGATGTCCCCCGCGGGACCCCTGGGAGCCTCCCCCCGTCCGGCATCGACGAGGGCGGCCGCCGCGCCGCGGCGGCAGGCGCGCTCGCAGGGCGGATCCGCTCAACTGTTCGACGAGCCCGGTCCGCGGGGCCGGCTTCTCATCCGCGTCGCGACGGCCGTGTCGCTGGTCGCGATCGCGGCGGTGGCGGCCTGGGCCGTGTGGACCTTCGGGCGGAACGGCCAGCTGGCCGCCGACCGCTGGCACGAGTTCACGACATGGCCGACGTGGCGGTACCTTCTCAAGGGATTCTGGGGGACCCTGCGCGGGGCCCTCGGGGCGGCGGCGATCGCCCTGCCCCTGGGCGTGGTGCTGGCGCTCGGACGGTTGTCGCGCCGACGGCTGCTGCGCTGGCCGAGCATCGCCGTCATCGAGTTCTTCCGCGCGATGCCGCTGCTGCTCCTCGTCTACATCTTCTTCTTCGCACTGCCGCGCTATGGGATCACGCCGGCGCTGTACTGGCAGCTCATCATCCCCATCGGCCTGTGCTCGGGCGCGACCATCGCGGAGGTCTTCCGCGCCGGCATCCTCGCCCTGCCCGCCGGCCAGACCGAGGCCGCCGAGGCGGTCGGCCTGACCCACGGGCAGACGATGCGGTTCGTCGTCGTGCCCCAGGCCGTCCGCCTGGTGCTGCCCGGTCTGCTCGCGCAGGTCGTCGTCCTGCTCAAGGACACGACGCTCGGCTACGTCGTGTCGTACTCCGAGCTGCAGTTCTCCGCGAAGGTGCTGGTCAACTCCACCGGGCACCTGGTGCAGACCTATCTGCTGGTCACCGTCCTCTACATCCTCATCAACCTCGCGATCTCCCAGGCCGCCGACGCCTGGGGCCGCCGCTCGCGGCGGGCCTACGCGCGCGCGGGAGCGGCGCCGACGACGACCACGGGCATCGCCTGACACTCTCCCCCGAGGTTCGCCGAAGTGCGACCCCGAGGCTCGCCCATCGAGGGACGCGCCGCCCGGCCCTGGCGGGCCTTGAGGCGCGGATTCAGCTTGTCGATGACGGCGAGAGGGCCGGCATGGTGCCGGCCGCCGCGTCCGCGGACCGGCGCCCGTAGCGGGCGTAGAACTTCTCGACGCGGCCCTCGGTGTCGACCAGGCGGGACTTGCCCGTCCAGAACGGGTGGGAGGCTGACGAGATCTCGATGTCGAGGACGGGGTAGGTGTTCCCGTCCTCCCATTCGATGATGCGGTCCGACGTGGCGGTGGACCGGGTGAGGAAGGCGAATCCCGCCGACCGGTCACGGAAGACGACCGGGTGGTAGTCGGGATGGATACCGGGTTTCATTGAGACTCCTTCAAGAGGGGCGGATGGGGGTGGGTGATCGGACCGGCGTGCGGCTCGTCGTTCTCCAGCGGGAACGAGGGCGGAGCTCGCCGGACAGCCGCCGGGTGAGCGGCTGGACAGGCGCCACGGGGGCCGCCCTCGTCAGGGCATCACCAGGATGACTTGGTGACCCCGGGGAGCTCCCCGCGCAGGGCCATCTCGCGGAACTGGACGCGGGACAGCCCGAAGCGGCGGAGGTATCCGCGCGGGCGGCCGTCGGAGGCGCCGCGGTTGCGCAGGCGCGTCGGCGAGGCGTCGCGCGGCAGGGCGTGGAGCGCGCGCATGGCGGCGTCGCGCCGCTCGGCGGGCAGATGCGGGTTGACGGAGTCGCGCTTGAGCGTGGCGCGCCGTTCGGCGAAGCGGTCGACGATGAGCTGCCGCTGCGTGTTGCGGGCGATCTTCGAGGTCTTCGCCATGTCAGCGCACCTCCGCGAACTCGACGGGGCGCCGGGCGACAGGGTCGTACTTGCGCAGGCACAAGCGGTCGGGCGTGTTCCGGCGGTTCTTGCGCGTGACGTAGCGGTAGCTCGTGCCGGCGGTGGATTCCAGGGTGATGACGGGCCGGAGGGCCGCGGACTTCTGGGACATGGTCAGAACCTCTCCCCTCGGGCGCGCATATCGGCGACGACCGCCTCGATGCCGCGCTTGTCGATGGTCTTGATGCCCCGGGCGCTGACGGTGAGCGTCACCGTGCGGCCCAGGGAGGGAACGAAGTAGCGCTTCTTCTGGACGTTGACGTCCCAGCGCCGGCTGGTGCGCCGGTGCGAGTGGGAGACGTTCTTGCCGAAGGACGGGCGGGCGCCCGTCACCTGGCAGTGGTTGCTCATCGTGGCCTCGTCTGTCGTGTGTGGTTGTGAAGGGTCGGTCTGTTCCTCTATGATAATGAGAACCGATCTCATGTACACCCTCCACCGAGTCGGGAACGCCACATTCGCGATCCCTGCAGCATCGCGCTCCGCGTTCCCGGCCGGCCCCTGAGGCTCCTGATCAGAGTCCTGGGGGCGGCGGCGCGGCGGTGGCACAGGGAGAGGTCCCTCGTCCTCCGGGACGAGGGCGGGGGCGCGTCCCCCATCGACACAGAGAAGCAACAGAAGAGATCCGACCCAGACTCGGTGCGCCCAGCACCTGGACAGGACAGACACCACCATGACCACATCCACGCGGCTCCGCGCGCCGGCAGTGCTGGGAGCCCTGGTGCTCTCGGCGGGACTGCTCGCCGTCCAGACGCCCGCCCACGCCGCAGACTTTGTCGATCCCTCGGTGATCGGCTCGGACCCGATCGCCCTCGAGACAGGGCATATCGACGCCTTCAACCCCGTCGCCGTGGGCGATGGACAGCTCCAGCTGGCCCTCAAGGAGGATGTCACGGGGTCCGGTGTGCTCCACACGCCGGAGTCCGTCACGCTGGTCGTCAAAGAGAGCGCCCTGACGAGCATCCCCTCGGGATACCCGGGGGCTCCCGAAGGCTATCTGCTGCCCCTCACACAGAATCCGGACCTCATCTGGCCCGGGTGGGACACCATGCATGCGGGCGCCGCCGTGGGGGTGACCGATCTCAGCGTCGGGCGCGCGGACATCGCGATCTCCGACGTGCAGGGCCCCGGCGACGTCTACGTCTTCTCGCAGTCCGGCTTCGGCGCGCTGACGTCCCTTCTGACGCACGGCGGCTACCAGCTGCCCGGCACCATCCACCAGGACGGCCTCGCCCACGTCCACACGAACTGGGTGTTCACCGAGCCCGGCACGTACACGCTTCGAGCGCAGGCCACCGTCTGGAACGGGGCCGATCCCTCGCGCACGGCCGCCTCGCAGGTCGCCACCTACACGTTCGTCGTCGGCGACGTGCCGGCTCCGACGCCGACCGTCGCGATCACCGGGGCGCCGGCGCACCACCTGCATTCCGGCACGCTGCTCACGCTGGGCGTCCAGAGCGCGGACCTGCCCGGCGGCGCCACCTACCGCTGGGAGGTCCAGCGCGCCGACCAGTCCGGGTTCCACGCCGTTGACGGCCAGACGGGCGGCACGCTGTCGCTGACCGCCGAGCAGGCGCTGGACGGCGCCCAGGTGCGCGTCGTCGCGGTGGGGCCGGACGGCCAGGACGTCGCGACCTCCGATGCGGTCGCCCTTGAGGTCGACGACCACGGAGCCGCCTCGCTCCAGCAGGTGAGCGTCTCGGACCCGGCCGGCCACTACCACCCGGGTGACCCGATCGCGCTCACCGCGTCCGTGGCCCCGGCATCGGTCGTCGACCGCTGGGCGTGGTACCTCACGAACCCGGGCGAGGCCGAGACCCGCGTCGACGGCGCTGACTCCGCCGATCTCACGCTGACGGCCCTGGACGAGGGCGGCTCCGGCCTCGGGGCGCGCGACGGCGCCACCATCCGCGCGGCGTTGCTCCTCGACGACGGCCGCGAGTACGTCTCCTCGGCGCCCGTCGCCCTGGCGGTGGAGTCCCACCACGAGCCGGAGCCCACCCCCGCCGTCGCCATCTCCGGGGCCCCCACCGGTCCCATCGACGAGGGCGCCTCCGTGGTGCTGACCGCTGTCGGCGACCATCTGCCGGAGGGCGCGACCTTCCAATGGCAGGTCCGCGCCGCGGGCGCGGGCGTTTTCACCGCGGTCGAGGGACAGACGGCCGACACGTGGCGGCTCACCGCCGACAAGGGCCTCGACGGCGCGCAGATCCGCGTGGTGGTGCTGTCCGGCGGCGAGGTCGCCGCCACGTCCGATCCGGTGACGCTGGCGGTCGCCCCGGCTGTGGACCCGACGCCGACCCCCACGCCGTCGCCGGATCCGTCGCCCTCCCCGAGCGGCGCGCCCTCCGACTCGCAGCAGCCCGCCGGCCAGGGGCTGGCCAGGACCGGCGCGGACGCCCTGGGCGCCCTCGGCGCCGCCGGGCTCCTCGTCGTCGCCGGAGCCGCGGCCGCCATGGCCTCGCGCAGACGGCGGCACTGAACTCGCGCAGCCGGGACCGGGAGCGCGGTCGAGCTCCCGGCCCCC
>JAFAAX010000116.1 GCA_023426345.1 Actinomycetes bacterium
GTGCCGGCCGGCCGGGTCGGCGCCGCCTCGGGGGCCACGCGCACCCGGGCGAGTCCGGGCAGCAGGCGCGACTGCTCGATCCACGCGCCGTCCGCGCGGCGGTGGAGCAGGAGGGGCCGGCGCGTCGTCGGACGCACCGCCGAGGACGCCGACACCGCGGCCCTCACCAGGGAATTCACCACGGTCGACTTGCCGGCTCCCGTCGATCCGCCGACGACGGCCAGCAGCGGACCGCCCAGGGACTCCAACCGCGGGATGACGTGGTCGCCCAGGCGGCGCGCGGCGCGCGACCGCGCGGCCTCGGCCCCCGGTGCCCGGGGCGTCGGCAGGTCCAGGGACGCGCCGGCCAGCGCCTCCTCCAGATCCCGCAGATGCTCCAGGCGGCCCATCTCAGCGCTCCGCGCCCTCGACGCCGGCGACCGCCACCACCCGCGGCAGCAGGTCGTCCGCGGGCGGCGTCCACGCGGACGCACTCGCGGACGCCTGATCCCCGCTGCGGATGTCCTTGACGGAGTCCGGCTCCCCCTCGGCCCCCGGGAACCAGACGAACGGGATGCCCCGCCTGTCGGCGTACCTGATCTGCTTGCCGAACTTCGCCGCCGTCGGCGCGACGTCCGTCGGGATGCCGCGGGAACGCAGGGCCGCCGCGATCTCCTCCGAGCGCGGCCGGTCGTCCTCGTCGATGACGGCGACCAGGACGGCGGAGGGCACCGAGCGCGTCGCCCGCACCAACGGGACGGCGAGCATCCGCGACACCAGGCGGGACACGCCGATCGACAGGCCCACGCCCGGATAGGTGCGCGCCCCGTCGCGGGCCAGGGAGTCGTAGCGCCCCCCCGAGCAGATGGAGCCGAGGTCCTCGTGGCCCTCGATCTCGGACTCGTAGACGGAGCCCGTGTAGTAGTCCAGGCCGCGCGCGATCTTGAGGTCGGCCACCACGACGCCCGCGCCCGCCCGGCGGTTCGCCGCGGCCAGCAGCGCGCAGAGCTCGTCGAGGCCCGTCGCCAGCAGGTCCCCGTCGACGCCCAGCGCCGCGATCCGCGCACGGACCTCGTCCGGGTCCCCGGTGCGGATCTGCGCCATCGCCAAGAGGGCATCGGCCTGATCGCCGGCGATCCCGGCGGCGGCTAGCTCCTCGCGCACGCCGTCCGGGCCGATCTTGTCCAGCTTGTCCAGGCCGCGCAGGGCGGCCTCGACATCCGAGACGCCCACGGACTCGCAGACGCCCTGGACGACCTTGCGGTTGTTGACCAGGACGCGCACGGGCGGCAGCGGAAGGGAGTTGAGGGCCTCGGCCATCACCAGCGGCAGGTCGATCTCGTAGTGGAACGGCAGGGTCCCCGCGCCCACGACGTCGATGTCGGCCTGCGTGAACTCCCGGAAACGGCCCTCCTGGGGGCGCTCGCCGCGCCAGACCTTCTGGATCTGGTAGCGCTTGAACGGGAACTCCAGGTCGTTCGCGTGCTCCACGACGTAGCGGGCGAACGGGACCGTGAGGTCGAAGTGGAGGCCCATGCGGCGCTCCTTGCCGCCGCGTCGCCCCGCCTCGGCGTCCTTGACGGCCTGGAGGCGGTCCAGCACGTAGACCTCCTTCGAGGTCTCCCCCTTGCGCTCCAGCTCGTCGAGGGTCTCCACCGCGCGGGTCTCGATGCCGGCGAACCCATGGAGCTCGAAGACCTCGCGCAGGTGGTCGAGGACGAACTGCTCGACGATGCGCCCGTCGGGCAGCCATTCGGGGAAGCCGGAGAGAGAGGTGCGTGCCATGGGTCCCATCCTCCCACGTCCGGGCGCGCGTCCGGGAACCGCGCCCGCGGGGCGCCGCGACAGCGACGAGGGCGACCCGCGTGGCGGAGTCGCGGGGCCGGCCGGGCCGGGGGGTGCGTCAGCCCAGACGGCGGGCGCGGCGCACGTACGGGTTGACGGCCAGCTCCCGCTCCCAGGTCGTCAGGGGGCCGTGGCCCGGAATGAGGACGGTCGCGGGATCGACGGCGTTGGCCAGCGTGCGCAGCGTGTGGCGCATCTGGGCCTCGTCCCCGCCGGGCAGATCGGTGCGGCCCACGGAGTCCCGGAAGATCACGTCGCCGGTGAGGGCCCAGGGGCCCGAATCGTGAGGGTCCTCCACGACGGCCGTCGCCGCGCCCTCGCGCCCGTCGGCCACCGTGAGGTCGGAGTCGAACAGGAACACCGCCGACCCCTCGGTGTGCCCCGGCGCCGGCACCATCCGGGTCCGCACCGCGGGTACCAGCTCGACGGCCTCCGCGGGCAGCGCCCGGACGTCCTCCGGCCGCTCCCAGACCAGCCCGAAGCCGGCCGCGTCGGCCGGGGTCATGCCCGTCCCGGGGAGGGGGTCCTCGAAGCGGGGGAGGTCGGGCCCCGGGCACCACACGGGCGTCGGCGAGGCTGGGCCGGCCGCTCCCATCCGTGACACCGCCGCCGCATCCCACACGTGGTCGGCGTGGCCGTGCGTGCACAGGACCGCGCCGACCGTCGCCCCGTGGGCGTCGAGTGCGGCCGCCAGGCCGTCGAGGACGCCGTGCGAGGGATCCACGACGAGCGCCTCGCGGGCGCCCGCGGGAAGGACGATCAGGCAGTTCGCGCCGTAGAACGGCGTCGGGAGGACGAGGACGCGCACGGTCGTCACGCCATCGAGGATCGGATCTGGTCCAGCCACGCCTGCTTCGTGGCCAGGGCGTCGCGCACGTCGGCGGCCCGGGGCTCCTCGCCGGCGGCCTCCGCGGCCTCCAGCTCCGCGCGGAGCTCGGACACCTGCTCCTCCAGCTGGCCGAGCATGCCCTCGGCGCGGGCCTTCGTCTCCGGGTTCGACCGGTTCCACTCCCGTTCCTCGGCCTGGCGGACCGCGGCCTCGACGGCGCGCATGCGTCCCTCGACCCGCGAGACGTCCGGCCCGGGGACGCGCCCGGCCTCGTCCCACCGGTCCTGGATGGCCCGCAGGCGGGCCTTCGCGTCCTCCAGCACCGTGATGGGCAGGAGGGCCTCCGCCTCCTCGAGCAGGGCCTCCTTGACGGCCAGGTTCTCCTGGTACTCGGAGTCGGCCGCCTGGTCCTTGGCCCGCCGCGCGTCGAAGAACACCTGCTCGGCGGCGCGGAAGCGCGCCCACAGCGCGTCGTCCTCCTTGCGCGAGGCGCGCGGAGCCGCCTTCCAGCGGTCCATGAGGTCGCGGTACGCGGCGGAGGTGCGCCCCCAGTCGGTGGAGTCCTGGAGCGCCTCGGCCTCCGCGATGAGCTCCTCCTTGACGTGCTTGGCCTCCCCCTGCACCTGGTCGAGCGCGGAGAAGTACTGGCGGCGGTGGCGGTCGAAGACGGAGCGGGCCCCCGAGAACCGCTTCCACAGCTCGTCCTCGGTCGCCTTGTCCAGCCGCGGGCCACGGCGCTGGAGCGTCTTCCACTCCTCCAGCAGATCGCGCAGCGTCTGTCCCGACTGCTTCCAGTGCGTCTTCGCGGGGTCCTGGGCCACCACCGCCTCGGCGCGCTCCACCACCGACGTGCGCTCGGCGAGCGCCTGCTCCTTCGCCGCCGCGCGGTCCGCCCTCGCCTGGGCCTTGCGCTCCTCCGCGCGCCCCGCCAGGTCCTCGACGTGGGCGCGCAGGCTCGCCAGGTCGCCGATGGCGGCCGGCTCGGCCACGGCCGCGCGCAGCGTCGCGAGCGTCTGGTCGATGTCCTTCGCCGACAGCTGGGGCAGCCGGTCCTCGAAGAGCTTGACCGTGGCCTCAAGGTCCGCGAACCGCCGGGTGTAGAGCTCGAAGGGATCCTCGGGGATGGCCTCAGGGTCCGGATAGCCGCCGATCAGGCGCTCCGAGGCGCCGTCGCGCACGTACACGTCGCCATGCTCGTCGATGCGCCCGAAGCCGGACTCGCGCGCCTGCGTGACGACGGGGCGCTCGACGGCGGGCGCCGCCGGAACCGGGGCGGACGCGGGCTCCTCCGCCGGGATCGAGGGGACCGGCGCCGACGGGACCGCCGGGGCCTCCTCGACCGGGGCGGCGTCGTGGTTCTCCTGCGGGACGGACGTGGTGCTCACGGTGTTCCTTCGGGACGAGGGCGGTGCTGCCGCCCGGCGCGTTGCCGTCCGCCGTTCCGGCGGGCGGACCTGGGGGCGCCACCCTGTGGCGCACCTCCTATCCTACGTGCCCGTGCCGATCCGGGAGACCACGTGTCATCACGGCCGGTGGGGGGCCCCCGTCAGACGCACCGCCTCGAACACGCCGTCGACGCGGCGCAACGCGGAGAGCACCGCGTCCAGGTGGGAGGTGTCCGCCAGCTCGAAGGAGAAGCGGGCGGAGGCCACCTGGTCGGCGCTGGTCGACATGGAGCCCGTGATGATGTTGACGCGGTAGTCCGACAGCACCTTCGTGAGGTCGTTGAGCAGGCCGGCGCGGTCGAGCGCCCGGGTCTCGATCTGCACCAGGAACTGCCCGCCCGAGTGGTCCGCGTTCCACGACACCTCGACGAAGCGCTCCGGGTGGAGCTCCTGGAGGCGCTGGGCGTTCTGACAGTCCGAGCGGTGCACCGACACGCCCTGCCCGCGCGTGATGAACCCGACGATCTCGTCGCCGGGCACCGGCGTGCAGCAGCGGGCCAGCTTGACCCAGACGTCGCCCGGGTTCATCCCCGACACCGTCACCCCGACGTCCGACGTCGTCGACTTCGTCCGCGCCAGCGCGGGCGAGACGCCCGGGCGGATGCCCTCCGAGAGCGTCTCCTCCGTGCCGTCGCCCCCGCCCAGGTTCTCCACGAGCTTCTCCACGACGTTCTGCGCGGAGATGTGGTTGTCCCCCACCGCGGCGTACAGGGACGACACGTCCGCGTAGCCCAGCGAGGTCGCCACCGACAGGATCGACTCGTGGCTGAGCAGGCGCTGGAGCGGCAGGTTCTGCTTGCGCATCGCGCGCGCGATGTGCTCCTTGCCCTCCTCCACGGCCTCCTCGCGCCGCTCCTTGGAGAACCACGCCTTGATCTTCGACCGAGCCCGCGGCGAGGCCACGAACGACAGCCAGTCGCGCGAGGGACCCGCCTTCGCCGACTTCGAGGTGACGACCTCCACGGCCTCGCCGGACTCGAGCTCCGTGTCCAGGGGGACCAGGCGCCCGTTGACCTTCGCCCCGACCGTGTGGTGGCCGACCTCCGTGTGCACGGCGTAGGCGAAGTCCACGGGCGTGGCGTGCGCGGGCAGGACCACGACCTCGCCGCGGGGCGTGAACACGTAGACCTCGTCGCCGGCGATCTCGTAGCGCAGCGAGTCGAGGAACTCCTCGGGATCCCCCGTCTCCCGCTCCATCTCGACCAGGGCCCGCAGCCAGTTCATCTGCTCGTCGCCCGTCATCTTGTCGCCCTCGGCCGACGTGGCGTTCGGATTCTCCTTGTACTTCCAGTGCGCCGCCACCCCGTGCTCGGCGCGCTCGTGCATCTCGAAGGTGCGGATCTGGATCTCCACGGGCCGCCCGGCCGGACCCACCACCGTCGTGTGCAACGACTGGTAGAGGTTGAACTTCGGCATGGCGATGTAGTCCTTGAACCGCCCGGGGATCGGGTTCCACCGGCCGTGCACGGCGCCGAGCACCGCGTAGCAGTCCTTGACGGACTCGACCAGGACGCGCACGGCCACCAGATCGAAGATCTCGTCGAAGGCCTTCCCGCGCACGATCATCTTCTGGTAGATCGAGTAGTGGTTCTTCGGGCGCCCGCCCACCGTCCCCTTGATCTTCGCGCGCCGCAGGTCCTCCTCGAGCTGGCCGATGACGTCGCGCAGATAGGTGTCGCGCTCCGGGGCCCGCTCGGCGACCAGATGGTCGATCTCGTCGTAGATCTCCGGCAGCAGCGTCTTGAAGGACAGCTCCTCCAGCTCCCACTTGATGCTGTTCATGCCGAGACGGTGCGCCAGCGGAGCGTAGATCTCCAACGTCTCCTGGGCCTTCGCCTGCGCGGACTCCTTGGGGACGAACCGCCAGGTGCGCGCGTTGTGGAGGCGGTCGGCCAGCTTGATGAGGAGGACCCGGATGTCCTTGCTCATCGCGACGATCATCTTGCGCAGCGTCTCGGACTGGGCGGCCGCCCCGTAATGCACCTTGTCGAGCTTCGTGACGCCGTCGACCAGCTGGGCGATGGAGGCGCCGAAGTCGGCGGTCAGCTGCTCGACGGTGTAGTCCGTGTCCTCGACGGCGTCGTGGAGCAGCGCGGCGACCAGCGTCGGGGTGGTCATGCCCATCTCGGCGAGGATCGTCGCCACGGCCACCGGATGGGTGATGTAGGGCTCGCCGGACTTGCGCATCTGCCCGCGATGGTGGAGCTCCGCCGTCTCGTAGGCGCGCTCGATGACGGACACGTCCGCCTTCGGATGGTTCGCGCGCAACGCCCGGATGAGAGGCTCGATCTCCGGCGCCGTCGACCGCCCGCGGCTCCCGAACCACACCAGCCCCGACCGCACCAGCGACCCCGCCGCCGGTGACTTGCGGGCTGCGGAGCTGGTGGAGTCGGTCATTGGCCCATGATAAGCGCGCGGCGCCCGGCCGTGTCGCTCAGAAGCTGACGGCGGACTCGACGGTGAGGCCCTCCAGCCTCGACCGCCCGTCCAGCGCCTCCAGCTCGAGCAGCACCGCCACCGCGGCCACCTCCGCCCCGCATTGGCGGATCAGCCGCACCGACGCGTTCGCCGTTCCGCCCGTCGCCAGGACGTCGTCGACCACCAGCACGCGCTGCCCGGGCGTCACCGAGTCCGGACGCAGCTCCATCCGGGCCGTGCCGTATTCCAGCGCGTAGTCCACGCCGATCACCGGTCCGGGCAGCTTCCCGGCCTTGCGGATCGTCAGCATGCCGATCCCGAGCTGCGTCGCCAGCGGCGCCGCCAGGATGAACCCGCGCGACTCCAGCCCGGCCACCGCGTCGACCCGGCCGCGGTAGCGGTCCGCGAGCAGCCCGATGAGCTCCTGGAACGCCGGCCCGTTGGCCAGCAGTGGCGTGATGTCGCGGAACAGGACGCCCGGCTCCGGGAAGTCCGGGATCTCGCGCAGGTTCGAGGTGACCAGCTCCGCGACGCGGGGCCCCAGTTCCCGACTCATCGGTTCCTCCGGTTCTTGCGGCGAGGTTGGGCGGATTGCCCCAGATGGTGTCCCGGCACGACCGGCGCGACGCGCACCTCCGCGACGGCGGCGCCCTCCTCGGTCTGGCCGTCCGGACCGGTCGCGCGCTGGCGCGCCGCCAGCACGGTCGCGGTGTGCTCCTTCGTGCGGGCCCGCAGTCCCTCGAGGACGACGAGGAAGGGCGAGGCGACGAAGATCGAGGAGTACGTGCCCGCCAGCATGCCGACGAACAGCGCCAACGAGATGTCGGTGAGCGTGCCGCTGCCCAGCAGCCAGGTGCCGATGAAGAGGATCGCGGCCACGGGCAGCACGGCGACGACCGACGTGTTGATCGAGCGCACCATCGTCTGGTTGACGGCCAGGTTGACCATCTCCCCGAACGTGTAGCGCTTCTGGTCCCACACGCCTCTCGTCAGCTCGCGGACCTTGTCGAAGACCACGACCGTGTCGTAGAGCGAGTACGCGAGGATCGTGAGGAAGCCGATGACCGTCGCCGGGGAGACCTCCACCCGGGTGATCGCGAACACGGCGACCGTCAGCAGCATGTCGTGGGCCAGGGCGATCATCGCCGCGCCGGACATCGTCCACGAGCGGAAGTAGATCGTCATGATGACGGTCACCAGCACGACGAAGATCACCAGGGACTGCAGCGCCTTCTTCGTGACGTCCTGCCCCCAGGTCGGGCCGATGGAGTTCGACTGGACGTCGGCCTCGTCCACGCCGTAGGCGTCGCCGAGGGCCTGCCGCACGGCGGCCGTGGTCCCGGTGTCCATCGGCGGGGCCTGGACGCGGATCGAGTCGCTGCCGAGCGAGGACACGTGGACCTCGGAGATGGCGACGCCCTCCGCGGCCAGGGCGTCGTAGGCGGGCTGCTGGGCCTTCGTGTCCGCGACGCCGGCGACCGTGAACTGCGCGCCGCCGGTGAACTCGATGGACTGGTTGAAGCCCAGGGTGGCCATCAGGACGATCGAGACGGCCATGACCGCGCTGGCGATGCCGACGAACACCGTCCGGTGCTTGATGATGCCGTAGGACTTCCTCCCGGCGTACAGGGCGTTGCCCCACTGGGCGAAGCTCATCATCGCTGGTCCTCCTTCGGCTCGTCGCGGGCCCCGTCCACCGCGCTGCCCTCCGTCTGCGCAGGATCGTCGGCGGGCTGCGGCGCGTGGGCGGCCTCGAAGCGGCGCTCCGCCAGCGACTTCG
>JAFAAX010000179.1 GCA_023426345.1 Actinomycetes bacterium
TGCGGGCCACACGGATGACGTCCTCGCGGAACTCCTTGGGATAGGCCTTAGGCATGATGAACATCCTTCCAGAACGCACCCACGTGCGCTCACATCAGGTGTCACCAATCCCTGCAGCAGACCCAAGCCGGGAGGCTGTAACGAAGGTGAGTGGGCCGAAGCGCGTTGTCGCTCAGCGTCCAGTTCGACCAGATCCGAACGGAACCGCCAGCTACGGTAACCGCCCCGCCGTCACCACGAGCGGCACTGATGCCGTCAACTACGAATAGGTCAGTCGGCTGGTACGCCCGAGCATGTTCCACTTCTCCCTGGGTGAGCTGCACACTTTCCAGATCTTCACCCACGGAGCCCTTCACTTCTACGTGGCGCTCAACACCGTCAAGCATCACTCGTAGGTCGTAGGGCCTTCCAAGCTCTTCGATGTTCGTAGCACCAGCCGCGCGGTAGTGCTCAATTGCCATGCGCACGGCATGGTGTTCGAGCGCGGTACGCTTCTCAGCGTCCGCCATGTACCCCTGACCTCGCCCAGCCCGCGCCGTCCTGCGCCGACCGCCAGCTCCTTCCGACCCCTTGTCGGAAGGAAGCTCGAAGAGCAACGCTACGAGGGCGGCAGGAAACTTGGTGAGGTAGCCCTGCTGAGCGCGCAGTTCGCGACCGCCATAGTTCTGGAACGGCGCGTAGATGGGCTTTCCGTAGTCACGGACAACCCCGTAGATGACTCCCAGGACTTCGGCGCGCCGCGCGTTCAATCCCGATCTAGTGATCGGTCGCGCGAACTCGGTATATCCGGTGAGCGGCATGTTCCATGTCGGCCCGACTGTGGGTACGCCACGCTCCCGCCCTCGGGTACCCCGCGCCTGCCATGACCAAGTGATGGTCTCCAGCGGTCCTACGGCCTCTGACCATCGAGGATGCCGGGTTCGCCCGAGGGTGTCTTGTGCCAGTGAAACACGCGGTCGCCCGGTTGCACATAGGACGTGAGCTCGTAGGACCACGAGGGGTTTCCGTCGCCTCCGGCCTGGGGAGCGCGCAGGTAGTCACCGAGACCGACAGGCTCTTGTCGAATCTCCATCCAGTATGCCTCGTCGGGATCTGAGTCCCACCAGTTGTTGATCGCCACGGCTGCAATCCTGGCAGAACCCACCGACTTCACTCCGGCGGCGCTCCGCGGAGTCTTCCTTGACCTCGTGCGGGTGCGCCGGTAGCAGTCGACTCGACCAGGCGCCACCCGTCAACCAGGACGGAACCAATCAGCCTCCTTCGATCCGATCGCGCGGACGCGCTTCGTCTGAAGACGAGCCACTTTCGGACATCCTGAGAAAGGTCGTCGACTACCCCAACGGGATGACCCAGGAGGAGGTCGCGCGCAAACACGGTCTCCACATCCAGACCATCCGCAAGCGGCTCAAGGCCGCCGGCGTGGTGACACGCTCAAGCAGCACCGCACTGACCGCGCAGGACCTGGATGAGACTCGCCACCTGCTGAATGCCGGCCCGAGCGCTCGCGAGATCGCCCGCTGGCTTAGCGTCCGCCCACACGACGATCCTTCGAACGATCCCGCGCGCAGATGCGACAACGGCGGACGAGAATCACCATCCCGCACCACGAAGCGAGTGATTCCTACATATCGAGCACTATGACGCACCGGGTAGAAACCGCACCTGACCAGGGACTAATGTAAACGCCGCCTGGTCGCGAACGACTGATCGCAGTGGGCCCGGCCGGGTTCGAACCGACGACATCTGCGGTGTAAGCGCAGCGCTCTGACCAACTGAGCTACAGGCCCCTCGCCGCTCGGACACGCATCGGGCACGAGGCCCGCACGCGGGGCAGCGTCGTCCAGCATATCTGGCGCGCCGTCCCGCGGGCAGCGCCGCCCTCGTCGATGGGCAGGAAGGGCCGCCCTCGTCCCGGAGGCTCCCCCACCCGGGCGCTCAGCGCGTGCGCGGGCGGGCCGTCAGGCGGATGCCCGCCCAGTCCGGGCCCACGGACGCGGCGGACGTCGAATGCAGGCCCGCGACGTCGGCGGCGTCCTCGACGTCGGCCACCGGCACCGATCCGGGGCGCTGCGGCTTGGGGATGAGCACCCAGATCACGCCGCCGTCGTCCAGGTTCGTCAACGCGTCGACCAGGAGGTCGGCCAGGTCCCCGTCCTCCGCGTCGTCGGAGCGCCACCACACGACCGCGCCGTCGACGACGTCGTCGTAGTCGGCGTCCACGAGCTCGTGGCCCGTCGCCTCCTCGACCGCCGATCGCAGCGCGTCATCACTGTCGTCGTCCGCGTAGAACTCCTGGACCACCTGTCCCTGAGCGAACCCCAGGCCCTGCGCCACGATCAGCGACCACCTTCCACGACGTGCGCCCTCGGCGCGTCTGCGACTAGCACGCCCCCATCGTAAGGCACCGGCCGGGGCCACCGTGAGGGCCCTCCGTCCGTCGGATGCCGCCGGGTGGCGTCGGCGCCCACCGCAATGTCGCCGAGATCGCACCGATGAGGCGCGTCTCATGGGTCCGAAGTCCCTCGCACACTCGCCAACGGGGCGCGCACGGACCACAATGGAAGGCGTCGAGCACCAGTGGTGCCCCAGGCATCGCCACGAGGAAGAGGGATATCGGTGACACAGCCAAGCGAGAGCCACCCCGTCGTCAACGGACTGCTCAGCCAGGTTCCCGACAACGACCCGGAGGAGACCGCCGAATGGGTGGAGTCCCTGACCGGTCTGATCGACGCGAAGGGCGGGCCCCGCGCGCGCTACATCCTCCTGCACATGCTGGAGGAGGCGCGCCGCCGCGACGTCCAGATCCCCAGCGAGTACACGACCCCCTACGTCAACACGATCCCCGTCGATCAGGAGCCCTACTTCCCCGGCGACGAGGCCATGGAGCGTCAGTACCGCCGGTGGATCCGCTGGAACGCCGCCGTCCAGGTGACGCGCGCCCAGCGCAGCGGCATCCACGTCGGCGGGCACATCTCCTCCTACGCCTCGGTGGCGACCCTCTACGAGGTCGGCCTCAACCACTTCTTCCGCGGCAAGGACCATCCCGGAGGCGGCGACCACGTGTTCTTCCAGGGCCACGCCTCCCCCGGCCCCTACGCCCGGGCGTTTCTCGAGGGCCGCCTGAGCGAGGCCGAGATGGACGGCTTCCGCCAGCAGGTCTCCGTCCAGGGCGGCCTGCCCTCCTACCCGCACCCGCGCCAGCTGCCGACGTTCTGGGAGTACCCGACGGTGTCGCTGGGCCTGGGCCCGTCCGAGGCCATCTACCAGGCGTGGTTCGACCGCTACCTCCAGCTGCGCGGCCTCAAGGACACCTCCCAGCAGCACACCTGGGCGTTCCTCGGCGACGGCGAGATGGACGAGCCCGAGGCCCGCGGCATGCTCCAGCTGGCCGCCCAGCAGGGGCTGGACAACCTCACCTTCGTCATCAACTGCAACCTGCAGCGCCTGGACGGCCCCGTGCGCGGCAACGGCAAGATCATCCAGGAGCTGGAGGCGTTCTTCAAGGGCGCCGGCTGGAACGTCATCAAGGTGATCTGGGGGCGCGGCTGGGATCAGCTGCTGGCCGCCGACAAGGACCACGCCCTGGTCAACGTCATGAACCAGACCCTGGACGGCGACTACCAGACGTTCAAGGCGAACGACGGCGCCTACGTCCGCGAGCACTTCTTCGGGCGCGATCCGCGCACCAAGGCGATGGTCCAGAACTGGACGGACGACCAGATCTGGGCGCTGCAGCGCGGCGGCCACGACTACCGCAAGGTCTACGCCGCCTACAAGGCCGCGATGGAGCACACGGGCCAGCCCACCGTCATCCTCGCCCACACCATCAAGGGCTACGCCCTGGGCAGCCACTTCGCCGGCCGCAACTCGACCCACCAGATGAAGAAGCTGTCGCTGGAGGACGCGAAGGCCCTGCGCACCCGTCTGGGGATCCCGATCTCGGACGAGGAGCTCGAGCGCAATCCCGAGATGCCCCCGTACTACATGCCCCCGGCGGACGACCCGGCGCTGCTCTACATGAAGGAGCGCCGCGAGATGCTGGGCGGGTGGGTGCCGGAGCGCCGGGCCGATCGGGACCCGAAGCTGCCGGAGCTGCCGGACAAACCCTTCGTCTCCCTGGAGAAGGGGTCGGGCCCGCTGGAGGTCGCGACCACGATGGCCCTGGTCCGCCTGATGAAGGACCTCATCAAGGACAAGAACGTCGGACGCTACTTCGTCCCGATCATCCCCGACGAGGCCCGCACCTTCGGCCTGGACGCGATCTTCCCGACGGCCAAGATCTTCAACACGCACGGCCAGAACTACACGGCCGTCGACGCCGACATGATGCTCTCCTACAAGGAGTCCCAGCAGGGCCAGATCCTCCACACCGGCATCACGGAGGCCGGCTCGGCCGCCGCCATGCAGGTCGTGGGCACGGCCTACGCCACGCACGATCTGCCGATGGTCCCCTTCTACATCTTCTACTCGATGTTCGGGTTCCAGCGCACGGGCGACCAGTTCTGGGCGGCCGCCGACCAGATGGCCCGCGGCTTCGTCGTGGGCGCCACGGCCGGGCGGACCACGCTGACCGGCGAGGGCCTCCAGCACCTGGACGGGCAGTCCCCGATCCTGGCCGCCGCGAACCACGGCTTCGTCATCTACGACCCGGCGTACGCCTACGAGATCTCGCACATCATCCGCGACGGCCTGCACCGCATGTACGGCCAGGGCGACACGCGCGACCCGAACGTCCTGTATTACCTCACGGTGTATAACGAGCCGATCCACCAGCCGGCCCAGCCCGACGATCTGGACGTCGAGGGCGTCGTCAAGGGCATCTACCGCGTCGAGGACCACTCGCACGCGGGGGGCCCGAAGGCCCAGCTCCTGGCTTCGGGCGTCGGCGTGCCGTGGGCGCGCGAGGCGAGGCGCCTGCTCGCCGAGGACTGGGGCGTCGACGCGGCCGTGTGGTCCGTGACCTCCTGGAACGAGTTGCGCCGCGACGGCGAGGAGGCGGACGAGCACAACTTCCTCCACCCGGAGGAGGAGCCCCGCACCGCCTACCTGGCCGCCAAGCTGGCCGGCGCGGAGGGCCCGTTCGTCGCGTCGTCGGACTACGACGCGCTGGTGCCCGACCAGATCCGCCAGTGGATCCCGGGCGCCTACTACGTGCTGGGCGCCGACGGGTTCGGCGTCTCCGACACGCGGCGCGCGGCGCGACGCTACTTCCACATCGACGCCGAGTCCATGGTCGTGCGTGCCCTTCAGGCGCTGGCCGATGAGGGGCGGATCGACCGGGCGCTGGTCCAGCAGGCGATCGACCGCTACGAGATGTTCAACTACACGATCGCCGAGGAGGACCACGAGGGCGAGGAGTGAGCGTCGCGTGAGCTGAGCGCTCCCGCTCATCGACGAGGGCGGCCCCGCGTGGCCGGGTCAGGTGATCGCCTGGCCTGCTGCGTGGGGCCGTTCCTCGCATCCAGTGTGATCTCCGTCTCTTTTCTTGGGAGGGCGGGGCTTCTCCGGGGAATTCCCGCGTCCAGATGGGGGCGGTGCCTGGGACCATGGATCATGGTCGAGCTCACCGATGCGGCAGCAGCCGCTCCGCCCACGCCGGCGTCCACGCCGGACAGGCGGGCGCGGGGCGTCGACGCGCTGAGCGCGGAGAGCGTGCGCGCCGTGGTCGAGCGCACGTGCGGCCGGGCTCCCGGCACGGATGGCGCGGACCTGGTCGAGACGATCGCGGACTTCGAGGTGATCAAGAACGCGTTGGCCGCCGGACAGGCGCGGATGGGTGCGGCCCTCCGGGAGCTGCGTGAGGCCGATGTCCTGGCCCGCGAGGAGGCGGCGGGGGCCGCGGCGCAGGAGGGCTCGCACGCCGGGCCGTGGAGCACCGCGCGCCGGGACCGCGAGCTCGCTGTCGCGCGGCGCAGCGCGGTCAGTGAGGTCGCGCTGGCGCGCCGGGAGTCCCCGCACCGCGCGGAGAGACTGCTGGGCCTGGCGACGGTGCTGCCCGAGATGCCCGAGACGCTGCGCCTGTTCCAGGAGGGCCGCGTCTCGGAGTGGCGCGCGAGCCTCATGGCCCGGGAGACCGCCTGCCTGTCGCGGGAGGACCGCAGGGCCGTGGACGCGGCGATGGCCGACGGTCTCCCGGGCATGGGGACACGGCGTCTCGTGGCCGTCGCGAGGGAGCATGCCTGCCGACTCGACGCCCGCGCCGTCGTCAAGCGGGCGGCCTACGCGCGCTCGCAGCGGTGCGTGAGCCTGCGTCCCGCACCCGACACGATGGCGTGGCTGTCCGCCCTGGTGCCCGTCGAGCAGGGGGTCGCCGCCTTCGCGGCGCTGACCCGCGTCGCGCGGTCGGCCCAGGCCGCCGGTGACGCCCGGGGCCGGGGCCGGGGCCGGGGACAGATCATGGCCGACACCGTCGTCGAGCGCCTCACCGGCGTGTCCCGGGCCGACGGCGTGCCCGTGGAGGTCCAGTTGGTGATGACCGACCAGGCACTGCTCGCGGGCGGCGACACCCCGGCCCAGGTCGCCGGCCACGGGCCGATCCCCGCGGGCGTGGCCCGCGCGATCCTGGCGGGCGGCCTGGAGGTCGAGCACCACCCCCGGGGCGTCAACCCCCTGGACGTCGAGTCGCAGGTGTTCCTGCGCCGCCTCTACACCCGGCCCGGCACCGGGGAGCTCGTCGCCATGGAGTCCGGCCGCCGCCTTTTCCCGGACGGTCTCAAACACTTCATCGCCGCCCGGGACGGACACGTCTGCCGGACCCCGTACTGCGGAGCCCCCCCTCCGCGAGGCCGACCACGTGACGCCGTTCGCGCAGGGCGGCCCCACCACGGCGAGCAATGCCCAGGGGCTCTGCCGGGCGTGCAACTTGACCAAGGAGGCACCCGGATGGCACGCCCACGCCTCCCCCACCGGCGTCATCACGCTCGTCACCCCCACCGGACGCGAGTACGCGTCCCGGCCGCCGGCC
>JAFAAX010000182.1 GCA_023426345.1 Actinomycetes bacterium
GTGCCGCATCTCCCCGCGACCCGGGACCTCGGGCCCGTTACATTGGAGGCATGAGCGTCCTGACCTCCTCTCCGTCGGCTGCGGCCCCCGCGGCCGGACCGGCCGTGACCCGCGCACCCGGCCAGGCGGGGTCGCCCTCGTCGATCGCGGGCGGGGCGCCGGGGACGGCGGGCAGTGGCACGATCCTGGTCGCGGCGCCGCGCGGGTACTGCGCGGGCGTGGACCGGGCGGTGGACGTGGTCGAGAAGACGCTGGACCTCTACGGCGCGCCCGTCTACGTCCGCAAGGAGATCGTCCACAACAAGTTCGTCGTCGAGTCCCTGACCCGGCGCGGCGCGGTCTTCGTGCAGGACACCGACGAGGTCCCCGAGGGGGCGCGCGTCGTGTTCAGCGCCCACGGCGTCTCGCCCCAGGTGCGCGCCGCCGCCGAGGCCCGCCACCTGGCCACGATCGACGCGACGTGCCCGCTGGTGACGAAGGTCCACCGCGAGGCCGTGCGCTTCGCCAAGGAGGACTACGACATCATCCTGGTCGGCCACGAGGGCCACGAGGAGGTCGAGGGCACCTTCGGCGAGGCCCCCGACCACATCCAGGTCGTCGGATCCCCCGAGGAGGTCGACGACGTCGTCGTGCGCGACCCCGCGCGCGTCGTGTGGGTCTCGCAGACCACGCTGTCCGTCGATGAGACGAAGACGACGGTCGACCGGTTGCGCGAGCGCTTCCCCCTGCTGGAGGACCCGCCCAGCGACGACATCTGCTACGCCACGCAGAACCGGCAGGTCGCCGTCAAGACGATCGCGCCGCGGGCGGACGTCATGATCGTCGTGGGCTCGGCGAACTCGTCGAACTCGGTGCGCCTGGTCGAGGTCGCCCTGGAGGCCGGGGCGCGCGCCGCGCATCGCGTGGACGGGGCGGGGGAGCTGGACCCGGCGTGGTTCGAGGGCGCGGCGACGGTCGGGCTGACCTCGGGCGCCTCGGTGCCGGAGATCCTGGTGCACGACGTCATCGAGTGGCTCCAGGCCCGCGGGTTCCCCACGGTCGAGGAGGTCCGCACGGAGACCGAGACGATCACCTTCGCGCTGCCGCGCACGCTGCGCGCGCAGCTGGCGGCTTCGGGGCGCGACGACGCGCGGCCCCACGCCAAGCGCCGCACAGGGGCCAACCACACGAGCTGAGCCCGCGGTCCGGCCGTCCGCGGGGCGCGGTGCGGGGAGGACGGCGGTCCGGGACATCGACGAGGGCGGCGCCCCCTCCCGGGTCGCCGGCCTGCGCGAGGGGGCGGCCTCGGCGATCGGGCCGGGTCGACTGGATAGGATGGCGGGGTGTCACTCACCATCGGAATCGCCGGACTGCCCAACGTCGGCAAGTCGACCCTGTTCAACGCGCTGACCCGCGCCACCGTGCTGGCGGCCAACTACCCGTTCGCCACCATCGAGCCGAACGTGGGGATCGTGCCGCTGCCCGACCCGCGCCTGGAGCGGCTGGCGGCGCTGTACGACTCCGAGCGGATCGTGCCGGCCACCGTGTCCTTCGTCGACATCGCCGGCATCGTGCGCGGCGCGTCGGAGGGGGAGGGCCTGGGCAACCAGTTCCTGGCCAACATCCGCGAGGCCGACGCGATCTGCCAGGTGACCCGCGTGTTCCAGGATCCCGACGTCGTCCACGTCGACGGGCGGGTGTCGCCGAAGGACGACATCGAGACGATCTCGACGGAGCTGATCCTCGCCGACCTCCAGACGTTGGAGAAGCAGATCCCGCGCCTGGCCAAGGAGGTCACGGGCAAGAAGGTCGACAAGTCGGTCCTGGAGACGGCCCAGGCCGCTCAGGCCCTCCTGGAGCGCGGCGAGCTGCTGTCCGGGCCTGAGGGCGCGAGGCTGGACGTCGACGTGGTGAAGTCGTTCCAGCTCATGACGTCCAAGCCGTTCATCTACGTGTTCAACATGGACGACGAGGGCATGGACGATGCGGCGTTGCAGGCGTCGCTGCGTGACCTGGTGGCCCCGGCGGAAGCGGTGTTCCTCAACGCCGAGTTCGAGGCGGAGCTGGTGGAGCTGGACCCCGACGACGCCCGCGAGATGCTGGCCGAGTCGGGCCAGGCCGAGTCCGGCCTGGACAAGCTGGCCCGCGTCGGCTTCTCCACTTTGGGACTGCAGACCTTCCTCACGGCCGGCCCGAAGGAGTCGCGCGCCTGGACGATCCACCAGGGCGACACGGCGCCCGAGGCCGCCGGCGTCATCCACACCGACTTCCAGCGCGGCTTCATCAAGGCGGAGATCGTCAGCTTCGAGGATCTCATCGAGCTGGGCTCCATCGCCGAGGCCCGCGCGCATGGGAAGGTTCGCATGGAGGGCAAGGACTACGCGATGCGCGACGGGGATGTGGTGGAGTTCAAGTTTAACGTCTGACGTTATTGACGCGGTGCGTTAAGTATGTCATGCTTGCTTCGTGATCAGATCGTTCGGGGACAAAGATACTGAACGGCTGTGGCGTCGTGAACGGGTTCGCTCGCTTGATTCTCGGATCGAGCGAGTGGCTCTGCGTAAGCTTCGACAGGTCGGCTCCGCAAAAGTCCTCGATGATCTGAGGCTTCCTCCGGAGAATCGCTTGGAGAGGCTCAAAGGTGACCGAGCGGGGCAATACAGTATCAGGATCAATGACCAGTGGCGGATCTGCTTCGTGTGGACCGATGCTGGTCCGGAGGAGGTTGAGATCGTTGACTACCACTGACAAGATCGAGGCGATCCATCCCGGTGAGGTCCTCATGGAGGATTTCATTGAGGGTTTCGGAATCACACAGAACAAGCTTGCAGTTTCGATTGGTGTGCCGCCTCGGCGGATCAATGAGATCGTGCACGGTAAGCGCGGCATTACGGCGGACACCGCACTGCGGCTCGCCAAGTACTTCGGAACCTCTGCGGAGTTCTGGATCAACCTGCAGAGTCACTATGAGCTCGACCGCGCAGAGGATGCGGCAGGAGAACAGATCGCTTCGATCGAGCCGCTCCAGGTCGCGTGACCGCGGCCGAGGACCGTCGGAGCGCATCTGCGCGGTCGGCCGCGCCCGACCGTCCGGTCCCCGGTGATGTGTCACGCCTGCTGGGGACGGCGATGCTCACAGCGATCAAGGCGGATCCGCATGAGCGTGGAGTGCGCCTGCTGGAGGTCAAGACACTCGGTGCGTCCCATCCTGATCAGGCGGTACGCCCGTACCCGGGGCTTGCCAGCTGCGTCTGCCAGGTCGATCTTGGAAGGTTCGGAATCAACCGTCATCGGGCGGACGCTCCTTGAGCAACCGTCCGATGGACGCACGCTTCGGATCGTCGCGCCTGCGATCGAGCAGTGATCTCTCATCGCCCGCCGGTCAGCAGTGTCAGGATCTCGTGCACCTCATCGACGACGCGCATCGGATAAGGGGCCGGGTCGATGCGAGTCACCCGGCTCAGTGACATGGACGTGACCTGCTCGCACATTGCGACTGCGGGAGTGGTGGCGGTCGGAGTCAGATTGACGTGTGTAGACCATCCGCGATCGGTATGAGTCAGTGGAACGCCGATGAGGAGTCCGCGCGCCCTGTGCAGAGCAGGTTCGGAGAGCACCAGCCAAGGTCGGTGCTTCGCCTGCTCGCGGCCGACGATCGGATCCATACTCGCCCACACGACGTCGCCCCGGGCCGGCAGCCGGCTCACTCGCCCGCCTCGAATGCGGTGATTGCGTCCTCCGCGTCCGAAGCGAAGGCCGCGTCGGCTTCCCTCAGTGAATCGAGGTACTCCTGGTCGGGGGACTCGGCGTCCAAGGCGGCCCAGAACTGCGCCTTGCGCCGCTCGCGCAGCATCTCTTCGATCAGCTGCCCTTGGGTCACATGCGCCGCCCGGGCAGCATCTCGGACGCTGTCGTGGACTGCGACAGAGACCTTGATCGTAGTCATCTCAGTCATATCGCAAGTCTACTTCGGGTGGATCATCGCGGCCCTGGCGGTGGGCGCTACGTCGGGATGGACCCGCAGTTCGGGCTCAACCTTCAGCTGGCGGGCGAGCGTCGCCAGGTTGACGCGCACGAGGAACGGATGCCGTCGGACGTCCGTGTCCATCGGCTGTGTGAGCTCCGGGAGAAGACGGGTCTGACCGAGGCCGGTGTCGGCCAGGTCGATCTTGCGGAGGTGGAGGTCGTCAAGCTGGCTCTTCTGCTTCCCGATCACTGTGTCGCCGCCGTGCTGGAACGAGGCAGGTGCCACGACAATGGAGCCGGGCAGGGGCAGGCGGCGATTGGCTGTTTCGATCTCGGCGCGGAACCTGGTCGAGCCGCAGACGCAGACGATCCGTGTTCGAGATCGGTATCTGTGGCAGCGGTCTGTGCCATAGGTGCCGATCTCGATGCGGGGTCGGACCCGGGTTTGACGTGAGTTTGAGTGTTTGTGCTGGTGGGAGGCCCGGCGCTGGCGTCGGAGTGAGCGGGCCGTGAACTGAGGTCGGTACCCGTGGCAGCAGTCCGTGCCATAGATACCGATCTCGAGCGCAGTCCGGTCAGGAGACCGCCCGGACCGAGCCCGTGACCCGCATCGACACGGGAGGTCCTCGCGGCGACGCCGCTGCCCCTTCGTTGAGACCGGTAGGCGTGGCACGAGCACCCAGACCCCGACACCAGAGCGCGTCACAGGAACCGAAGTCGCCGGACAAGAGAACCGAAGTCGCCGGACGCGCACAGTCTCACGTGGGCGAACCTCAACGTCGCGGGTGGGCGAACCTCACCGCCCCCGTTGGGCGGACCTCGCGGGCGCCTGCGTGATCCGAAGGCGTCCTCTGGCCGAGTGGCGCAATCGTGTGGCATCTGTCGCTCGGTCGCTCGCTCGGTGGTCGTCCGTCGCTTGAGTCGTTCCCCTGTCAGCAATCGGTAGACTGATCGGTCTACCAATTGGCATCATCGAGCCATGGCAACAACGCTCAAGGTGAGCGAGGACCTGCGCGACCGGATCAACCATGATGCGAAGGAACGCGGAGTCACTGCGGCGGGACTCATTGAGGGTCTGCTCGACGCGCACGAGCGGCGAGAGCGGATGGAATCGTTCGGGCGCGTTCCAGGGATCGGACGCCTCGTACTGGGATGAGTTCCATGCGTGGGATGTGGTCCTCGACGACGGCCGCGCTCATGAATGAGTGGCATCGGGGGGATGTCGTATGGGTGGAGCTCGACCCGGCGCGTGATCGCGAACAGGCTGGCCGGCGACCCGCACTGGTAGTGGCGAGCGATCTGTATCTCGAGCAGGCGGATGCGCTGGACATCATCGTGCCGGCGACGTTTGTGGACCGGGGCTGGCCCAACCACGTGCCGCTGCGCGGAGCGGAGACGGGCCTGACCAGGCCGACGTTCGCCATGATGGAACAGCCGCGCACCGTGGCGCGGGAGCGCCTGGTCGGCTGGATCGGCACGGTCGACGCCTCGACCATGCGGAACGTGGACGCCTGGCTGAGAGACTTCCTGGCGCTGCCTTGAGCGCGGGGGCCTCCGCCAGGGTGATCCGCGATGCCCTGGACTCCGACGCCGAGGTGATGTCGAAGTGGCATTGACATGACGCCATAATGATGTCACCATGGAGTCATGGATCTCGCGCCTTACATCAACGGCCTCGAGGCGGCTCTGCGCGCCAGCGCCCAGACGTCCAGCCCGGACGTCCAGGAGGCGGCTGAACGCCTCGCGCAGTCCCTCGAGCCGGCCGTCCGGCTGACGCTCATGGAGGTCGTCTCCGACACGGCCGCCGAGGCGACCGCGCGGCTCGACGGCGACCTCGTGGAAGTCCGGCTGCGGGGCGGCAGCCCTGAGATCGTCGTCGAGCGGGCGCTGCGCGGCGAGGGCGCCGGCGCGCCGCTCATCCAGCCGACGCCGCCCGCCCCGCCACTCGATGACGAGGGCGGAGGCGTCTCGCGCATCTCCCTGCGGCTGCCCGAGTCCCTCAAGGCCCAGGTCGACCAGGCCGCCGCCGTCGAGGGCTGCTCGGTCAACACCTGGCTGATCCGCGCCGTCCAGCAGGCGCTCGTCCCCACGGCGGGCCTCGAGATCTCGTCGCCGGGCGGCCACGTGCGCGTCGGGCGGTCGATGACCGGCTGGGCGCACTGACACCGCGCGCAGCACCAGCAGCGCACGCGCACACACGCACCAGAAGGAGAACAGCGATGCGATACGACTTTCCGGCATCGGGGCCCGTCATCGTCTCAGCGACGCTGAGGGCCAGCGACCTGGCCCTCACGGCGAGCGACACGGCCGAGCAGATCACCGTCGACGTCGTCGCGGTCAAGGGCGGCCAGGACGCCGTCGCCGAGACGCGCGTGGAGTTCGACGACGGGCGGCTGCTCCTGGACGCCCCCCGCGCCACTGGCCCGTTCCTCCACCTGTCGCATGAAGTGCGGCTGACCGTCGTCGTGCCCGCGGGGAGCTCCCTGACGGCGGACAGCGGGTCCGGCGACGTCCGCGTCCGCGGCGCGCTGGCCGACGCGGAGATCCGAGCGGGGTCGGCGGACGTCGAGGTGGACGTCGCCGAACGGGCGCGGATCGTGACGGGCTCCGGCGGCATCTGCGTGGAGCGGGCCGTCGACATGGAGGCGGAGGCCGGCTCCGGCGACATCCGGGTGGGCGCGGCCACGGGCCGGGCCCAGGCGCGCACCGGCTCCGGCGACATCGCGATCGGCCAGGTCCGCGACGCGCGGATCGTGACGGGCTCCGGCGGCGTGTCGCTGGGCCGCGTCGAGGGCCGTGTCAGTATGTCCGCCGGCTCCGGCGACCTCACCGTCCGAGAGGCGTCCACCGGCGAGATCGAGGCGAGGAGCGCCTCGGGCGACGTCACGGTGGGCGTGGCGCCCGGGACGGCGACGTTCCTCGACTGCCACTCCGTCGCCGGCCGCGTCACCTCGGACCTCGAAGCGGGCGGCGGGCCGGCCGCCGAGGAGAGGCGCCTCGTGCTGCGCCTGCGCTCGGTGAGCGGAGACGTGCGGGTCCGGCGCGCCTGACGGCCCGGCCTCGGAGGCGCCGCACGAACGGACGGCGCCCCCGGCGGGGTAGGGTGCGGCGCGTGGACTCCCCGATCCCCGATCTCCGCCCGGCGCCCGTGCCCGGAGCGCCCCGCCGTCCGTCCCCGCTCGGCGGCGCGAAGCCGACGAAGGGGGACCTCGTGCGGTTCGCCACCGACGATCCGGAGGCGATCGACGACGTCCTCCCCGCGTCGGGGGAGGGCGTGCGCCTGCTCATCGTCGGCATCAACCCCGGGCTGTGGACGGCCGCCGTCAACGCGCCGTTCGCCCGCCCGGGCAACCGTTTCTGGCCCTCCCTGCACCGGGCGGGACTCACCGACCGCCTGGTCGACGCGTCGCGGGGCCTCTCGGCCGCGGACGAGCAGCAGTTCCTCCGCCGCGGGATCGCGCTGACCAACCTGGTCGGACGGGCGACGGCGCGCGCCGACGAGCTATCGGCCGAGGAGCTGCGCCGCGGCGGCGCCCGCCTGGTGGAGCGGGTCGGGGAGATGCGTCCGCGTGCCGTCGCGATCGCGGGGATCACGGCCTTCCGCACGGCCTTCCGCGCGCCCCGGGCGACGCTGGGCCGACAGAACGCCGCCGGCATCGCGGGATGGCCCGTCGACTCCGCCCTGTGGGTCGTCCCCCAGCCGAGCGGCCTCAACGCGCACGAGACCATCGACTCGCTGGCCGCGAAGTGGCGCGAGGTCTGGGAGTCGATCCCGCAGTGACGAGGGCGCCCGCGTGGCGGCGTCAGGGGGACGGCGACTTGCGGGCGGGCCGATAGGCTCTGCCCATGCCGATCATCGAGGAACCCGCCGCCCGCCGGGACCGCTTCCTGGCCGCCTACGACGCCCAGCTGCGCACCGAGGCCGAGGTCCGATCCGCCCGGACCGTCACGCGCATCGGACCGCTCTGGCTGGCCGCATGGGAGCGCAGGTGCGGATTCGTCACCTATCGGTCGCTCGAGGGCATGGACGAGGCCGGCGTCCGCGTCCTCGTCGGCCGCGCCCTGGCGCGTTTCGCCGCCGATCCCGACATTGAGGAGGTCGAGTGGAAGACCCGCGCCCACGACGCGGCGCTGGGCCTCGCGCAGGCCCTGGCCGACGCCGGCTTCGAGGCGGAGCCGCCCGAGTCCATCATGGTCGGCGAGGCGGCGCTCCTGGCCCAGGACCTCGCCCTGCCCGATGGCGTGACGCTTCGGCGGATCACTGCGGAACGCGACATCCGGGCGATGGCGGAGATGGAGTCGCGCGTCTTCCACGATGACTCCTACGTCGCGCGGGTCCCCCAGCTCGTCGACGAGGCGAGGGACGGGCAGGACGCGGAGTTGTGGGTGGCCGAGGCCCGGCTCCCCGACGGGGGAGCGCAGATGGTGTGCGCCGGGCGTCTGGAACCGGTGGCCGGCACCGACTTCGCCGGACTGTGGGGCGGCGGCACGCTCGCCGAGTGGCGGGGGCGCGGGATCTACCGCGCGCTCACGGCGGCCCGGGCGCGTTCCGCGCTGGCGCGGGGCAAGACGCTCCTCAACGCCGACTGCACCGAGATGTCGCGGCCGATCCTCGAGCGCTCGGGCCTGGTCAAGGTCTCTGAGACGACCCCCTGGACCTGGCGCCGGCCAGGCCGGGAGCGGGCGGCGGACGGCGGAGAGCCGTGACTCGAGGGCGAATGATCTGTGGCGGACTGAGCTCGACGACGTCCAGATCTGTGGATCAGCGATCCACAGCTGGGGGAAAACGTGTGAATGATCACGGTCCGTTCTCCTGACATTCAGACCCCGGCCGCCGGGAGGCCTCCCCTCACAGGCAGTCCGCGAACGCGGACTCGAAGGCGTCGCGCACAGGGGCGTTGAACGCGACGAACGTCACGTCGCCCACACGGGGCCAGGCCCACGCGGCGCGCGCGCCGGCGGAGCCGGCGCCGCCCTCGTCGATCGGGGTCATGGCCCGCCGCGCCGCGCCGGCCACCTCCTGCGGCGTCCACCCGTAGACGCCCGCGCCGATGGCGGAGAACGCGACGCTGCGGGCTCCGATCCGTTCCGCGACGTCCAGGGAGGTGCGGAAGCATGACTCCAGGACGCGGACGTCCGTCTGCCCCGCGTGGCGGTTCGGGCCGACCGTGTGGATCACCCAGCGCGCGGGCAGGTCGAACCCGCCGGTGGCGACGGCCTGGCCCGCGGGCAGGCCCGAGAGGAGCGAGGTCCGCCGCAGCCGGAGGCAGGCCTCGAGCAGTCCCGGCCCGGCCGCGCGGTGGATCGCGCCATCGACGCCGCCCCCGCCCCTCAGCGACGAGTTCGCCGCATTGACGATCGCGTCGACGGCCAGCGTCGTGATGTCGCCGGAGACGACATGGAAGCGCGGGCCGGACGCCGCCGGTCGGCCGTCCGCGCCCACGTCCGTCACGCCATCGGGTCGACGTGGAGGACGAGGACCATCGTGTGGTCCTCCCCGGGGGCCAGGTCCACGGCATCGTCGCCGACGTTGCCGGCCTCGACGCACACGAAATGCTGCCAGTCCTGGTCGCCCAGGTCGGCCAGGGCGGCGGCGCCCTCGGCCCACGGGTTCCACACGATCGTGTCGGCCGAGCCGTCCTTGTCCACCGTGATCGCGCGCCGACGGCGCGGATCGGCCAGGACCAGGCCGGCCTCCGAGCGGTAGATGCGGTCGGTGGGGCCCACCAGGGCGAGCTCGCCGATCTGGGTGCGCCGCCGGCTGTCGCCGCGGACCTTGTCCAGGTAGTCGGCGCCCTCCAGCCCGGTGATCGTGACGTCCTTGACGTCGCCGACGGCGAAGTAGGTGTGGAGGGCCTCCTCGATGCGGATCGGGTGGTCGTCGTCGTTGGCGACCGTGAGGCTGATGACCAGGTCGTCGGTGACCGAGACGCGGAGGACCGCATGGAAGCGGTGGGGGAACAGGTCTCCGTCCGTCCGCCCGTCCGCCGCCCCCGGATCGTGGTCGAGGCGCAGGCAGCAGGAGGCCAGGCCGGGGCCCTCGGGCGCCTCATCGGCGTCGAGCGCCCGCCACCGGGAGATGCGCGCGAAGCCGTGCGAGGGCGCCCGCGTGCCGTCGGGGCCGGCGCCGAACCACGGCAGGCACACGGGGATGCCGCCCCGGACGGGTTCCGAGCCGTCGAGCACGGCCCGTTCGGAGAGCCACAGGACCGGGGTCTCGCCGTCGGGCGACCATGCCATCACCTGGGCGCCGAAGGGCGTGACGGACCCGGCGCTGCTGGGGCCGACCAGGGGGATCCGCTCGTCGAGGATCGTCATGTCTTTGAGCCTAGACGCATCGGCGGGGCGTCGAGGGCCGCCGCGGCCCGGGGGGAGTGGTCCGGGCCACGCGGTTTCCGCCCCCGGGCCGCGGTGGCCTACAGTAAACAAACGGTATTCTGACCGAGTCGACGGAGACCCATGGGGACCGGGGCGGCGTCGAGCCGCTCTCCGAAGCCCCGGGGCTCCCCGGTGAAGCTGAGCGTCGACGCGCCGTGCGGGTCCCATCGGGCCGGCCGGCGTGGGCGCACCCATCGAAAGTAAGTGCCCGATGACCCGATATCTGTTGAGGCGACTCCTCAACTACGTCGTCCTCCTGTTCATCGCGGTGACGCTGGCCTACCTGCTGGCCGGCACCGCGCTGGAACCCAAGGAGACGTTCGACTGGACGAACCCGAACCTCAACAAGGACGCGGTCATCGCCACGTTGACCCGGTACAACCTCAACACGGACGTGCCGGTGCTGGAGCGGTACTGGACGTGGCTGCAGGGCGTCGTCGGGCATTGGGACTGGGGATTCACGCCGAAGGGCAAGTCCGTCAACACCGAGCTCGCGACGCGCATCTGGGTGTCCGTGCGGCTGATCTTCCTGGGGTCATTCGTCGGCATCATCGGCGGCGTGGCGCTGGGCGCGTGGACGGCCACCCGCCAGTACAAGATCTCCGACCGCGTCGTGTCGATCCTGTGCCTCATCGTGATCTCCACGCCGACGATCGTCCTGGCCACCCTGCTCCAGATCGGGGCGACGCGCCTCAATCAGGCGACGGGCACCAGCGTCTTCGAGTTCATCGGGGAGACCGGCCAGATCGGCGCCTATCCCGGCGGCGCCCTGGTCGACCGCATGCAGCACCTCCTGCTCCCGACGCTGTCGATGTCGCTGGGCGGCATCGCCACGTACTCCCGCTATCAGCGCAACCTCATGCTCGACACCCTGGGCGCCGACTATGTGCGCACGGCGCGCGCGAAGGGCCTCACCAAGGGCAAGGCGATGAGCCGCCACGCGCTGCGCACCGCGCTGGTCCCCATGGCCACCTACTTCGCCTTCGTCATCGCGCAGTTGTTCCAGGGCGCGACGATCACGGAGAAGATCTTCGGCTGGCACGGGATGGGCGAGTACTCCGTCAACTCCATCACAGGACAGGACATCAACGGCACCGTCGCCATCGTCGCGTTCTCGGCTCTGTGCACCTTCTTCGGCTTGATGCTCTCCGACATCTTCACCGTGGTCGTCGACCCGCGCGTGCGGGTGAGCTGAGCGAGGGACGGGACAGGAGACCATGCGCATGTCATTCGGCAACACCCGCCGCGGCAACCGCGAGCAGAACAGCCGCAACCCCGAGCAGGACGCCCACGACGTCGCCACGGCGCAGCGCCGCGAGAACCACGTCCTCACCGAGGGCGACCCCGTGAGCCCCGAGGGCGCGGAGAGCCCGCAGCGCCTCAAACGCCGCCAGCTCATCCTGCGCCGCTTCCTGCGCAACAAGACGGCCGTCGTGGGGCTGGTCGGATTCGTCCTGATCGTCCTCTTCGCTCTCTTCGGCGGTTTCCTCTCGCAATGGGGCTACACCGACGTCGACTCGCACGCCTTCCTCAAGGGGCCCTCGGCCGAGCACTGGCTGGGCACCACGCAAAACGGGCGCGACGTCCTGGCGATGACGGTGGCCGGTCTGCGCAAGTCGCTCATCATCGGCATCTCGGTCGCCGCGATCCAGACGGGCGTCGCTGCCCTGGTCGGCGCCGCCGCCGCCTACTTCGGCAAGGTCATCGACACGATGATGCTGTGGGTCATCGACCTGCTGCTGGTCATCCCGTCGTTCCTGCTCATCGCCATCATCACCCAGAAGCTGGGCGGTCAGAAGGGCTCGACGCTCACCTTCATCCTCCTGCTGGCCGGCTTCGGCTGGATGCTGACGGCGCGGGTCATCCGGTCGATGACGCTGTCCGTCATCAGCCTCGACTACGTGCGCGCGGCGAAGTACATGTCGGTGCCGTCGTGGACCATCATCATCCGCCACATCATCCCGAACGTGTCCTCCTACCTCATCATCGACGCGACCCTGGGCGTCGTCTCGGCCGTCATGCAGGAGACCGTCCTCTCCTACTTCGGCTTCGGGGTCCAGCCTCCTGAGACCTCTCTGGGCACGTTGCTGGCGGACGGGCAGACCATGGCCACCACCTTCCCGTGGGTGTTCCTGGCGCCCGCGACCGTGCTGACGCTCATGCTCGTGTTCATCAACTTCATGGGCGACGGCCTGCGCGACGCGATCGATCCCTCCTCGAAGTCGGGAGGCGCGGCATGACGGAGCACGAGATCACCACCGGGAGGTCAGCGATGAACGGGACGGACCAGCGGCCGGCGGCCAGCACCGCCCAGGAGCGCGCCACCCACAAGAAGATCCAGAAGGGCGCGGACGCCGCCGCGCTGCCGAGCCGCGCCGAGGGGGTGCCCGTCCTGGAGGTCGCCGACCTCCACGTCACCTTCCCCTCCGAGGACGGCCGCGTCCATGCCGTGCGCGGCGTGAACTTCTCGCTGATGCCCGGCGAGGTCCTCGGCATCGTCGGCGAGTCTGGGTCCGGCAAGTCCGTCACCTCGATGGCCGTCATGGGCCTCCTGGACGAGAACGCGCGCGTCGAGGGCTCCGTCAAGATGCACGGCACGGAGCTCCTGGGACGCTCCGACTCCTACATGTCGCGCATCCGCGGCGACAAGATCGCCATGGTGTTCCAGGATCCGCTCTCGGCGCTCACGCCCGTCTACACGATCGGCACGCAGCTGGTCGAGGCGCTCCAGATCCACAACACCTACACGGACAAGGAGGCGGAGGCCCGCGCCATCGAGCTGCTCGACCTCGTCGGCATCCCCAATCCGGAGATCCGCTTCAAGTCGTTCCCCCATGAGTTCTCCGGCGGCATGCGCCAGCGCGCGATGATCGCGATGGCGATCGCCAACGATCCGGACCTCATCATCTGCGACGAGCCGACCACCGCCCTGGACGTCACGATCCAGGCGCAGATCCTCGAACTGCTCAAGAAGGCGCAGGAGGAGACCGGCGCCGCGGTCATCATGATCACCCACGACCTCGGGGTCGTCGCGGGGCTGGCCGACAAGGTGGCCGTGATGTACGCGGGACGCGTGGTCGAGCGCGGCACCGTCGACGACATCTTCTACGGCACGCGCATGCCCTACACGATCGGCCTGCTCGGCGCCCTGCCGCGCCCCGACGAGACCTCCGAGGACGCGCTGGCGACCCTGGAGGGCAACCCGCCCTCCATGCTGGAGCTGCCCACCGGATGTCCCTTCGCGCCGCGCTGCCCGCTGGTCCAGGACCGCTGCCTGGGCGGCGAGCCCGCCCTGGAGCCGGTGGACTCCTACCGCGACCAGCTCGGCGGCGGGCAGGCCGCGGACACCCTGGTGGCCGCCGGCATCTCCGAGCCGCACTTCAGCGCGTGCGTCCGCGCGGAGGAGATCGCCGAGAACCACTGGTCCTTCGCGGACATCTACCCGATCCCCGGCCACATCGACCGCGAGGCCGGACGGCGGGGCCGCAACCAGCGCGACGTCGTGCTCAAGGTGGAGAACCTCACGAAGTTCTTCCCCCTCACCAAGGGCGCCGTCTTCAAACGGCGCGTCGGCACCGTCCATGCCGTCGACGGGATCTCCTTCGAGATCCGCCAGGGGGAGACCCTGGGCCTGGTCGGCGAGTCCGGCTCCGGCAAGACGACCACCCTGCTGGAGATCCTCGACCTCAAGGCGCCGGAGAACGGGCGCATCGTGGTCCTGGGCAAGGACACCTCCCAGATGGGCACGCGCCTCCGCAAGGAGACGCGCCGCGACCTCCAGGTCGTCTTCCAGGATCCGATGGCCTCCCTGGATCCCCGCATGCCCGTCTTCGACATCATCGCCGAGCCGCTGAAGTACAACGGGTACTCGAAGGAGCGCATTGAGGCGCGCGTCGAGGAGCTGATGAAGCTGGTCGGGCTGGAGCCCGCCCATGTCAACCGCTACCCGCGGCACTTCTCCGGCGGCCAGCGCCAGCGCATCGGCATCGCCCGCGCCCTGGCCCTGGAGCCGAAGCTGCTCGTGCTCGACGAGCCCGTGTCGGCCCTGGACGTCTCCATCCAGGCCGGCGTCATCAATCTGCTCGACCAGCTCAAGACGGAGCTGGGGCTGTCCTACCTGTTCGTCGCCCACGACCTCTCGGTCATCCGCCACATCGCGGACCGGGTGGCCGTGATGTACCTGGGCAAGCTGGTCGAGATCGGCGACGTCGAGGAGGTCTTCGACCGTCCCCGCCACCCCTACACGCAGGCCCTCCTGTCCGCGATCCCGATCCCCGATCCCGCCAAGGAGCGCGCCCGCCATCGCGTGATCCTCAGCGGCGATCTGCCCTCCCCGGCCAACCCTCCCTCGGGATGCCGCTTCCGGACGCGGTGCCCGCTGTTCCTCACGCTGCCCGACGAGCTCAAGCAGCGCTGCCTCGACGAGGAACCGCAGCTGCGGGTCATCGAGGACGGTGAGTTCGCGATCCGGGGAGCCGACGGCTCGCCCGTGGACGATGTCGCGGCCTGCCATTACGCGAAGGCGCAGAAGGTGTTCTGAGTACGGGTTCCCTTGGTCACGATTCGGCCGCTAAGTGTGGTCACCACGTGATCGAGGCGCTGGCCGTTGCCGCTTCTTGGCTAACGTATGACTCACGGCGGTCGGTGCCCCTCTCGGGGACGGCTCGCCCATCCCGATCACAATGGAGGTAACACACAATGCGACGCACTTCGCGTGCCATCGCGGCAGTGGGTGTCGTGGCGGCCCTGGCGCTCGCCGGATGCTCGAACGGCGGCGGCCAGTCCGGCGCGTCCGGCCAGTCCGGCGCCAGCGGCGACACGTCCGCGGCATCCTTGGCGCTCTCGGACCTCAACCCGCAGTCGCGCGACGCCCTGCAGCAGGGCGGGGATCTCCGCTCGACCATCACCGAGCTGCCGGCCAGCTGGAACGGCCTGAGCTCCACGGGCGCGGGTGTGGATCTCAACACCACCATGTCGCCGTTCTTCGATGTCCCGAACTATGGGATCTTCCAGTTCAAGGACGACGGCACGTTCGACGTCGATCCCGACTTCCTGGAGAGCTACGACGTCAAGGACGCCGAGGGCGACACCCCCCAGGTCGTCACCCTGAACCTCAACCAGAAGGCGAAGTGGAACTCCGGGCGTTCCATCACGTGGGAGGACTTCCAGGCCACCTGGAAGGCCTGCAACGGCGAGAGCTCCGACTTCGACTGCGCGACGACCGACGGTTACAACCAGATCGCGTCCGTGGAGAAGGGCGACTCGGACTTCCAGGTCGTCGTCACCTTCAAGAGCAGCTACCCCGACTGGGCCGCTCCGCTGAGCGCCGTCTACCCGAAGGAGGGCTTCGCGGACGCGGCGACCTTCAACGACGGGTGGAAGTCCTTCAACAATGACTGGACCGCCGGGCCGTTCATCATCGACTCCGTCGACGAGGCCCAGCAGGTCGTCAACCTGGTGCCGAACCCCCAGTGGTGGGGCGAGAAGCCGCTGCTCGACACCGTCTCCTTCCGCGTCCTCGATCCCTCCGCACAGGGCAACGCCTTCGCGAACTCGGAGATCGACGTCCTCCAGGGCATCATCAACGGCGACCAGTACCAGCAGGCCATGACCCGCTCCGATGCCGAGGTGCGTCGCGCGGGCGGTCTCCAGTGGCGCCACTTCACGGTGAACTCGGAGGCCGGCGTCCTCCAGGACGTCAAGGTGCGCCAGGCCATCAACAAGGGCATCGACCGCGAGGCCATCGCCAACTCGGATCTCTCCGGGATCCCGGATCTGGATCCGGCCGCGCTGATGATGGGCAACCACTTCTTCATGCCGGGCCAGGACGGCTACCAGGACAACTCCACCGACTACGCGTACAACCCCACGCAGGCCGGAGCCGACCTGGATGCCCTGGGCTGGACGATGAACGAGTCCACCGGCATCCGCGAGAAGGACGGCGAGAAGCTGACCTTCCAGTACTCCATGATGCCGGACGTCTCGACCTCCAAGAACGAGGGCGAGCTGCTGCAGTCCCAGCTCAAGGAGATCGGCGTCGACGTCGAGATCAAGAACTTCGACTCCACCGGCTTCCTCTCCGAGGAGGTGCCCGCCGGCAACTTCGGGTTCACCACGTTCACGTGGCAGGGCACGCAGTTCCCGATGAACAACATCAATCAGATCTACGGGTGCGATGATCAGCTGGCCCAGAACGGCGGCATGAACTACTCGCGCTACTGCGATGAGAAGATCAAGGAGCTGATCCCCCAGGCCGACACCGAGATGGATCACGACAAGCGCGTGGAGCTGACGAACCAGGTCGACAAGCTGATCTGGGACGACGTCATGACCATCCCGATCTACCGCCGCATCGAGATGACCGCGGTCCCGAAGAACCTCGCCAACTACGGCGCCTTCGGACTGGCGACCTTCAAGGCGGAGAACGTCGGCTACCTCGCTGAGTGAGTGACTGCCATGGCATGACCCATGGCAGTCTCAGAGCCGAACCGAGCGGGGCCCGCGGAGCGATCCGCGGGCCCCGCCCCGCGCATACGGGCGGAGCGCTCCGCCCCCGCTCGAGTTAGAGCGCCGCCGTGGCCAGGACCGCGACCCCCAGCAGGGCGAGGACGCCCAGGGCCGGCCACGGGATCCAGCGGATGGCGACCGCGGTCGGGAAGTCCTGGTCGAGGTCCCGGGGAATCGGGTGCTCGGCGAGGAACTGCTCGTTGAGGGCCCGCGCGCGGCTGGGGACCGGCTCCCGGCGCTCGGGATGGCGGTGGTCCTCCAGCTCCTGGGCGACGATCTGCGCGGCCACGACCGGCTCGGTGTCGACCACGTGGTGGGCGCGCTGCGTGTCATCGATGACGGGCGCGGCCGGCGGGTTCTTGCGCAGGCTGGAGGCCCGGAGGCCGCCGCGCGCCGGCGGCGCCGCCGAGAAGTACTTCTTCGTGCCGACCCACAGGTACAGCCCCAGGTCGGAGCGCGCCTCAGCGAGCTGCGACCACGGGATGTCGATCTGGCGGAAGTGATTGCGGATGCGCGCCCCTCCGGGCGCCAGCGTCAGGCGCGGCCACATCCACAGCCACGCCGAGAACGCCGTGACGACGACCGGCCAGGGCAGCGAGAGCGCCGCGTTGCGCCACCCCTCCTGGACGAGGACGAGGATCTCGAAGGCGAGGCCCAGGACGGCGACGGCCGCTGTGCCCAGGATCGCGCGGCGCGAGCGGATCGTGATCGTGTGAGTCATCGGTGCGAGTCTAGCGAGCAGGGGGACGCGGCGACGTGTCTCATTTCGCACGAGCGGGACTGTGTGAGGCGCCCCCGAGCGTTTAGTCTGGAAAGAGAATCGGCATCGCGCCGGCCTGCGCCCACCGGCGCGGCGCCAGGGGGCCGCCCGACAGGGCGGCGATCCGGGAGCGCGGCGGTTCACCATCAGCGAGTGGCGGCGGGCACGCGGCCGCTCGCGGGGCGCGAGCCCCTCCGAGTCCGAGGAGACCTTCATGTCAGTGCGCCCTGATCTGCGCAATGTCGCCATCGTCGCTCATGTCGACCATGGCAAGACGACGCTGGTGGACGCGATGCTGTGGCAATCCGGGGCGTTCTCCGACCACGCGACGGTGGAGAAGACGGGCGAGCGCGTCATGGACTCGGGCGATCTGGAGCGCGAGAAGGGCATCACGATCCTCGCGAAGAACACGTCGATCCACTATACGGGTCCGGCCGCGGAGGAGCTCGGCCTCGACGCCGGGGTGACGATCAACGTCATCGACACGCCCGGGCACGCGGACTTCGGCGGCGAGGTCGAGCGCGGCCTGTCCATGGTGGACGGCGTCGTCCTGCTGGTCGACGCCTCGGAGGGGCCGCTGCCCCAGACGCGGTTCGTCCTGCGCAAGGCGCTGGAGGCGAAGCTCCCGGTGGTCGTCGTGGTCAACAAGGTCGACCGCCCGGACTCCCGCATCGAGGAGGTCGTCTCGGAGACCTCGGACCTTCTGCTCAACCTGGCCGAGGACGTCCTCAACGAGGGCGTCGACATCGACGTGGACGCGCTGCTCGACGTGCCGATCGTCTACGCGTCGGCGAAGGCGGGGGTCTCCTCGCTGACGAACCCCGGGGACGGCAATCTGCCCACGGAGGACCTGGAGCCCCTGTTCGAGACGATCCTCAAGCGCATCCCCGGGCCGACCTACGAGGAGGGCGCGCCGCTGCAGGCGCACGTCACGAACCTCGATGCCTCCCCGTTCCTCGGCCGGCTGGCCCTGCTGCGCATCCACAACGGGACGCTGCGCAAGGGCGAGACGGTGGGGCTGGCCCGCCACGATGGCACGATCAAGCCGGTGCGTGTCACTGAGCTGCTGCGCACCGAGGGCCTGGAGCGCGTCCCCACCGACAGCGCCGGTCCCGGAGAGATCGTCGCGGCCGCAGGCGTCGAGGACATCACGATCGGGGAGTCCCTGGTCGACCTGGACGATCCGCGCCCCCTGCCGCTCATCAAGGTGGACGATCCCGCGATCTCGATGACGATCGGCATCAACACCTCGCCCCTGGCGGGACGCACGAAGGGCGGCAAGGTGACGGCGCGCCAGGTCAAGGACCGCCTGGACCGCGAACTCATCGGCAATGTGTCGATCCGGGTGCTGCCGACGAGCCGGCCCGACGCCTGGGAGGTGCAGGACCGCGGCGAGCTGGCCCTGGCGATCCTGGTCGAGCAGATGCGCCGGGAGGGCTTCGAGCTCACCGTCGGCAAGCCGCAGGTCGTCACGAAGAAGGTGGACGGCACCACCTACGAGCCGATGGAGCGCATGACCATCGACATCCCCGAGGAGCATCTCGGCGCCGTCACGCAGCTGATGGCCCAGCGCAAGGGCCGCATGGAGTCGATGGTGAACCACGGGACGGGCTGGATCCGCCTGGAGTTCATCGTGCCGTCGCGCGGCCTCATCGGCTTCCGCACGCGGTTCCTCACGGACACGCGCGGCACCGGCATCGCGTTCTCGATCGCCGAGGGCTACGAACCGTGGCAGGGCGACATCGAGCAGCGCCTGACCGGCTCCCTGGTGTCCGACCGCGCCGGCAAGGCGACGCCCTACGCCCTGACGAACCTCCAGGAGCGTGGGTCCTTCATCATCGAACCCGGCTCCGAGGTCTACGAGGGCCAGGTCGTCGGGGAGAACCCGCGCGGGGAGGACATGGACGTCAACATCACGCGCGAGAAGAAGCAGACGAACACGCGTTCCTCGACGGCCGACGTCTACGAGTCTCTGACGCCCTCGCGCAAGCTCAGCCTGGAGGAGTCCCTGGAGTTCGCGGCCAACGACGAGTGCGTGGAGGTCACCCCGGACGCCGTGCGCGTGCGCAAGGTGGTCCTGGGCGCCCAGGATCGCTTCAAGATCGCGGCCCGGGAGCGCCGCGGCCAGCACTGACGTGCAGACCGGGCCCGCAGCGCAATCCCTGACGTCCGCGTCGCGCAAATCGCCCGTCACCAGCGCGCGGGTGGGACCGTCTTCCCCGTGACCATCGTCTCGGCCGCGACACGGACCTCGCCGTGGCGTGTGCGGACCGTCACGTGGTCGGCCGCCGTCTCCAGGAGCTCCCCCAAGGCGTCATGGAGTCCGTCCTCCATCCGGTACCGCACGACGACGCGGATTCCGGGCTCCCACTGCGTCCAGGGGAGCCGCGGCGCCGCCCGATGGTCCACCTGGGGTGAGGCGGGCGGGCCCGCCACCGGAGAGTCGTCCGTTCCGGCGTCCGTGTTCACATGGGCGATAATAGGGCGCAGTGAGCGCCGCGGTGTCAGTGCCCGGCGGCGCGCTACGGAGGAGGTTCCCATGACCTACGTCATCGCGCAGCCCTGCGTCGACGTCAAGGACCGCGCGTGCGTGGACGAATGCCCCGTCGACTGCATCTACGAGGGCGCGCGCTCCCTGTACATCCACCCCGAGGAGTGCGTGGACTGCGGGGCGTGCGAGCCGGTGTGCCCGACCGAGGCGATCTTCTACGAGGACGACCTGCCCGAGGAGTGGTCCGACTACTACCGGGCGAACGTCGACTTCTTCAAGGACCTGGGCTCGCCCGGCGGCGCCCAGCGCGCCGGCGTCCAGGACTTCGACGATCCGATGATCGCGGCCCTTCCGCCGCAGAACCAGGACTATCTGGCCTCCCACTGAGGCGCGGCCCCCTCTCGCCGACTTCGGTCCCTTTCTCCGGCGACTTCGGTCCCTTTCTCCGGCGACTTCGGTTCTTCTTCGTCCGCGGGGCCCCGTCGACCTACGCTGGACCTGACCAGTCCTCGTCTGCCCGCCCGCAGGCCGCGTCCTTCAGGAGGCTCCATGTCCGCATTGCCCCGCCCGCTCGGGCTTCCGGATTTCCCCTGGGACACGCTGGCCGAGGCGCGCGCCACCGCGGAGGCCCATCCCGATGGCATCTGCGACCTCTCCGTGGGCACGCCGGTCGACCCCACGCCGGAGTTCATCCGGCGCGCGCTGGCCGACGCGGCGGACGCGCCCGGATACCCGCAGGTCATCGGCACCCCGGAGGTCCGCGAAGCGATCCTCGCGTGGGCGGCGCGGCGGAACATGGTGGACGTGGGCCAAGCAGGCGCGATCCCGACCATCGGCTCCAAGGAGGCGGTCGCGTGGCTGCCGATGCTCCTCGGCGTGCGTCCCGGAGACACGATCCTGGTGCCGGCGGCCGCGTATCCGACGTACGACGTGGGCGCGCGGCTGGCCGGCGCCACGCCCGTGCCCGTCGATCCGACGCGCCCGGACCTGTGGCCGGACGCGCAGATGGCCTGGCTGAACACGCCCGGCAACCCCGACGGGCACGTCCTCTCCCTCGACCAGCTGCGCGCCGCGGTCCGCTGGGCGCGGGCGCGCGGCGCGGTCCTCGTCTCCGACGAGTGCTACGCGTCCCTCCCCTGGACGGCGCCCTACATGGACGAGGGCGTCCCGTCCGTGCTGGATCGGCGGGTCTGCGACGCGGACGCCTCCGGCCTGCTGGTCCTCTATTCCCTGTCCAAGCAGTCGAGCCTGGCCGGATACCGGGCGGGCCTCATGGTGGGGGATCCTCGGCTGGTGGGGGCCGCCGTGGAGGTCCGCAAGCACGCCGGCCTCATGGTGCCGACGCCGGTCCAACACGCCATGGCGGTCGCCCTCGTCGATGAGGACCACGTGCGCCTCCAGCGGGAGCGCTACGGCCGGCGCCGCGAGCGGCTGCTGGCGGCCCTGGAGCCGGCTGGGCTGGACAACGATCCGGACTCCGTGGCGGGGCTGTACCTGTGGGCGCGCGACGCGCGCGGGACGGCCTCCGCCCGGGAGCTCGTCGACCGGTTCGCCAGGCTGGGGATCCTGGTGGCGCCCGGCGACTTCTACGGGGCCGCAGGACGGGGGCGCGTCCGGATCGCGCTGACGGCCACCGACGAGCGCGTCGACGCGGCGGCCCGGCGGCTGGAGGAGTCGGGCCGCTGAGACCGGCTGACGGACGCCCGTCGGCCACAGCGCGGGCGCGGAATCCACGGGCGTGCCTCCGTGACGGGGGCTACAGTTGGGACCACAGTCCCGGTTTCGACGGTGAACCCGCCCACCACCCAGCACCACGATGAGGAGGCCGACCCTGATGGCCAGCAGCACGAAGTCCGAGAAGACCGCACTCGCCGCCCCGACAGCACCGTCGACGGACGCGCCCGCCTCGCCCCCCGACGGCCAGGATCGCCCCGACGGCCTGCTCGTGGTGGGCGACAAGCAGGTCGAGTTGCCGCGGGTGCGCGCCACCCAGGGCGAGGACGGCCTCAAGGTCGGCTCCGTGATGGCGAAGGCCGGAGTGGTCACGTTGGACCCGGGGTACACGAACACCGGGTCGTGCGAGTCCTCGATCACCTACATCGACGGCGACGCCGGGATCCTGCGCTACCGCGGCTACCCGATCGAGCAGCTGGCGAAGAACTCCAGTTTCCTGGAGGTCGCCTACCTGTTGATCTACGGAGAGCTCCCGGACGCCGCCACGCTCGAGCAGTTCATCCGCCACATCCAGCGGCATCGGCTCCTTCACGAGGACTTCAAGGCCTTCTTCACCGCGTTCCCCCATGACGGGCACCCGATGGCGATCCTCCAGGCGGGCGTGGCCGGCTTGGCCACCTACTACGAGGACACGCTGGATCCGGGGGACCCAGACCAGATCAGCGAGGCCGCGGTGCTCCTGATGGCGAAGATGCCGACGATGATCAGCTACATCGCCAAGCGCGCCGCGGGCCTGCCGCTGCTCTACCCGGATTCGCAGCGCGGCTACGCCGAGGATTTCATCCGGATGACGTTCGGCATGCCCTACCAGGCCTATGACATCGACCCCTCGTTGGTGCACGCCCTGGACATGCTGCTCATCCTCCACGCCGACCACGAGCAGAACTGCTCGACGTCGACGGTGCGCCTGGTGGGGTCCTCGCAGGCGAACCTCTACGCGTCCGTGGCCGCGGGCGTCGGCGCGCTGGCCGGGCCGCTGCACGGAGGGGCGAACGAGGCCGTCCTGCGGATGCTCATGCAGATCCGCGACTCGGGCGACTCCGCGCAGTCCTTCGTCGACAAGGTGAAGAATAAGGAGGCCGGCGTCAAGCTCATGGGCTTCGGACACCGCGTCTACAAGAACTACGACCCGCGCGCCGCGATCGTCAAGGAGGCCGCCCACGACGTGCTGTCGCGGCTGGGGAAGAAGGACGACCTCCTCGACATCGCGATGGAGCTCGAGGGCATCGCTTTGAACGACGACTACTTCAAGGAGCGCAAGCTCTACCCGAACGTCGACTTCTACACGGGCCTCATCTACTCGGCGATGGGCTTCCCGATGAAGATGTTCACCCCGCTGTTCGCCCTGGGGCGCCTGCCGGGCTGGATCGCCCAGTACAAGGAGATGACGGAGGATCCGGCGACGAAGATCGGGCGCCCGCGCCAGGTGTACATCGGCTCCCCGGCGCGCGACTACGTGCCGTTGCGCGAGCGCTCGGCCCGCGTGGCCGGGTGACGCCGAGCCGTCGATGACGACTCGATGACGGTGGGGGCGGAGCCTGAGAGGCTCCGCCCCTTCGCCGTGCGAAGCGGGGACCTGGGCACGGCCGCGGCCTGCCCATTGCCATCCACAGCGGTGCTGCTTGTCCACAATGTGCGGTGGGGGTCTGGCGTCCGGCCGACATCGCCCGCTACCGTGTGTCGCATGCCTCACACCGGTCCGCTTGTGCGCGCTCTGGCCGTCGCCGCGACGGGTCTCATGGCCGCCGCCGCGCTGGGCGCGTGCAGCGACGGCGAGCAGTCCAGCGGCGCGGCGGTCTCCTCAGGCGCCGAGCCGCCGGCCTCCTCATCGCCCGAGCCTTCCATGTCCGGCGGCTACGTCGTCGGGCCCGACGGCAAGCTCCTCAAGCCGACCGACGCCCCCGTTCCCGTGCTGCCCGAGGCGCCCGCCTCGATCACCGAGAACACCCCGGAGGCCGCGGAGGACTTCGCGCGGTACTTCGTGGCAGTCACGGAGTATGCGTGGAACAGCGGGGACACAACACGACTGAAGGAGATCAGCACCGAGGACTGTGTGCTTTGTAGCGATGCCTTTGACTCGATAGATCGGAATTTGTCCGCTGGTGGATGGAGTGAGAATCTCGAATACTCTGTCAACAGGGTGGAGACTGCTGTCGCGTACCCCGGTGTTTCCGACAAGTATGCAGTGCTCCTACATATAGAGGTGTCTGCGGATGCGTTTTATGACGGTAAAGAAGCTCGCCGACTTCCTGTTGAGAACCAGCTAATGGAATTGCACACCTGCTTCTCTGAACAGTGGAATGCTTGCGGGGGTGTTGGTGCAGATGACCCAGATTCGTGACATCTCGTTTGCTGTCATTGACATTCTTGCAATTCTCTCGAGTCTGTTCTTTGTATTGCCAGTGAATTCCGAGCAGTTGCCGATTGATCCTTATGTCAACTCTTTGGGATCCGGTGAATCTGTGACGATCGAGGCCGGAACCGGTCGCCGCCTGGGGTCGCCTGGAATTCCCGAATGGGTGAACCAGCCCGACGCCACGGGCGCTGGATTCACCGGGAGCGCGGGTGGCGCGCCTCAACCTCCGCCTTCGGTTCCCACAGGCTGTCTGGGCCAGCTCGTCTCCGGCCAATGGGTCGAGGACGCGTGTCCGCTGATCGGCCCGGCCCGCGGCGGCGCGGCCGATCCGGCCTCTGCGGACTTCGTCCCGCCGACGACGATCGACATCCTCTACCAGGGGCTCGCCTCGACGCAGGTCTCGCCGGCCGGCCTGGTGGTCCAGCCGGATCAGTGGGCGTACACGGGAATCCCGACACTGGTCCACGCGGCGAGCGGCACACAGACGAAGTCGGTGAGCGTCCTCGGCTACGACGTCGAGATCGCGTTGACGGCGGCTACCTACAGCTTCGACTTCGGCGACGGGTCCCGCCCCCTGGTCACCCGCGACCCCGGCGCTCCCTACCCGGACACCACGAACCAGCACACGTACACAACACCCGTCGAGTCCCGGCAGATCGCCCTGGTGACCACCTGGAACGCGACGACGACGAACCCCTTCACGGGAGAGACCCTCACGGTCCCCGGCATCATCCAGACGAGGGAGATCAGCCCGCCGTTCGAGGTCCGCACCGCCCGCACGGTACTCACGGACACGGCGGAGGAGCGCGCCGGACATTGATCTGACAGCGCCTTTTCCCGCGACTTCGGTGCTGTTCGGCGTTGAGGTCGGTTCGTGCGGCGTGCGTCGGTGGGCGATTGTGGGTACCTGTGGCACACCTGTGACCGAGACCGGCACCCGTGGAGGGTCCGTGGCCATCCCGATCCGATCGCGGCACGCCGCTATCCGCAGATCCGGGTCCACCTGTGTGGACCGTGGGTCGCTGACGACCGAGTGCGTTCAGTGCTCCCTCGTGATGACAAAATACGATCCGCGAATCTCGCCGGCCAACTTCGAGCGCTGCCGTGCGAACTTGAACCTCGCCGCAAGCTCGCCGGGGACGTCCATGCCCTGGGAGAGCTTGAAACCGACCGCTCGCTTGGCGGGATCGGCAATTGTGTACATCACATTGATCGACAGACCAGAGGAATAGAAAACGTAGGCGAATCGAATCCCATCGGCCTCGAATCCGCTCACCTCCAGGGCCGGGCTCGCAATGGTGATATCGCGCTCGCTGCGGAGGATCTCCTCGACCCACGCGAGGGTCGCGGGGTCTTCGGCAGGCGTGGAGACGACGAAGTCGTGGCCGTACTTGTTCGTGAGGTACCGCGCCTCGTTGACGCGCAGCCCCGCAAGCGCCCCGGCGACGGGCGAGTCTTCAAGGCCGACGGTGGACACGTCCGCGAAATCGACGGTGTACGGCATGGAGACTCCAGATTCTCGAGTGGATCGCGACTTCGATACGGTCGGCAGACGGTCCGCGTCAGCAGTGCAGCGATGCCGGGGCGGCCGTTGCGGGACGGAGGAGCCGCCGTCGCGGTGGAGGGCTGCGCCGCCTAGTTCCGGTGGAGGTCCGGGTTGAGCTCGATGCCGTGGCCGCCGCGGGGAAGGGCCTCGACGCGGCCGGACACGGAGTTCCGCCGGAACAGGACGTTCGACGCCCCGGAGAGCTCGCGGGCGGAGACCGTGCGCGGGTCCATGAAGATGCCCTCCGAGCCGGGCACCACTCCGCCGGAGGCGAGCACGGCGACCTTCGTGCCCGCGGTGAGGTAGAGGCCGGACTCGACGACGCAGTCGTCGCCCAGCGCGATGCCGAGGCCGGAGTTCGCGCCCAGGAGGCAGCGCTCGCCCATGCGGACCAGCTCGCGTCCACCGCCGGAGAGGCGGCCCATCGTCGAGGCGCCGCCGCCGACGTCCGATCCGTTGCCGATGACGACGCCGTGCGAGATGCGGCCCTCGATCATGGAGGTCCCCAGCGTGCCCGCGTTGAAGTTGACGAAGCCTGCGTGCATGACGGTGGTGCCCTCGGCCAGGTGGGCGCCCAGACGGACCTTCGCCCCGTCAGCGATCCGCACGCCGGAGGGAAGGACGTAGTTGACCATCGGGGGGAACTTGTCGACGCTGGTCACGGTCGGCATATGGCCGTCGCGCAGGCGCAGGCGCACGCGGGTCTCCTCGAAGCCCTCGACCGAGCAGGGGCCGGCCGTCGTCCAGACCACGTTGGGCAAGCGGGAGAAGATCCCGTCCAGGTTGATGGTGTTGGGCAGCGCCAGCCGGTGGGAGAGGAGGTGGAGGCGCAGGTAGCCGTCCGCCGTCGACTGCGGCTGATCGTCCAGGTCGACCTGGCAGGTCACGACCGTGGTGTGGATGCCGCGCGCCGGGTCCTCGCGCTCCAGGCCGCCGAGCGTGTCGAGCAGGTCCGCGTCGGTGTCCTCGGGGCTCTGATCGCGTGTGCCCAGGTGGGGACGGGGGTACCAGACGTCCAGCGTCTGTCCGTTCTTGGTTGCTGTCGCGAGGCCGATGGCCCATGCCTTCCGGGTGTCCATGACGACACTCTACGGTCCGGCACCGCGGCCGGCCCGATGGATTCCACGGGCCGGGTGGTCAGGAGGCGGTCCCGCGCCGGACGTCCCACAGGTCGGGCCAGAAGATCCCGAGGCCGCGCAGGACCTCGCGCATGAGCGGCAGCGACAGGCCGACGACGGAGTGGTAGTCGCCCTCGATCCCCGTGATGAAGGGCCCGCCCAGGCCGTCGACGGTGAAGGATCCGGCGACCTCGAGCGGCTCGCCGGAATCGACGTAGGCGTCGATCTCCTCCTCTGACATCCCGCCGAAATGGACGACGGTGGAGGCCGCGGCGCCCGCCTCGCCGGCCAGTCGCCAGCGGCGGGGCCCGGCGTCCCCGTCCAGGACGGCGGCGTGATGGCCGGTCCACAGGACGGCCGACCGGCTCCGCATCTGGCGGATGCGGGCGCGCGCGACGTCGGGGGAGTGGGGCTTGCCGAGCATCTGCCCGTCCATCTCCAGCATCGAGTCGCAGCCGATGACGACCAGGCGGTCCGGGCCGCCGCCTCGCCCGCCCGATCCGGCGGACAGCGCGGGGGCGTCGCCCTCGTAGACTCTGATCGCGCCCGAGACGATGCCGTCGGCGATGGCCCGGCACTTGGCCGCGGCGAGGGCCGCGACCTCGTCGGCGGGGGCGGTCGGTCCTCCGGCGAACGCGCGGCCGCCCGGCAGCGCGGACAGGACGGCGTCCTCGTCGACCTGCGAGACCCGCACGAGGGGCGTGATCCCGGCCGCCCGCAGCGTCGCCAGGCGCGCGGGCGACTGGGAGGCGAGCACGACGCGGATGCCGACGGGCGCCCGACCCGGCGCCGTCATGCGAGGACGGCCTCGCGCAGGGTCGCCATGGGCAGGCCGCCCAGCTTGAGCGCCTTCGAGTGGAACGCCTTGAGCGTGGGCTCTTCGCCGCGCGACGCCGCGGTGGACAGGTAGCCCTCCCGCGCCTCCTGCCACAGGCGCTGGCCCACCTTGTAGGACGGGGCCTGGCCCGGCCACCCGAGGTAGCGGTTGAGCTCGAAGGCGAGGAAGCCGTCCGCCATCGCCACGTTGTCCTTGAGGAAGGACCACGCGTAGTCGCGGTCCCAGGCCTGCCCGGACCCGTCGGGCCGGGGGAGCCCCAGGTGGACGCCGATGTCGAGGACCACCCGCGCGGCGCGCAGCCGCATCGAATCGAGCAGCCCCATGCGGTTCGCGGGCTCGTCCTGGTAGCCGAGCTCGGCCATCAGGCCCTCCGCATAGAGGGCCCAGCCCTCGCCGTGTCCGGAATTCCAGGAGGCCAGGCGTCGATAGAGGTTGAGGGAGTCGGCCTCGTACATCGCCTGCGAGATCTGGAGGTGGTGGCCGGGGACGCCCTCGTGGAAGACCGTCGTGCGCTCCTGCCACGTGTGGAACGTGTCCTCCCCCGGCGGGACGGACCACCACATGCGCCCCGGTCGGGAGAAGTCCTGGGAGGGGCCCGTGTAGTAGATGCCGCCGTTGGCCGAGGGCGCGAGCAGGCACTCGATGCGGCGCGCCGGGGCGGGGATGTCGAAGTGGACGCCGTCGAGGTCCGCGATGACGGAATCCGCCAGGCCCTGCATCCACTCCTTGAGCGCCGCCGTGCCATGCAATTGCAGCGCGGGCTCGTCGTTGAGGCGGCGCATCGCCTCGCGCACCGAGGTGCCCGGCCCGTACAGCTCGGCGGCGATCCGGCGCTGCTCGGCGTCAATGCCGGCGAGCTGGTCGCGGCCCCAGTCGTAGGTCTCGTCCAGGTCGACCACGGCGCCCACGAACTGGCGGGAGAACCGCTGGTAGCGCTCGCGGCCGACGCCGTCGGAGGCCGGCGCCCGGTCCAGGAGCTCATCGGCGAGGACGCCGGCGAGGGTCTCGTAGGCCTGCGCCGCGACGCGCGCCCCGTCCCGCAGCTCCTCGACCAGCCGGTCGTCCGTGCCGTCGGCGACCGCCGGAGCGGCCGCGCCCTCCTCGGCGAGGGCCGCGAGGACCCCGTCGGGGGAGGCCGCCGCGCGCGCCTCCTCGATGCCGATGCCGATCTGGCGGCGCGCGGCGATGAGCCCGCGGGAGGCCGCCAGCCGCAGGGACTCCGCGTAGCCCGACAGCGCATCGGGGACGGCATGGAGGCGGTCCGCGACGTCCTGCCACTCCTCCCGCGTCTGGCGGGGCATCAGGTCGAAGCTGTCGCGGACATCCTGGATGGGGGACGCGATGTTGTTGACGGCGGCCAGGTCCTCGCCGGCCTCGGCCAGATCGATCGCGGCGCCCAGGCTCTCGACGATGGCGGAGATCGTCACGCGATCCACGGCGTCCGCCGGGCGGGCCGCCGCGGCCTGCGCCGAGGCGACGAGGCCGCGATCGAGGCGCAGCTGCTCCTCGAAGCCGGCCGGCGAGTAGTCGGGCAGGGCGCCCGGGGTCCCGGGCAGTCCCCAGTCGGTGGCCGCGACCGGGTTGATGCGGGCGACGGCGCGGACGTAGTGGTCCGCGGCCTGGTCGAGGGCGGAGGCGGCGCGGGGGGTCTGTGCGTTCACGGGCCCAGCCTAGCCGGGCCCCTTCCTCCCGGACGAGGGCGACCCGCCCGCCGGGGTTCACGCGCGAGGCCGGGTCGGGGGCACTACCCTGGGTCAGTGACAACGGACACAGTCCCATGCTCCCGCGTCACCTGCCCGCGCTGCCGCACCGGGCACCGCGCGCCCGATCCGAAGGATGACCCAGCGTGACACCCCCACCCGCACCCGACTCGCACGGCGCCGCGCCGCGTCCGCCCGAGGACGCCCCGGCGCGGACCTCGACGATCGAGGCGTACGAGGACCTGCTGCTCGGGGGCGCGCCGACGTTGACGGCCCGAGACCTGGCCGAGCAGGTCGGCGCCGAGATCGCCGACGTCGAGGACTTCTGGCTGGTCATGGGGTTCCCGGCCGTCGCCCCCGACGAGGTGGCGTTCACGCGGCGCGACGCGGAGGCCTACCGGCAGTGGCACGAGCTCACGCACTCGGGGGCCATCGACCTGGCGACGGGGAAGTCCCTGCTGCGCGCCCAGTCCCACATCGCCGACCGTCTGGCGCTGTGGCAGGTCGAGGCGCTCGTGGAGGACGCGACGCGCCGCATGGACCTGGACGACACCTCCGCGCGCCTGGTCGTCCTGGACCAGATGCGAGACCACGTGGACTTCCTCGGCCGCACCCTGGTCTACTCCTGGCAGCGCCAGCTGGAGGCCCTGCTGTCGCGCGTCGACCGCGAGGTCTCGCGCCGCGGACGCGAGTCCGCGAAGCGGCGCTTCCCCCTCAACCGCTCCCTGGGCTTCGTCGACATGGTGTCCTACACCTCGTCCTCGACGATCCTGGGCGGGCGCCTGGTCGGCCTCATCGAGCGCTTCGAGGACGCCTCCCGCAACGCCGTGACGGAGGCGGGCGGCCGCGTGGTCAAGATGATCGGGGACGCGGTCTTCTTCATCGCCGACGATCTGCCGACGGGCCTGCGGGTCGTCACGTCGCTCATCGAGCGCCTCCAAGCCGATGACGACATCCTGCCGGTGCGCGCGTCCTTCGTCCGCGGCGATGTGTTCTCGCGCTCCGGCGACGTGTTCGGCCCCCCGGTCAACCTGGCGTCCCGACTGGTGGACATCGCGCCGGTCGGGCGGATCCTCACGGATCCCGCGACGGCGGCGGCCGTCGCCGCCGGGAAGGGCGGCGCGGGCTACGACGTGGAGGAGTTCCCCAGCGCCGAGCTGCGCGGTTTCGGCACCGTCTCGCCCTATCTGCTCTCGCGCGCGGAGGAGTGAGCGCCCGCGGCCCGTGGGCCGCGCCCTCCCGGTCGTTCAGAGCCTGAATGACGTTTTACTCGGTCAAGGATTGTGAAAGAGACAGGCGCGCCGAGATAGGATGCCCAGGTGACTACCGTGCTCCTCGTCGAAGACGATCCCGCCATCTCCGAACCGCTCGCCCGCGCGTTGGGACGCGAGGGCTATGAGGTCCGGGCGCACGGAACCGGCCGAGGCGCGCTGTCGGAGCTCGAGGGGGCGGACCTCGTGGTCCTCGACCTCGGGCTGCCCGACATCGACGGCCTGGACGTCGCCCGGGAGATCCGCTCGCAGGGCCGCGCCGTCCCGATCCTCATCCTGACGGCCCGCACCGACGAGGTCGACATGGTGGTCGGCCTGGACGCCGGCGCCGACGACTACGTGACGAAGCCCTTCCGGCTGGCGGAGCTGCTGGCCCGCGTCCGGGCGCTTCTGCGCCGCACGACCGGCGACGCGTCCGACGCGGATCTGGCCGCCCAGGACGTCCGCGTCGACGTCGCCGCCCATCGCGCCTTCGTGGGCGAGCGCGAGCTGCAGCTCACCGCCAAGGAATTCGACCTGCTGCGCGTCCTCGTGCGCGAGGCCGGCAACGTCGTCGAGCGCGACGCGCTGATGCGCGAGGTCTGGGGATCGGAGCCGACGGGTTCCACGAAGACCCTCGACATGCATGTGTCGTGGCTGCGGCGCAAGCTCGGCGACGACGCCGCCGACGCCCGCTACATCACGACGGTGCGGGGCATGGGATTCCGGTTCGAGACCGGGAAGGACTGACGCGGCGGGCCGCCCGCGCCGATCCCGGTGACGGCCCCCCGCACGCGCCGACGGGCCGCGCCCCCTCGTCCCACCGGGACGGGGGCGGGGGCGGCGCGGTGACGGAAGGAGGAGGTTCGTGCGCAGACGCGCGGTCCAGATGATCCTCACGGTCGTCACCGTCGTGGCCCTCCTGCTGGGCATCCCTGGGGCGATCCTGGGATCGGCGGTGGTCTGGGGGAGCGAGCAGCGCAACCTCGACACGCGCGCCCTGTCGCTCCTGCGCGTCGTCGACCGGCGCGTCGCCGCCGGCCAGGAGATCCCCGACGCCATCGTCGAGGCCTGGGCGATGCCCCTCGACCCGAGCCAGCCCGTGGCCTGGACGCGCGTGGCGGCGCCGGGCGACGCGGCCGCGTCGGGGTCGGCGGGCACCGTCATCGTCGTCGGCGACCCCCTGGGCAAGCCGAAGATGACGTCCGTGCAGTCCTCCTCGCTGGGCACCACGGTCCGGATGGAGGTCTCGGCCTGGCCGGCGATCCGCCGGGCGGCGGCGGTGGTCGCCGTGTTCGTCGCGGGCATGCTCGCCTCCCTGCTGGTGGGCTACGCGATGGCGAACCGGCTCTCCCGGCGGCTGTCCGCCCCCCTGATCTACCTGGCGGCCCAGGCCGAGCAGATCGGCTCCGGCCAGGTCCGCGCCCGGGTGAGGCCCTCGGGGATCGAGGAGATCGACCTGGTCCAGGACGAGCTGGCCCGCACGGGCGAGCGCATGGCCGGTCGGCTGGCGGCCGAACGCCAGTTCGCGGCCGACGCCTCCCATCAGCTGCGCACCCCGCTGACGGCGCTGTCGATGCGCCTGGAGGAGATCGAGATGGTCTCCACCGAGGAGGAGGTCCGCCAGGAGGCCCGGCGCTCCCTCGAGCAGGTCGAGCGGATGACGCAGGTCGTCACGGAGCTGCTCGACGCGAACGCGCGCGCCGGGGGGCAGACGGCCGCCCTCCACGTCCTGGAGGTCTTCAACGCGTTGCGCGAGGAGTGGGAGGAGGCGTTCGAGAAGGCCGGGCGCGCGCTGGTCTTCACCGACGAGGCGGCCGTGCCGGTCCTGGCCGACGAGGCGAAGCTCATCCAGGTGCTCGCCACCCTCATCGAGAACGCCCTGCGGTACGGGGCGGGCACCACCCGCGTCGTCGCGCGCCGCTCCTCGAACAAGCGGGGTGTGATGATCGACGTCTCCGACGAGGGCGAGGGCGTCGACGACGACCTGGCGCCCGACGTCTTCCAGTACGGCGTCTCGGGCCACGGCTCCACGGGGATCGGCCTGGGGCTGGCCCACGACCTCATGCAGGGCATGGGTGGGCGCCTCGAGCTCACGGCGCGGCGCCCTCCCGTGTTCACCGTGTCGCTGGCCGCCATCCCGGCCTCCCTGGATCCCGACCGCGTGATGCCCGAGGGCCCGCTGGTGTCGATGGGCCGGCGGTCCCGGCGGTTCTGATCGGGCTCAGGGACGAGGGCGGCCCTGCTGGCCGGAACCGGTGAAGACGAAGAACCGGTACCCGAGGTAGCGCAGGATCGTGCCGAGGATCAGGCCGACGACGTTGGCGGAGACGTTGTCCGCCAGCGGGCCCGTGAGGCCCATGAGGTAGTGGGAGACGCCCAGGCAGACGAGCGGGGGTGCCATGCCGAGGACATTGACCAGGACGAATCCGCCGAGCTCGCGGGCGGGCGCGTCGGTGGCGCGCGCGGCGAACGTCCAGTGGCGGTTGAGGACCCAGGAGAACACGGTGGCCACGGCGACGGCGCAGACCTTCGCCAGGAGCACCCACCGGCCGCCGCTGAGCGCCCGGACCAGGTTGAAGACAGCCAGGTCGACCATCCAGTTCATGCCGCCCACCAGGAGGAACCGCGCGATCTCGACGATCTGCGCGCGTTGGGCGGGGCGCAGGCGGCGGAGGCCGGGCAGCCGAGCGGCGGTGGAGGCGTCGAAGGTCACCCGAGCATCGTAGGCGTCCCTCGTCCGCCGTCGTCCGCTTCCGCGCCGCCGCCCGTCATGATCGTAGGCGTCCCTCGTCCGCCGTCGTCCGCTTCCGCGCCGCCGCCCGTCATGGAGGCCGCCCCGGGGACCATCCGCCGGATCGGCCGGCCGCGGTCGGACGCCGCGCGATAGGTTGTCCCCGTGTCGGACATCCCACCCCTGGACAGGCCCGTGGTCGCCGTGGTCGGCGGCGGCCAGCTGGCGCGGATGATGCAGGAGAGCGCGATCGCCCTCGGCGTCGACCTGAGAGCGCTGGTCGAGGCCTCGGACGGGTCGACCGGGCAGGTCGTCGTCGACGCCCCGGTCGGTGAGGCGGCGGACGCCGACGCCGTGCGGTCCCTGGTCGAGGGCGCCGATGTCCTCACCTTCGAGCACGAGCACGTTCCGGCGTCCGTCCTGGCGGCCCTCCCGCCCGCCCTGCCGATCCGCCCGTCGGCCTCGGCGCTGCGGTTCGCCCAGGACAAGCTCGTCATGCGCGAACGTCTGACGGCGCTGGGCGTGCCCTGCCCCCGGTGGGCGCGCCTGGACGGCGCGGACGACCTGGTCCGGTTCGGCGAGCAGGTCGGATGGCCCGTCATCGTCAAGACCCCCGTGGGCGGCTACGACGGGCACGGGGTGCGGATGGTCGACGGCCCCCGCGGCGCCGACGACTGGTTCGCCCATTCGGGCGGGCCGCTGCTGGCCGAGGAGAAGGTGCCTTTCACCAGCGAGATCGCGGCGCTCCTGGCTCGCAGCCCGTCGGGCGAGGTCCGCTCCTGGCCGGTCGCCCAGACGATCCAGGCCCAGGGCGTGTGCTCGGTCGTCGTCGCCCCCGCGCCCGAACTCGACCCGCGGCTCGCGGCGGAGGCCCGGGACATCGGAGAGGCCATCGCCCGGGACCTCGGGGTCACCGGCGTGCTCGCCGTCGAGATGTTCGTCCGTCCCGACCGGGACGCCCCCTCCGGCCGGCGGGTGCTGGTCAATGAGCTCGCGATGCGTCCGCACAACTCCGGGCACTGGACGATCGACGGCGCGGTGACCAGCCAGTTCGAACAGCACCTGCGGGCCGTGCTGGATCTGCCGCTGGGCGCCACGGCCCCGCGCGACCCGTGGTGCGTGATGGTCAACCTGCTCGGCAGCGACCTGCCGGATCCGTCGGCGGGCCTGGCCCGGGCGCTCGCGGTCTCGCCCCGGGTCCGCGTCCACCTCTACGGCAAAGAGGTGAGAGCGGGCCGCAAGCTCGGCCATGTCACCGTGTGCGGCGACGATTGGAGGATCGCCCGGGCGGAGGCGGAGGCGGCCGTCGCGGCGCTGCGCGGCGATCCGTCCCGCGCATGAGTAAGGTCTATCAGAACGACCGGACGCGCCCTCGAAGGAGACCCCATGGACACCCAGCGGACGTCCCCGTCCTCCGCCTCACCGTCCCCTGCCCCCGACGGGCCCGTCCTGACGGCGACGGGCGACCGCCCCCGCGTCGGGGTCGTCATGGGCTCGGACTCGGATTGGGCGACGATGCGGCCCGCCGTCGACGCGCTGGCCGAGTTCGGGATCGCCGCGGAGATCGGAGTCGTCTCCGCCCACCGGATGCCTGAGGACATGGTCGCCTACGGGCGGGCCGCCTCCACCCGCGGGCTGCGCGTCCTCATCGCCGGCGCAGGAGGGGCGGCCCACCTGCCGGGGATGCTGGCCGCGCTCACCGAACTCCCCGTCATCGGCGTGCCCGTGCCCCTGGCGCACCTGGAGGGGGTGGACTCCCTGCTGTCGATCGTGCAGATGCCCGCCGGCGTCCCCGTGGCCACGGTCTCCGTGGGAGGGGCGCGCAACGCCGGACTGCTGGCGGTCAGGATCCTCGGCGCCGGCGAGGGTCGCGACGCGGAGGCGCTGCGCGGGCGGATGCGGCGGTTCCAGCAGGACCTGCGGGCGGTGGCGATGGACAAGGGGGCGGCGCTGGCCCGGAAGGTCGCGGAGACCTCGGCGGCCCCGCGATAGGATCGCGGCCATGAGCGGACAGACGGCGGCGCGCGAGGGGGACGGGGCCCGTCCCCGCCTGCCGGCGGGCGCCCGGCGGATCCCTGAGGGAGACTGACCGTGTCCACGCCTCCCCCCTCGTTCTCGCCCCGCTCGGACCGCCGGCGTCCCTCCGCCGACGAGGCGCGGCACGCGGGCGGACGCCAGTCGGAGCCGACCGCCGGCCAGGCGCCCCGCCGCGAGGAGCCGGGCGTGCGCCGCGAGTCGATCTCGGATCGCGGGATCCCCGGCCAGCAGCCCCCGGTCGACCGCCCGACGGGCGCGCGCCGCCGGCACGCGGACGTCGAGGGCGGGTACTCGAATGCGCCCTCCGCCGGACGCGATGCCCCGTCCAGCCAGCCTCCCTCCTACGCGCCGCGCGGCCGGTCGGGCGCCGCCGCGCAGCCGCCGTCCTTCGCCCCGACGGGCGCGCGCCCCGCGGGCGCGGCGGGACCCGACGAGGCTCCCGCTCCCTTCCGCCC